>NZ_CP087263.1:1280714-1600892 GCF_020923435.1 Brevibacillus humidisoli | reverse complement strand
GTAGTCTGCCGTAGGGCAGCGTGCACGACTGGAAGTATCGGGAGGTCAGCTCCGTGAAACTCAGTTTGGCCAACTGAGCCATGCCATAGGTTGGATAGCGGATGAGCAGCCACTTTTTCATACCGGCCATGGAGATGGTGAGCGGCTGCAGGTAATGTTGCCTATAGAGGTCATACTTCTCTTTTGGCACGTCGGCCAGCTCATAGATGTTCTCCTCTGCCTTGATGCTGAGATAGGCATCACATGCCTCCTGGCGCTCACACTCCCACTTGGCCCACTGGGCGAACAAGTTTTTGTCAGCCTGCGTGATCAGTGCGCGATTGAGACGCTGTGATTGGATTCTCACCTGGGCAACACCGCCTACCGCGGCAATCCGCTCCATCACGGCTTCAGCCAAGTCATCTGCGTCCCCTGTTAAATCGATCATCACCCGCTCGCCTCCGGTGATCTGCAGGGAATCGCAAACAATCTGATCCGCCAGTCTATCAAGCTGCTCTTGTTTCATCTGCTTCCCTCCTTTTGCAGCAGTTCAGCCATCGCCAGGAAGCAGGCACGTTCCGCCTCGTATGCTTGCCAGAGATAATCAGTCAGTTTGGCGCGGTAATCACGCGATGGCTGTCGCCGCCATTTCATCGCGACCCCCATCACCAGCGACCAGTTTTGGCAGGCGTCGGAGAGATGCTCCACCCATGTGCCTTGGGTTAGCTCAGCCGGAAAATGACCGCTGGCGACAGCCAGTTTCCACAGCTCACGCGCTTTGCGATAGTAGTTCAGGTCAAACTCCAATCGTTCCAAATCCTCAATCAATTCCGTCAGAGGCGCCGCTTCCACCGCCTGGATAAACCCGGCGAGATTGTTCAATCCTCCTCTGTCCACCATTTCTGACACCGTATCGACAAGCAGCTGCCGACAGTGTCCAGGCCATGTGGACTCCATCGGGACCGTTTCACGAACGAGGTAGGCGACGCCACCTTCAGCGTTTTGTCGCCAGCCATCGGCCAGCACCTCCCAAGGGACTTTGCCGACGTATCCTTGAAAGTAGACGGGACTGCCGGAATCATCGACGAGTGTCACCTGCTCATCGTCGCAATCGATCACAAGTGACCAATGCAGTACTTCGTAACGCCCGTAATAGGCAGAAAAGGGCATATGGTAAGCTTGTGTGTAAAGCAAGCAGTACCCGATACGCGAAAAGACGGAGCGAATCATCGAGCGCACCCCTTCGGGTGACAGCGAGGAATGGGTGGTCAGTCCCCATCCCAACATCAGTTTTGGTTCACTGCGGCGCAGCAGAAGACCAGAGTAAAAACAGTCAAACCGATTGAGAAAGACGCGGATCAACTTGTCATACCCTTTCCAGCGCAGCACCTCTTTGATGCTGGATTGGCGGCAGTCCAACACACGTTCACTCAATCCTTCCTGATCCGGGTAACGCCAGTCGACGCCTTCCGCGAGCAGTCGATCAGCCAGTGTCTGCCTGTCCACGCCAACACCCCCTTTTTAATGAAAGAAATCGTAATTGGCCTGCACCAACCGTCTTTCCTGTTCATGGATCCGGCGCAGCTTATCGGTGATCTCGGGGATGCAGCTGTGATCCATATAAATCTGGCGGATAAAGGTGTTGAACAGCACCTGCCAATCGTTTGCCAGAGCAACCGCCTCTTGTGTAAACCTGCCTTGGCCGTGGACCATCTCCGCATAGCGGGAAAAACCCCTGCGCAGATAAGGAATGGAGACCAGCTCACGGAGCAGAAGTTCCACCCGTTGGTTCCTCTTCTCGCAGTCGAGCCGATCCCAATCGACTATCTCGTCACGGCAGGAGAGCAAGCTGCTGCCTCCGACGCTTTCCGTTGACTCTGACAAATAGTCCCGGTAGAGGCGTTCCGACTGCTGCCGTAAAAAGTCCTGCCAGCCGGCCTCATCCGGTTTGGCAGTCTGCTGCAAATCAAATACAAATGCGTCCAGATCCCCCCATTGTGCCGCTTCTTCCCATATTTTGCCGTCCAGTCGATCGTAGAAGGAGAGCAGGTCATCGAACACGCGTGTTTTGCCCGTCGCCTCATCATGATCGTCGGCGATGATATAGTGATAGACATGGTGCTTCTGATAGTAGACCGTCATGTACGGCATATAGAAACTATTCACCCGGATGACGGGATATCGCTGCTCGCGGATGGCCTGATAGATCTCATCTACACTGCGTAGATGGACCAGTCGAATTCCGTACACCTGCTGCATCGCTTCATACAGACCGGTTTCAAACGAAACATCGTAGCTGCAGACAGCATTCCCTCTGCGGGTGAAGCGGAAATCCAGATAGCGCCCCAGCAGTTTGTACAGATCGTCAAATCCGAAGTGCTTCAGCAGACAAAGAGCCACAATCTCCCTACAGTTGCTTATCCCTCCTAAAAACGTCAACACGACTTCAAATCCTCCCTCACGATTGACTGGACGATCGCGATCAACTGGTCCATTGCTGCCGGATGCTGATGATAGTAGGTGACCCCTGACAGCAAGTGGAGATGAAAGACGCCCAACTGTTCCGCCAACTGAATGGTCAGCTCATCGTTCTCTCCGCATATTAACGGACAGATCCGTCCACTTTTACGGAACAGCTCGGCAGGATCAAGTTGATCCAATTGTTCGATCATCTTTTTGCCGACGCATTGACCGTGTAGATAGAGCAAGTGTGCGCCCAGCCTGGTAACGTACTCATACTGATCAGGTCGAAAGTCAGACAAGGTGTAATAGTCGTAACCGGGCACCAATTGCTGTGAGTCGATCTTGCCTTCCGCTGCAATTCTGGCCAAATCGTCAGCGGCAAATATCTCGGTTGAGTGCGGCAGCATCTGCAGCGGCGGAGAGATCAGGATCGGCAGACAGGGAATGTTCTTCTTCTCTTCCCACCATAGGGCAAGCTCCTGTGCAATGATCGCTCCCAGCGCGTTGCCGACCAGGTAGATCTTGCTGGGCTGCTCTACGGACGTCACCTGTTCCAGCACGTCGCGCGCGTCTTCCAGCATCGAAGTCAGCGAAGCATCGCCCAATTCACCATAGCTGTCTCCATATCCACGGTAGTCAAACTGGACAAACCACTGTCCGTATTCCGCCATCCGTTTGCGCATGTTGGAGAAGAGATAGTTTTTTTCGCTCATCGCTTGCCCCAAACCGGCAAAACTGATCACGAGCGGCTGCGGCCCGCTGCTCTGTTCCGCCTTTTCCACTACGCCATAGATCCCCTGATCGCCGCCAAACCTCACTTGTGTCCACATCGTTTCACTTCCCCTCCAGCGGCGCCAGACGGTTAAACGACTTCCTGAGCCAATGGGTCGATTCAGCCATTAACCGTTGTTCAAACGGCAGTGAGGTGAACAGATGACCCGCTCCAGGCACCACCACCAACTGGTTTTTTGCGGAATGGCGGTACAGACGATAATCACCAACCTGCATATGCGAAAACTCTTCTTCGATCAGTGGATCGTCATCCCCGTAGACGATCAGCGATTCACCACGGTATGTGCGCAGTTCGCGATCGATATCGATTCCCTTCAGATCCTGATAGAAGCCCATCCCCACCCACAGTCCGGCCCACGGCATGACCAGGAATTCCGGATAGAGCGGATGGCGGTTGAAGCGAGGCAGCTTGCGGTTGGGCATGTTACCGGCGTATTCATTGAACAAGGGGCTCCACAATACGACCCGGGAGACATCACTGCGATTGGCCGCCATCAGCGCGATCCGCGCTCCATCACTAAAGCCGAGGAAAGCAACCTGATCATGAAGGATCTGCGGCAATGTTTGCACATACCGATAGGCGGCAAGCACGTTGGACAGCTTGGTCGTCGTCGTCATGTGGTGATACTCGCCATCACTTAAACCCAGACCGTAGTAATCGAAGCGCAGAAACGCGATGCCGCGCGCCGTCAGTCGCCGGGCGTACTTGACGGCCAGGCGATGCACCTCGTAGCGCTCCCCGTTCTTGCCCGGACAGTAGATCACGATTGGACAAGGCTGCATCTCTGCTGGCGGCAAGTGTAGGACACCTGCCAGTTTCCCCTGGTCATACAGCTCGATCAGCTCTTCACGCGACAACTGCACCCCTCCTTTTCCATGGTGATGCGGGCCCGCACTACTTCGTCCTCCCCTACCGTCGCCTTGCAGGAAAATGATAGACACTCCTTCTCCTTTCCTGTTTGGTGGGTGACGGTATAGGTAACCGTATCCCCCGGTTCCAGCGGTTTGGCGAAGCGGGCGGTGAGCTGCAGCATCCGACGCGGTTTTTTGCCGCAGCAAGCGGAGCCCGACAGCTTGAACAACAGTTCGGTCGATTGCTTCAATCCTTCAATCACCAGCATGCCGGGGTAGATGCTGTATTGGGGAAAGTGGCCCTGCAGAAAGTAATCGCTGCTTGTGATTAGTTTTTGGGTTACAATCCGCTTCCCTGCGGAAATCTCTACAATGTTGTCAACCAGAATCCACGGTTTCCGGTACCTCAGTATTTGTTCTGCCTTCATCTCAGTGCAGCCCCTTTACAATTGCTGCTTTGCTCTTTTCACCTGGATTGACGTACACCTCAACCTGCCGAAATCCGGCATTGAGAAAGGCGGACCGCCAATCTTCAGTGGTGAAGAAGGCAAAACAGACAGATAGATCGGTTTCCGACTGGAACGGCCGTACGCCAGGAAGCAGTGAAAAGATAAACTCCTCATGCCGTTTGCCGCAATCATTTGGTCGAACCCATTGCGATAACAAGACCGCCCCTCCTGGCTTCACCAGCGAATGCAGTCGCTGGGCGGTTACAGTGAGATCACGTGTGCAGACCATCCCGTTGACGGCAAAAACGTGATCAAACCGCTCCGGCGCAACCCAATGCAATTGATTCAGATCCGCTAGTCGGGACTGAAACGAGATCGCTCCAAACCGATTCTGCAGCCTCTTCTGGGTCTGCTCGAGCAGGATCGGGTCGTTGTCCTCCAGCGTATAGCCGGTGATATCTACCCCACGCAGGGCGCACTCCGCCAGCAGCGCAAAGCTGGCCGATCCATAACCAACACCCACCTCGATCAAATGGGTACCTTCCAGGTCAACCCGTTCGGCAAACACTTCTGCCGCCCACTGGTTGTAGACTGCGTACAGATCGTGCCGATTGCTGTAGTACGCTTGCCATAACCGTTTCTGTTTGATCGTGGCCGCCAGCCACTGCGGGTCGATCCGACCAGCTACGAGATCAAGCCAATGACGCCCTGCGAATTGGATCAACTGAAGCGATGGTTGAACGATGACAGAGCCCGTCAGCTCGTGATCTTCCCTAAACTGGTAGGCAGCCGGGCCGCGGTACAGTTTGTCCCCGCTGAGCAACAGCATATTCTGCTGCAGCAGATAACCAATCGCCCAGCAAACCACCGGTTTCATCTGTTGAACACAGCCCAACCGGTTCAAGATCTGCAGGATCGTCACACCTTCAGGGTGGAAACGGACGCCGCCCCTTTCCAGACAGTGAAAGATGACGTGTGCCGTATAGTCGGACACATACTCATCGGCTCGTTGATACAGACTGTTGAATAGCGATGCCGCTCGTTCCACCTCATTCACATGGGTCCCCCGCTTCCCCTGAACGTACCTCCTGTTGAAGCATCTCACTGCTGGAGATCACTACGCCGATGATCGCCTTTGCCGCAAGATCGCCCGGTTCGCTTTGTCCCACCCGTCCATAGACCGCCCCTTCCAGAATCGCCCGCCGCTGCATCATGCGAATCGGCCGAATCTGGTAGGTTAACTGCTCATCCCACGCTACGGGCCTTACCAGTTCTGTTTCGATGCTGCCCAAAAGCGGCAGCTCCCCGGGACGGAGCGGTTCTGTTTCCAACTGAGTGAAGATCACCGTCGCCTGCGCCAGTCCCTCCATCAGGCAGGTGTCGGGGAAGAACGACTGACTGCCCAGACTGTCGTGCAATCGCTCAGGCAGAAAGACCGCCTCCAACCATTCCCCCGGCTGGTAGCAAATGATCTGATCCACAAAGCGAAACGGTACCTGCTGGGGCAAAAGCGACATCAGCTGCTGCAGGTTCAAGTGTCACCACCTGCAGCAGCGGTCACGTCCTCGTCGATGAACAGAAAGAACAGGCAGCCTGTCTCGGTGTAAACATCGTGCAGTTCACCCAGTCCGGCAGTCAGAAAGTCACCTGCTCTCATCCGATCTTCACCCAGACGCACCTCCCCTTCCAACAGCCAGGCGATCTCCCGCTGCGGGTGATCATGCATCGGAATCATGCTGCCGGGATGCATCTTTAGCAAAAACGCCCGCTTTCCCGTTTCTTCCTCATGCCATAAGTAGCACATTTCCGTGTTTTCATAGATTCCCGGCTCCCACGTCATCTCAGCTGCGGGTACGATTAAATGTTTCTGTTCCGATTTCAAGATGACACACCCCTCTCTTCTTGCTTTTGTGACCAGACAACCATTCTCGGACTGTTTACCGTAAGCGGTGAACGATCCAGACCTCCGTATACCGCCCGGACAGTCAGGCCAGCCGCTTCCGTCAATCTGACCAGTTCTGTTGCCGTATACAAGCGCAGATCAAGTACCGTCTCTCGCAGTTCCCCGCCGCCCATCCAAGTGATTCGCTCCCGCCACCTGCCGGTCACACTGTTAAACTGTCGATGCGACCAGACCGGCTGGCCGTTCATCTCCTCCCAGGTTCGCGGCTGCAGCCTGAGCAGTCGAAACTCTCTGTTCTCCGTATCCTGCAGAAACTGTCCGCCGGAGCGGAGAGCCCGCCAGATGCGCCGCAGGATCGCGGCATCTTCCCGCTCGTCATCCAGGTAGCCGAAAGCCGTCCCCAGATTGATCACGGCATCAAATGATCCCTCAAAGTCAAGCTGCCGCATATCCCCCTCGACGAACGTCACCTCTGTCCCTGCTGCGGCAGCATACTCTCTCGCTGCCTTTAGCAGTACCCCAGACCCGTCATATCCGGTCACCGTGTAACCCGCTTGGGCAAGCGGAACGGCAATACGCCCCTGGCCGCAGCCTAGATCCAGTATCCGGGCCCCTTGCGGAAGCTGCAGCCAATCGATCAACTGCTGGACTTCCAGCTTGGTTCGCTCCGGTGTCAGAATCGCCTGTGAGAATTGAAGGTACTCCTCTGTAAAAAACGTCTGCCACGCTTCTTTTGCTGCCAATGGATTCACTCCCCTGTTCGGCGCACTGCTTGCACTACGCCATTTACGACGAACTCTGCTTCTTTCTGGGACAGGGTCAGCGGCGGATACATCGCCAACGTGCTGTTGAAAAAGTTGCCCAAGATCCCTTCGGAACGCAGATGCTGAGTCAATGCCTGTCCCCATTGCGGATTGACCGGCTGGCGTGTCGCTTGATCATCGACAAACTCTATCGCCAGCATCATGCCCATCCCACGAACTTCGCCTACCTGTGGATGGTCGTCCAGCGCGTCACGCAGCTGTTCCAGCATCCGGTTGCCTACCCTCGCGGCATGTTCCACCAACTGCTGCTCTTCGATCACGTCGAGCACCGCTAAGGCAGCCGCGCACCCCACCGGGTGTCCGCACATCGTAGATCCATGCAAAAAGATTCCTCCGCCCGCGTAAAGCGTCTCCATCATGTGGTGTGAGATCAAGGTGGCGCCCATGGGGAAGTAGCCGCCGGTCAGTCCTTTGGAGACGATCAACAGATCAGGCTCCAACTGATAGCGATGACTGGCGAACCAGTGTCCAGTACGACCGATGCCCGTCCCGACCTCGTCGGCGATCATCAGAATATCGTACTGGCGAACCAGCTGTTGAAAACCGTGCCAGTACCTATCGGGGAACAGGACCACACCATTGACACCCTGGATCGGTTCAATCAACACGGCCGCAATGGTCTCTGCCCCTTCCTGCTCAATCAATGCTTCCAACTGCTCTAAGCAGTAATCAACGACTGCTTCCTCTCCCCCCTCGATCGGAGGATGGTACAGGTGAGGAGCCGGTGCGCTCAGACATCCCTCCAGAGCTGGACCGAACTGTTCCTGTATGCCCATATGAGTTACGGAGCCAGAGCCAAATGTCGTTCCGTGGTAGTTGCCGGAGAGGGAAACAAACTTGGTTCGATTCATCTGCCCTTTTTTCATCCAATACTGTCGTGCCAGCTTCATCGCGCTCTCCACCGCACCCGAACCGTCGTTAGCAAAAAAGACGGATGAATACGGACCATCAGCCAAGGACAGCAACCGTTCAGCCAGCGGCTGCACCAGTTCATGGCTCTGTGCGCAGGTAGAGGCAAAGCTGAGGGTTTTATACTGCTCTGAGATCTGTTCCACCACCCGCTCGTGGCCGAGACCCAGAGTAGGAACGGCAGTCGTCAGATACAGGTAGGAGTTGCCCTGATTGTCGAACACCCAGGACCCTTTTCCACCTTTCAGACAGACGTACTGTTCCTGTACCGCCTCCACGGTTAATTCCTGCATGTCTCCCATAAAGGTAAAGGGGTGAAGCACTCGATAGGCATTGCTTGTCGCTCTCACTTTGTCACCTACTTTCACAGCATTATGGGTATAAGGTCGTCAGGGGCGAATCAGTTTTCCTGACGCTGTTTTGGCCAGTTGGCTCTTGATCTGAATCACGTCAGGCCATAATCGCGGTTCGTCTGCAGCCGCCGCCAGGTGGGCAAACAGCTCCTTTTCACTGATTAGTTGATCTGCCACCACCCAGGCGTGAATCTTGTGTCCGTGGTTTCCCTCTGCCGTACCGAACACGAGTGCTTCCTTTACTCCCGGGTGGGAAAGCAGCAGTCCCTCGATCTCCTGTGGATAGATGTTCATCCCGGCGCGAACCAGCAGATGATCTGTTCGACCATGTATGTAAAGCAGCCCGTCCACCATACTGGCTCGGTCTGCGGTATGCAGCCAGCCGTCGATCAGCTTTTCCTCAGTCGCCCGGGGATCGTTATAATACCCCTTCATCAGGTTGGGACCGGCGACCAGCAGTTCGCCCTCTGTTCCATCGGGAAGCGGATGGCCGCAGCGGTCGACAATGCGTATGGAAACCTGCCTGAGTGGTCTTCCGACACAGCGATAGTTCTGCTCACTCAATGATTGAGTGAGGCAACTGACACGCGGCGAGGCTTCCGTCAGTCCGTAAGCATGCCATAACTCAGCTTGCGGAAAGGACTTTCGTATCCTACTGATCTGTACAGGCAGCGGAGATTCTCCGCTTGCGATCAGCCGACGCAGCGTGCTCATATCGTAACGGTCGGAAAAGTGTGCCAATCGGGCTGTTAGTGTAGGAGTCGCACCCAGCACGGAGATGCCCAGGCGGCTGATCAGCCGTAGCGATGAGAGCGGCGATGAGCCAGGTTCTTTCACGCAGATGCTGCTGCCTGCCAGCAGACCGGTTAGCAGTTCGCCCGTGATCGCGGAAGAGTGCGTGAGCGGTCGGACAATCAGCAGCCGGTCCGTCTCACGGAACTGGGAATACGCCTGGATATCGGCAACGTTGCTCCAGATGTTGTCGTACGACAGCATCACTCCTTTTGGACGGCCGCTGGTGCCTGAGGTGTAGAGGATCAACGCGATCTCCTCAAGGTCACTGCGGAAGCGGATGCTGAGGACAGGGATGCGGGAGAGCAGAATGCGACCTTCGCTGTCCACATTGGATCGGTCAAAGATGAGGGCCGGTTTTATCGCTTCAGCGATCTGCTTCGCTCGGACGCTGCTGCTCTGGTCTATCGGTACGATCGTCACCTGCTGGAGCAGCGCGGCGAGCAGTACCGGCACAAACCGCCAACCCAGGCCGATGTCTATTGCTACTGCCTGCTGCCCACTGTTCCCGGCCAATCCCAGCCGCCTAAGCGATGCGGCATTCTCTTCCGCCAGCCGGATGATCTGCTGGTAGGTACGCTCTCCGCTCATCGGGTCGATCAGGCAGAGACCATCGTACCGCTGTAGTGTCGAAAAAAAACGAGCCGTATCCACCCGCATGCTCCTCCATTAAAAGTTTGTAATCCGCACGTAGAGCGGTTCTCGTTCCACCACAAGCGGATCGTACGTCCCCTGCGCCGCCGACAGGTGGTCCTGCTCCTGCACGCATTGCACCAACTCTTGCAAACTGACCTGCCCCAACATGAAGTCGAGGAACTTCTCTACCACGAGATCGGGATGTTTCTGCAGAAAGTATTGATGACTGCGGCGAATCAACTCCTCGTATGGCGGACCGGATCGGCGATGGGCCAGATGGATGTTGGCGGCCTGTGGATGATAACGATACGGAACCCCTTGTTGATACGCACGATAGCCAAACTCGAAGTGTTCGAATCCCCACTCCCGAAAACCCTCATCAAATCCTCCCAAGGCAGCAAACCGTTCTTTGCGGATCGACATGTTTCCACTGAAAGCACTGATCCATGGAACAGTCGGACTGGCCCGTCCCCACTCGTCATACAGCCGGTATACTAGTCTGCAGTATTGGGGAATGCGCTGTTTCCGATGGTCTGCCCAGTAGGCTAGTACCCTCTCCCGCTCGGCGACGATGTCCGATACGTAGATTTCACGTACCTGCCCGATGACCAGGGCATCGTCGGACTGCAGATGTGTCTGGTGATGGGCTTGCAGGAATTGGGGGGCGGGGATCCGATCCGCATCACAAAAGACCACAATGCCTCCATCCGCTTCAGCTGCACCCTGATTGCGGGCAGCAGCTCTGCCGCATCGCTCCAGGCGTTTGTAGGTAAGATTCAGCTTGTCGGAAAAGGAGTGCACCACCGATCCGATCGGTTCGCTTGAACCATCATCCACCACAATAATGGGCGTACGTCGATACGGTTCCGGCTGCACCGTAAAACCGTGCAGTGTAAGCGCCAATGCGTCCGACTGATTGTACACCGGTATGACTACGGTGAGATCAGTCATGGCCGGACAAAACCGCCTTTACAATGTCTCGCACTGTCGTCTCTGCCGTAATCTCCAACATTTCATCTGGAATGCTGATCTCCAAGGTCTCCTCCAACAACACGACCAACTCCATGTAGCGCAGCGAGTCAAACCCCAGTTCATACATCCTGCTCTCTTCACGAATCTGTTCGCGTGGAAGCAGGCCGCAGCCCTCGTTGCTCATCAATTGCAGAATTCGTTCCTTCACCGCTTCATCTCCCTCCCGTTCGAAAGTAACGATGTATGGCTCGCGGCAAATCGTTGCCATCATTATAAAAGGCCGCACTTTCCCAATACTCGGCCTTTATTGCCGACGCCGAATACGGAAAGCCGAGTGATCGTGAAACGTTTGTCTGATAATGAAAGAAAAATGGGAGGAGACACGCAAATGCCCGATCACATGCAGAGGAATGTGGAACATTCGTCGCATCAGGCAAAAACAGTGATGTATATCGAAGCACCACTGGAAACCATCTGGTATTATCTGGCTACTCCAGCCGGTATGAACGCCTACTTGACCGATGTGGCAACCATAGAGAGTCGAGGCGAGGAATTGACCGTGGGAGATACCATCCGTATCGTGATTGGCGATCTGGTCAACGAAGCGCTGTGTGTGGCTTGCGAAAAACCGCGTCTGCTGACGCTGGAAGACCACTTTCAACCCGTGCTTCCGGATGGTACGGTTTGTGATTATCGCATCCGTACCAGCTTTTTGTTGGAAGCGTGTGAAAACATGACCAAAGTCTCCGTGATCGCTGAGGGGTATGACGGGGATGACTTTATGCAGTGGATCAGGGAATCGGGCGAAATGGGGTGGCGTCAGTCCCTGTTTAACATGAAAAACGTGATCGAGCTGGGACTGGACTTGCGCAACGAGATCTTCGGCTATCCGCGGTTGGGCGTGAGCAACTGTACCGCTACCGAGGAAAAAATCAGGCAGCTTGGACTGGACCCGTCTATCGTGAGAGGAAACTATCTGCTGGAGGTATACCCAAACAGTCCGGCAGCCAAGGCTGGGCTGCAAGCGGGCGATTTGGTTATGCAGATCGGCAAAACCAAGACAGCTACCTACCGTCAGTTTGTGCAGGCGCTCGGCGCTGCGTACGGTTCGCCTCAGGAGGTTAAGATCGTCTATTATCGTCAGGGAGAATGCTGTCAGACGACCGCCCGGCTCAGTTACGCCGCAGAGTATACCGGGCTGTTCGATCCGACGGAGATACCGCTGGAACAGGTAGCAAAGCAGCGGCAGAAGCAGGTGGAATAAGCTGTGTAGATAGGGGAGATGCTGGCCATCGGCAGAAAAAAAGGGGCTGTCGCCGCTCAGCGGGACAACCCCATCGCCTCTTTTGATCGGTGCAAGGAAGTCTTACAAGCTTATGATATGGGCTCCTGCTCCTGCCCCGCTCTCCATTTTGCTGGCGTAAAAACATCTGGCGCGATTTTTGCCTTGAGATACATCAGGATGTAGTAAGAGACGGCAGTCGCCAACAAGGACTGCACCGCAGGCAGACCAAACGGTTGTACATATTGGGTGTAATAACCCAACAGCGTTCCGATCACAACCGCGATGGTAGCCATCCAGTTCCAACCCGAACGGTCCTCCCACTGCTGGTCCCTGATCACAAAGAAATCCATGAACATGATCCCGGCGATTGCTGGATAGATCAGAGCCGTCAAGTAGAGAAAATCCATAAAATAATCCAATATTCCGGCAATTGCGATCATAATCCCGATCAAGGTACCGATAAAGGTGACAATCGCCCGCCCTCTTCCCGAATTGACATTTAACAGATTGGACAGAGCCAGACCCATACTGTAGTTATTGACCAACTGGCTCGTCCACGTGGCGAACCACAAGATCAAAAAACCCCACACCGGAAACCCAAGGTTGACCATCACCTGTACGATATCCGCATCGCCAACCCCTACCGACATGATCGCCCCTACGTAAAAGAGAGGAAATCCTACCAGGATAATGCCCAAGGGAATCAGGATGTTGTCTTTTACAATTGGCTTGGCGTACCGCGTGTAGTCGGATGCAATCACCCATTGTGATACGTTGACGCCAACGATTAAGCTGACCGCTCCCCAAAAGGTCATCGTCGGTTCAGGCGACCAGGCCGCAATCGTATCCCAGCCCGTATTCTTTAACGCGTAAAAAATACCGAAAATAATCAGAATCAATCCTGCCGGAACGGCTAAGTAATCGGTCCATTTCATCGACGAGTATCCAATGATCGAAGGAATCGCGAACAACAGCCCGCAGACCAGTGTGACGACGGAGCTGGCAAACCATTCTGTCTGGTAGTCAATCCCGATCATCACGGAAATGGCGTTGCTGGCTACGGCCGTTTGCAAAGCCCACCATCCTGTCGAGACGACGAAGATGGTTAGCGCCACGATCACTTTTGCCTGGGTGGAACCAAAGCTGGATCTGGTGATCACCGATGACGAACGGCCCGTTTTCGCTCCGATATAGCCCTGAACCGCATTCCCTGCCCATTGAAATCCGACTAACGCAACCAACAAGATCCAAAAAATGGAGGACATTCCGAAACTGGCCGTCAGCGTAGCGCCAATCATCAATACGGGGATCGTAAATTCGAGGCCGCCGAAAATCATCGCGGGGGTCATCCAGTGCTGCCTTCCCGACAATGGAATCGCAGCCAGCGCTTCGTCCTTGTCCCATGTACCGCTTGTTTTGACATCTTCCAAGTTGATCACCTCTTACGTTGTTTTGTTTCAAACAGACCCCTGCCCTATCGACAGGACAAGGGTCTCTTGATTACCGTCGGACGAGCACCCAGACGATCTCGCAGTTCTCCTCGCCGTCGTTGTAGGCCCAGTGTGCTTCCCCTGCGGGAATGAGCGACGCGTCACCTGCCGACAGGCGATATTCCATGTCGCCCACGCCAGCTATCATCGCCCCTTTGACGACGATCGAGTATTCATCTTCCTCATGTGCGCCTGTTCCGCTCAGCGGAATTCGCGTTTTAGGAGGGATCGTGACCACTCCAAAACGGGCATTGGCCCCTTCCAGATCCCTCTCCGAGAAAAGCGTTTTGAGGGAGACGTGCTGTTTTGCGTCAGGCATTACCTCGTCAATGTTAACTACGATCATGCTGTATCTCCTCTCTAGATAGCTTGGCGTTCCGGGGTAACACCTTCTACTTCCCATGTCTCTGGATTGACCACAACGCCATAGACCTGCTTGGCCTGCTCTAGCGTGACATAGCCATTTTTGACATCGCCGGCCACTTGCTCAGCCGGTCGCCGCAGCGGATCTCCATAGCCACCGCCGGTTGCCGTTATCAGGCGGACGACATCCCCTTTGTTCAGCGGATAACGGGCATACTTGCCAAAGGGTCCGGCTACACCGCCGTTGGCCTTGACGATTTCGAATTCATTGCGGGAACCGTCTCTTCCCCCGTTAAATCCCCAGGGAAGGTACTTGTGCCGGCCAAACGTCGCAGTTACGGTCTGGCCATCCGTCATGGCCCGATACGAACGGATGCATCCGGAACCTCCGCGGTATTCTCCCGCTCCTGCCCCGTCCGCCCGCAAGCTGTATTCATCCACCATGATTCCGTAGCGTGTCTCTGCCACTTCCACCGGGACATTGTACGTCTCCCCATCGCCGATGCAGAATTGTCCGGCCGCCCCGTCCAATCCTTCCCCGGCGCCCCATCCGCCGACAGACGGTTCGACAATCAGGAACGGCTCGTCCGTATCCTGATGAACACCGGAGAGCACCACACCGCAAACAGACAGCAAGTGGCCCGCGTTCAAACGGTGGGGGACAAATGGAGCCAGCGCTTTCCAGACGAGGTCTGCTCCGTAGAGCATCGTCTCCCAATAGGTAGACACCGCAGCCGGCCGTTCCGCCGAGAAGATCGAGCGCTGATCAGCGATCACTTCCAAGGGCCGGAACACGCCGTCATTGACGTCCTGAGACGGATTGGTCACAGCGAGAAAAATCGTCCGCACCGCCGATACAAGCGCTGTATACGAGCAGTTGACAGGCCCCAGCACCTGCGGGTGACTGCCCCGGAAATCGCAAATAAACTCCTCATCGGTAATGGTCACTTTTACCTGCACAGGAAACGGTCCATTGCCGATGCCGTCGTCATCGATAAAATCCTTCGCTTCAAAGGTGCCCTTGGGCAGTTTGGCTATTTCGTTCAGCGCCATCTGCTGGCCGTGCTGCAGCAAGTGATCGATCGATTCCAGCACAATATCCCTGTCGTATTTGTCACACAACTCACGGAACCGTTTCTCACCCGTCCGCAGTGCGGCGACCTGTGCCCACATATCTCCCAGTGACAGATCAGGGAAGCGGACGTTGGCGCCAATCAGATCGACGAGCGCTTGGTTTACCTTGCCCTCCTCAAACAACTTGACGCAAGGGAACTGCAGACCTTCCTGGAAGATTTCCGTAGAGTCCGTGGTCCAGGAACCTGGGTCCTTTCCGCCTACTTCGGTCCAGTGCGCCTTGTTGGCAGAGAAGGCAACCAATTCACCCTGGTAAAAAATCGGCATGACCAAACCGACATCGGACAGGTGGGAGCCGCCGCCACCGTATGGATCGTTGATAATGACGATGTCCCCCGGTTTCAGATCCCCCTCCTGGCCAAACTTCTCCAACGTTTGTTTCACCATAAAGGTGAGCATGCCGATAAAACCGGTGACGCCATTTCCCTGCGTCAACAACTGTCCTTTGGCGTCCGTCAATCCGCTGGCAAAGTCCAGCACTTCGTAGATGATCGGGCTCATCGATGTACGGGCCAGGGTGTGGAACATCTCATCACCGATGGCGATCAAGGAGTCTTTTACAATCTCAAGGGTAAACTGATCGCGGTTTCCTTTTCTCTCTGTCATGGCTTTTACACCCCCGTATCAATCACTAAGTTTCCGTACTCATCAACAACCAGACGCTGTCCCGGATAGATCACGGTAGAAGAGGATGGTTCCTCTACAATCGCCGGTCCCTCAATCGTGCTGCCGGCATGCAGCTGCTCCCGTGCATATACCCTCGTATCCAGCCAACCGGCCTCTTCGAACAAAACGGGGCGAATCTCTTTCAACGCTGCATCCGCATTGTCCCCAACATGTTCCAGACGGGCCAACTCCGGTTTTTGGATCACACCAAATGCGGTCAGGTGGAGGTTGACGATCTCCGTCGGGGACCCTTCCAACTTAAAGGTGTAATGCTGCTCGTGCAGGTCGTGGAAGCGGTCGTTCACCTCCTGGATCGTCTCATCAGAGATCGGGCCTCTCGGCACAGGCACTTTGACTGCGTGCTCTTGTCCCACATAGCGCATGTCGACATAACGGGCAAATACCACTTTTTCTTCGCCAATGCCCTCTAGTGCAAACTGTTGCTTGGCCGCCGCTTCCAACTTGTCCACTTCCCGATTCCATTCCGCCAGCTCTACCTGATTCATCCGCCGAATGTAGGTTTGGATGTAGTCATGGCGCAGGTCCGTCATCAGCATGCCCCAAGCGGAAAAGACGGAGGAGGCGATCGGGATGATCACTTTTTTGACACCCAACTCCTTGGCCAGGGCCAGTGCGTGCATTGGTCCGCCGCCGCCAAACGCGACCAGCGAGAAGTCTCGTGGATCGTATCCTTTGCGCACCGATATTAACTTGAGCGCATGCAGCATGTTGGAATTGGCGATCCGGATGATCCCAAGGGCCGCCTCATCGACCGAAATCTGGAAGTTCTCTCCCACTTTTTCTTGAATCGCTAGCTTGACGCGGTCCATGTTCACTTTATTTTGGAAATTGTCAGGCGATAAACGGCCGGTTACGAGATTGGCGTCTGTTGTTGTCGGATTTTCTCCCCCACGTCCATAGGCGACCGGTCCTGGCATCGCCCCTGCTGACTGCGGTCCCACTTTAAGCGAGCCAGCTCCGTCAATCCAAGCGATCGAACCTCCACCATTGCCGATCTCCACGATATCAACCACGGGAACTTTAATCGGATAACCGGCGTTGCGATCATCACACTCGATTTTGTAATCCGTCGTCACCTTTACTTCGCCACGGTCGATGAGCGAACATTTTGCCGTCGTCCCGCCGATGTCAAAGGCGATGATATTTTCTTCACCGAGGATCTTCCCCAGGATAGCGGCACCGAAAATCCCGGCTACCGGACCTGATTCGACCATGTGAATGGGCGTTTCCTTGGACTGCTCAAATGTGGTCGTCCCGGAATTGGACTGCATGATGTACTTGTTTCCGCGAACATCAATCTCCTGCAGATGCTTGTCCAGCTTATCGATATAAGAAGCGGCGATCGGCTTTACATAAGCGTTTAAGACAGCCGTGCTGGTCCGCTCGTACTCTCTCCACTCTTTTGTCACGGTATGAGAAGCCGTTACGGCAACCTCTGGCCACACTTGTTTGATCGCATCGACGGCCATTTGCTCGTGAATCGGATTGGCATACGCGTGCAAGAAAGAGATCGCAATCGCTGCTACTCCTTCTGCCTTTAACCGCAGCGCCGCCGCTTTCACCTCGTCTACAGCCAGTTCCTCAACCACTTCACCCTTGTAGTTCATTCGCTCCGCAACCTCCAGTCGCAGGTAGCGAGGAACGAACGGGGTAGGCTTTTGATAGCGGACATTGAACAAATCCGGCCGATTCCCCCTGGCGATTTCCAGCACATCGCGGAATCCCTTGGTCGTAATCAGCCCCGTCTTCACTCCCTTCCGCTCTGTTAAAGCATTGATGATCACCGTGGTCCCGTGGATAAAGGTCACAATCTCCCCACCGGAGATCCCGCTTTTCTTGATCACATCGATCACGCCCTGCTCAAAGTGAGGCGGGGTTGTGTCGCTCTTTGCAGTGCCGATGCGACCGCTTTCATCCAAATAGACGAGATCTGTAAAGGTTCCTCCGATGTCAGTAGCAACTCGCATGCTAAACCACCTTTCCTATGCGTTGGACTGAAATGTTTATGAAAGCCCCGGTTAAAAAATAACTGGGGTTACTACACACAACACTTTCGACGGTTGGTTGAGCGGATTGGACCAGTAGTGCGGCAGATTGGAAGGGTAGTGGATGGAATCCCCCGCTTTGACCAGATATTCCTGGCCATCTACGTTGAAGATGACCGCTCCCTCCAGGACGTAATAAAACTCTTCTCCCGGGTGGCTGAACACATTGTCCTGCACCATATTGGGCTCCAGCGTGACCAACAGCGGCTCCAGAGAGCGTCCATTAAAGGCTCCGCCAAGGCGGGTGTACTCTGCAGTCGATCCCTCGATGCGGAACGGCTTCTGGTGTTCAACCTTGACCACAAAGTTTTGATTGCTCTCGTTTTCAAAAAAACACGTGATCGGCACTTCAAATGCGTCAGCAATTTTTTTCAAGGAGGTAATCGTTAACGATGTGGTTCCCCGTTCCACCTGCGACAGGAAACTGACAGACAATCCAGTCTTCTCGCTTACATCTTTCAGAGTTAGGTTGTTTTGTTTACGCAAATCTTTTACTTTTTTGAAAATTTCCTCCATGTCTATCTCCTATCATTGTTCTCTAAGATTGTGTTTATTTTATATTGGAATAGTTATGATGGCAATATAAAAAATACGATTTATCGTAAAAATATCTATTATTTTTCTATAATACTGTAATATCTACAGATCCTCTTCCAACAAAAATCAAGCTCCCTAGCCCTTTCGGTCAGGAAGCTTATTCGCTGCTATCTTCTATAAAAAATGCCAGTTAAAAGCGATCAGAGTCCAGCGCCATTGACCGCAGCAAAGCATACGCGCATCGCGTGCAGTACCTGCTCCCCACTGCTCTCTGGCTGCTGTCCTGTCAAGATGCTGTCCATAAAATGAGCAATCACTCCGGATTGGATCATGCCGTCTGCGCGCAGCGGTAGAGGCACCTCTTCCTCATACCGCTCACCATCAAAGGTTTCCACGGTGATGCCGCAGATTGTTTCCCCGACCGTGAGCACACCCCGTTCCCCGTAGAGGACCGTCCGATGATCCTGCAGCGGGTTGTTCCAGCTCAGATGGGCCGTTCCTAGTGTGCCCTCCGTCATCCGCACAGCCAATACCGCTGCATCCTCTACATCCCGGTGCTGTGCAAACGTAGCGGGGTACGCAACGATCTCCTCTACTCGCTGATTCAGCAGCCACTGGATCAGATCGATTTTATGTACGCCAAGATCGGCGATTACCCCATGTCCGGCCTCGCTCCGTCTGGTAAACCAGCTTTTCGCCCCATCGATACTCCAGTCCTCCGGGCCGCCGTGGTGAAAGTTGGTTGAAAACTGACGAATCCGTCCCAGTCGCCCTGATTCAACAATCGCTTTCACCCTTCGATAGAGCGGGAGAAAACGCTGGTTCATCCCCACCATCAGCACCTTGTTCTGCTCTTGGGCAAGCCGCACCATCTCTTCGCACTGCTCAAGCGTCACGGCCATCGGTTTTTCTACCAGCACATGTTTTCCTGCCCGCAAAGCTTCCATGCTGATCTCGGCATGATACACATTGGGCGTGCAGACGGAGACAGCCTCAATGTCATCCGCCTCGATCACCTGCCGGTAATCGGCATACGCCCGAGGGATCCCGTGCTCCGCCGCAACGGCTCTGGCACGGTGTATATCAACGTCGCTGACAGCTGTGATCGCCACTTCTGCTTTTTCCTTGTATTCGGGGATGTGTCGTACCTGAGCGATTTTGCCGCATCCGATCACGCCGACCCTAAGCTTCGTCATCGGCTGCACGTCCTTCCTGCCTCTCCCACAGCGCCCCCGATGCGGAACGTTGGGCTGCCATCCGTCGGCGAATCGCTTGCAGTTCTTCAAATCCTAGGATGTCTGGATCGACTAGTCCGGTAAAACGGTCTTCAATCGACAGATTGGCTTCCGTCTCCCGGTACGCTCCCTCACGAACATAACCGATGCGTACCGGCGCACGCTTTCCGTAATAACGGGATATCGCCCTGACAAAGGACGCGTAGTCACCGATCGGCGTGTCATCGATGCGAACAATCACGTCTCCTCGCTCAAGGCCTGCTTCTGCCGCCGGGCTGTTCGGAAATACTTCCATCAGGTAGTTGCCCTTGCCTGCTTCCACGCCGGCCTGCAGCGCCTGCTCCTGTGTAACAGTACAGTTGGCAATTCCCATCCGCGGGTAGCTGAACATCTCCGCTCGCAGATCAAGCCCCAGCTCGAGCACGGATTTCAGGTTCATCAGTGATCGTCTCCAGCCCATCTCCAGACATTCACGCAGCCACTGTCCCATCAGATCATGGGAAAACCCGGCAACTTCAATTGTCAGCTTTACAAATGATCCTACTGGTTCCATTGAATAAGAGGTCTTCACCAAAAACGTTTGAATCGTCCCGTCCGGGGCCATCGATTGATAGGTGTCAGACAGAACAAACAGTCGATGCGGCTCACAAGCGACAACCGTCGCATAGTTGACGATATCGCCGTAATACAGGGTATACCTGTCGCCCACCTGCGGCTGATCGTACGCGCCGCTCGTCTCCACTTTATCGGTCAGATAGCTGTTGGAACCGGATGGAGTGGCGATGGACCACCATACCTGTTCCAACGGTGCTTCCAGATACGTGATGTTGATTGTTCGATCGGATGTGGTTTTGATCACTCGTCTCTCACCTCTTGTAAATGGGATAACACTTCATCTGAATGGATGGCCAATGCTTTTACCAGGCTGGGAAACGTGCAGAGCATCTGCAGTGACTGAAGGGACTCGCAGGAGAGATGCTGCCTGGTCCGGGCCAGTGTTCGCAAAGTGGCCTCATACTGCGGCACGATCCGCTCGTCGCGACGATGCTGGTACGCTTCCATCGCCTGCTGCCATGTCTTCTTGCCGGTCATGTAGTGGTCCAGTTCTTCCGCCAGGTACTGGGCGGAACAAACGGCGTTGTCAATCCCCACCCCGGCGATCGGATGCAGGTGCGCCCCTGCGTCACCGACCAATGCCCATCCACTGCCGTATGGTTTTCTAACGTAGCTGACAAGTTTTCGGACACCGCGAATCCGCCCTGCGATCTCTGCCCGTCTCAGTCGCGGGCGCAAGGTTTGTAGCCGGGAAATCCGTTCCAAGTAACGCTGTATCAGCGAATCCTTCCATCCGGAGAGAACCTCACTAGGCATCATTAATGCGATGCAGTGCAGCCCCTGATCAATCGGATTGCAGATCGTTACATCCTGGCCATGCCAGTACCATTCGACTGTCGGGAGCGGCAGAGGATCGACATTGGCCAGATACGCATAGACCACGTCGAGATGGTTTTCGTCTGTCGTCTGCATCATCTCTGCTCTAACTGCCCTGGCAACAAGCGAATCACGCCCGTCTGCACCAATCACTGCGCGGGCGTAAAACGTCAGGGAGCTGCCGTCGGTCTGCTGACAAGCAACACCGCATACCTGGTTGTGCTGAACCAGTAGATCGGTTGCGCGAGTCGTCAACAAGACTGTGACCGAGGAAAAATCGTACACCTTTTCCAACAGGATGGCATCGAACAGTTCCCGCCGCAGACTGATCGCGCGTGGCGTGGTGATCATATCCGACTCCATGACACTTCCTTCCAGGTCTACTCGCATCCGCTTCATCTGGGGAGCGCCAGCCGTCTCCATCTTCTCCCGTATACCAAGGAGATCGTAGACATCGATCTCTCCGATGATGTGGGTGGAGAGCGTCGGACCGGGAGATTCATACTTGTCGATCAACAGCACCTTGTAACCGGAGTGCCCGAGGAAGCAGGCCAGAGCTGCGCCCGCACACCTCGCTCCTACGATGATAAAGTCGTACATCGGATCGCCTACCCGCTCTGATATGGAATAGAAGGGAGAGACCAAGAGCGGCCTCTCCCGAGCAGCTTAGTTCGACTGCAGGCATCCATAGAGGGTGCCGACTTGAACATCTTCCTCGTTGTACAGCGCGATGGTACCTTGAGAAGTGAAGGTAGCATCTTTCGGAGGCAGAGAAGTCAGCGTACCCGTCATGTGGATCGGCTGCTTGTTGTGGAGCGTGCCTTCCGGCGTTTCCACTACCCAGTACAGCCAAGATTCCCCTTTTACACCGTCAGCGATTTGCTTGCCGAACGGGATTGTGGCAGAAGCCTTGATCGGCTCGCCTTGGCCATGTACGCCACCGCGAACACGGATGGTTTGACCCGGCCAGAGAACAGTGGAAGTAGCTTCCAGCTCAACGTTCATGATCTCCAGGTCAACCGAGATGCCCGATTTCAAGCTGAACTCGGAGTCGCTGACGGTGAATTGGGTAGGAGCTACTTGCTTGAAGTGCAGTTCCTCCGCACGTCCATCCAACAGTTCGAAGTAGGTTTTGCTGTTGGAGCTTTCCAGCGTCATGGTCACTTTCTTCTTCAACAAACTTTTCATTCCGATTCCTCCTGTCAATCTGTTTTGTCCCCGGGAACACCTTTATCATCTCATCTCTTGAAGCATGCCGCTCTGCTTTTGCTTGTCTCGCATTCGCCTTTTCTTGGTCATCCCCCGTTGGCGGAGACCTGTGCGATCAGCGCTTTGCGATCCAGCTTGCCATTGGGATTGAGCGGAAAGTCCTCGAGCAGGCGGATCGTGGATGGGATCATATAAGAAGGCAGACGCTGCTGCAAATAGCTCTGGATGGTTTTCGCCTCCAATGTAGGTGATGTTGCAACAAGAAAGGCAGCAAGCTGTGTCCGCTGATCCCGATCCTCGACAGGAACCACGACCGCTTGACGAACCTGGGGATGACGCGTCAAGACCGCTTCAATCTCTCCCGGTTCCACGCGATGGCCGCGTATCTTCAGTTGGAAGTCGATCCGACCGAGAAACTGAATGTTTCCGTCCGGGAGGTACCTGGCTCGATCCCCGGTCCGGTACATCAACGCATCAGGCTGTGGATCAAACGGGTCAGGCAAAAACCTTTCCGCCGTTAACGTCGGATTGTTCCAGTAGCCTGCCCCCAGTCCGTCCCCCGCGATGTACAGTTCACCTGGGATGCCAACCGGCACCGGATTGCGGTGGGCATCCAGCAGGTAAATGCGTGTGTTGGCGATGGGCCGCCCGATAGGAAAGTGGCGTTCTCCGCTCTTCGCACGATCAAACAGGTAGGTTGTACAATAGATCGTCGCTTCCGAAGGGCCGTAGATGTTGTAGATGGCTACACCAGGTATGTGGTCGGCAATTGCGGCCAGCGTGGGCTCCCAGATCGGTTCTACTCCTACCGCCAACCGCGTCAGAGAGAGAATTGAATCCGGTTTCGCAAGCCATTCGCTCATCTCCGTTAGCATAAAGGGAGGCACATAAGCGCTCTTGATCTGACGTTCACTCATCCATTGAAACAAACGGCTGCTGTCATAGCGGACCCGGTTGTCAGGAACGATGTGCAAGGTCCCGCCGGCACTAAGGGCGGACAATGTCTCAAAGATAGAGACGTCGAAGCTGAAACTGGTCCACAAGCTGCAGCCGTCACCGGCATTTAGCGGCATCCGTCTGTTTAGGTCAGCAAGCAGATTCACCACACCCACGTGTTTGCAGCAGGCGCCTTTCGGCCGTCCAGTAGAGCCGGAGGTGTACATCATATAAGCGAGGTCTTCCGCCGTCCCTTCTCCGCTCGGATTTTCTGCCGTACCCTGCTCGATACCGGGCCAGTCCCGATCAAGCAAGATGGCATGTGCCGTCGCATGCGGCATCCGTGCCAACAGGTTGCTCTCACTGATCAGCACCTGAATTCCAGCATGCTCTAACATGTAACCAAGCCTGTCCGTCGGATAGGAGGGATCAAGCGGAACATATACCCCGTTTGCCTTCCATACGCCCAGCATCGCCACGATCGCTCCAGTCGAACGGCTGACACATACCCCGACCGGCTGTCCGCGGCCCACCCCGCTCTTGCGCAAATGATGAGCAAGCTGATTGGCTTTCCGATTTAACTCACGGTAGCTAAGCCGCTCTCCCTCACTAACCACGGCTGTCAGGTCAGGGGTTTGCTCCACTTGATCCTCGATTAGCCGATGCAGCTGTTTCTCCCGCGGGTAATCTGCTGCCGTGTCATTCCAGTCGACGAGCAGCCGCTTCCGCTCCGCCGCCGTTATCAGCGGCAGCGCACTGATTACCTGATCGGGCCGCTGTACCACCGCTTCCAGCAGTGTCCGGTAATGGAGCAGCATCCGCACAATCGCATCCCGTTCGAATAACGCAGGATCATAGGAAATCTTGGCGGCTAAGCCTCCCTTCAATCTGGCAATATCCAGGCAGAGTTTTACTGAAGGGATGGCCGTATCCTCCTGATGGAAGGCCTCCTCTTCCAGCAGGCGAAACATGATCGGGCGTTGATGCTCATCCCCGCCTGCTGCTTGCTGTTCTATGGTGCACAACTGTTGTACAGTGATGTCCGCTCGTTCCCTGGCCGCTCCCGCCTGCTCCGCCACGGTAGACAAGTAATCGATAAAGGATGATCGCTCAGCATAATCAGAGCAGAGGTAGAAGTGCGGGGTGATGACCACCAGCCGATTCTGTTCTGTGTAACGGTGCAGCAACAGCGAGTAAACCGCCAACAAGACAGAAAAAAGCTGCTCCCGACTGCCTCCCGTCCAGTCGTCCACCTGTCGCTGCAGCTCCTCTGGAAGTGAAAGAACCTCTCGTCTATGAGCGTCTGAGTCAGCCGACAGGCCGGGCTGTTCGATCGGAAGCGGCGGAAAGGCAGGTACATCGGCGAGACGACTGCGCCAATAAGCAAGTCGCTTGCTTTCTACCAACCGGGCAAGCTGTGGAATCGTGCCCAGTCCCGCCCACTCCTCAGGCGTGATCGTTATTCCAAACTGCTCAGCGATGCGCTGACACAGGTCATCGGGAAACGGTCCCTCACCTGCTGTGTTCACCGTATGGGCTGATTGTGAATCGTTTCTCCCTGCCCTCTGATTGGTTTGACGATAAAGAGTAGCTACCCGGTTTTCAATCGTAGATATGCAGACCTCACTCATCCAAATCCTCCTTTACTTATGCAAAAACGACTCATGGAAAACTACCTTTACGATAGTAAAATCTGATGGTAGCCGGACATAGATTAAGAGTTATTCCTGTGTAAACGCCCTGGCAGGAGGAGACAAAAAAGCGCAACTGGGTTCGATGATCATGGTTTGCTATTCTCGTTAAACGACCGTTCAATCAATATAGTGGGGGTCAGCCCGTCACAACAAAAAACAGCCCGTGCGATCGGTTTGATCTGCACGGGCTGTCCGCTGCTGCATGACAACAAGTATGGGCTCACATATCAGCTTGCCAGTTGTATTATCGTGCTTGCCAATATCTCCTGGAGATGCAATGCTCCTTTTCATACTCATATCCGACAAGCGGAGTGATCTCGATCGATTTGCCCGTTTTCGGAGAGTGCAGCATCTTGCCATCTCCGGCATACATACCGACATGATGGACTCTCCCCTTGCCTTCCTCATAGGCAAAGAAAAGCAAATCACCTGGCTGCAACTGATCCGGCGGGACCAACTGACCGTCCATCGCCTGATTGGAAGCGTCGCGTGGGATGGTGATCCCGTAAAAACGATGGATCGAGTAGACAAAACCGGAACAGTCGTAACCGTAGGCGGACATGCCGCTCCACAAATACGGCAAATCGAGAAACATCTTGCCGGTTTCAACCAACTGCGCTCCCCCAACGGCGGGCAACTCACCGTCGACGATCAGTTTGATCTGATCACGCTTCAAAAACTGCTCACCGTGGGGAGTGGCCACTCTCACCCAATCTTCCTTCTCCTCAAGCACCGGCAGTTGGGTGCGAAAACTGATCTCTATTCCCTCATGGTGATCCTGATCGTACAGGCGGGCCGTTGGAACAGTTACGACAGCCGTCTTACCAGTGGACACCACTGTGCCAGCAGTTGGAGCTGGCGACAACTGTCTCTTGGGCAGCCAGCCGGGATACCCTCGTTCGTCCTTGATGGATGGCTGAGTGGGGATGGCCACTTTCACCCATTCCCCCTCTTCGTCAATCACCAGCACCCGCTCGCCGTACAAGAGCTGGGTTTGCACCAGATCGTCGTCGTGCAGCCCAAGCCGCTGTTCCAAGCTCATCGACTGCAGCCATTCCTTTATCTTGACAGGGTTATCCAAAAGCGGCGCATCGGTATCACGCGGGGACGCAGCGGAGGTCCAAACCTGGGCTACCGATACATGGACGATCATTTCTGTTGACGATTGCGTCATCTTTTTTCCCTCTCCTTAAAAGAATTCAGCCGTACCAGCCAGATTGAGCATTGCGCGCATGCCTCTGTAGAGATCGTGGGGATTGTCTGCGGTGAGCGATACGGCCGTCCGTTCCGCCTGATAGCGAGTAAAGGGAACGATAGCAGCCATCTCTGCCTGTCCGGCATGACTGAACTCTATCGTCAACTCCAATGGTGTCGCTGTGGTTAGCGGCGCTACCTGGTCCTTGTTTTGCAGCGCCAGCTTTACCTGCTGCTTCAGTACTTCCCTGCTCTCTGCCAGCGGCAGACAGAGTGCGGAGGTGCGAGTGACCGCCTTTTTAACCACGGCGGTCGTAATACCCGGTATCAGTTCACTCGCCTCTTCCGCGATCAGATCATCCCCAGACACCATACAGACAGGTACTCCCATCAAGCCGGCGTAAATCGCATTGAAGCCAAACTCACCGACAACGACATCATTGATGTACATGTTCTTGATGACCCCGGACATTGTATGGCTCAGTACGCCGGGCACGCCTTGTCGCGTGTGGTAGCCGATGAAGAAAGCTGCATCAAAACTGCCGTCGAGCCCCTGCATCATGGAGAAGTCACGCGGCGAACCGGCAATCAATTTTGCTTTGGGGTGAAGTTTTTCCAGCAAGATATTGGTCATGTGGTAGTGGCTGTCGGAGACCACAATCTCTTCTGCGCCGCATTGAAGGGCAGCCTCCACTACCGCATTGACGTCATCGGTCATCCATTGACGGCCGCGTTCGTAGTTTTTGCCGTTGTCTGGATTGATGTAGCTGGGGTCGACAATCCCGGAGATTCCTTCCATATCCGCTGAGATAAACAGCTTCACGGCAGAGCACATCCTTTCCTCACGTTCGAATTATGGCAATCGTATGCAAACGGCTGAGCCCAACAAAAAGAGCGCTGCACGCGCTCTTTTGTGGGATTGTTGATCATAGGCCCGCTTCTCTCTATCACGTTTATCACTCTGTCAGCCGATCTCTACTTACTTTGCATTGGAAGCGTACTTGAAGTCGATGAAGCCAAGTGCGTCGATGACGACATCCTTGACGCTGTCTTTCTTCACCCAGGCGTAGGTGTAGTAATAGATCGGCACGACCGGCAGTTCTTCCATCAGGATTTCATCTGCTTCGGCAAGCAGCTTGTCGCGCGCTGCCTTGTCAGACTCCTGTGCGGAATCCAGCAGCAGTTGCTTGAACCGTTCATTGTGCCATCTGGTATCATTGGTGCCGCCCACGTCACGGAAGACCTCCAGGAAGTTGACCGGATCGTTGAAGTCGCCAATCCAGCTGGCACGACCAATCATGTAGTTCCCGGCCTCCAATTCAGCGTTGCGCACTTTGTTCTCTACGTTTTTCAACTTTACTTCAATGCCAAATGCTTTTCTCCATTGGTCCTGAATCACAGTGGCGATCCGCTGATGCTCTTCACTCGTGTTGTAGAGAATTTCCAGCTCGGGCAGTTCAGAGATGCCCAGTTCCTGCATTCCTTCAGCCAGCAGTTTTTTCGCCGTTTCGACATCACCGTCTTTAAAGTGTCCGTCCGGCTTAAACCACATCGATGGCGGCAGAATGCCAAGAGCAACCTCGCCATTGTTCATCAGCACATTTTCTACGATCTCCTGGCGGTTGATTGCGTAGGCAAAGGCCTGGCGGATCTTCTTGTTGTTGAACGGAACTTTCTCCGTGTTAAAAACGTACCAATAGGTTCCGGCAGTCGCCTGCGTCTGCATCTTGCCCGATTCCTGCAGCGTAGGCAGTGCATCCAACGGCAGATCGCCAAGCGGTGAACCGGCCCAATCAAGCTGACCGCTCTCAAACATGCTCAACTCGGTATTGGCATCTTCAATCATGTGAAAGGTCATGGAGGAAAGATGCACGTTGTCCTTGTCCCAATAGTTCTCGTTCTTTTCAAAAACGATCTTCGATTTGTGCTCCCATTCCTTTACAACAAAAGGACCATTGACCACGTAAGTGTCCGCTTCATTTGCCCACTTCTCGTTTGCTTCCACTACTTTCTTGTTGACCGGGAAGTAGGTGACGGAAGCGACCAGCTGCGGGAAGAAAGGAGACGGGTTTTCCAGTGTCACGACCAAGGTCTTGTCGTCCACTGCTTTCACGCCCACCTCGTCCATCGGAACTTCTCCACTGTTTGCTTTGGCGCCGTTTTTCAAGTAGTACATCTGGTAAGCGTAACCGGAGCCGGTTGCCGGGTCCAGCACGCGCTTCCAAGCGTACTCGAAATCGTGTGCCGTGACCGGGTCGCCATTGCTCCACTTGGTGTCACGCAGATGGAATGTCCAGGTAAGTTGGTCCTCAGATACCTCATAGCTTTCTGCTACTGCTTCATGTAATTCACCATCGGTGCCAAGACGCAGCAAACCATCAAAAGCGGCTCTAGCCACGGCCATTGACGGGATGTCCTGCGCGATCCCCGGATCGATTGAGGTAGGCTCGGAACCCATGTTGATGTTCAAGGTTTGTTCAGCAGATGCCTCCTGCGAATCGGACGGCGTCTCTGACTGGGGTTTTTCCTCCGAAGCAGGCGGAGCCGCCTCCTGGGTCGAACACCCTGCAAAGACTACACTACAGATAAGAGCGATACACAAAGACTTCCAGCGAAACGTTTTCATATTGACCCCCTTGTTGTTTAGAATCGGGACAGGTTTTTTCATTGTATCGTGATCTGTCTCTCTTTTGCAAATGTTATGTATGTGACCACAGCTATGGAACCGTCCCGTTCCCCCCAACTCCTTGCCAAACAAGGTATAAGACCTATATTATTATATTAAGAATTTTTTGTATAGATTTCAATTGATGACAGGGTGTGTTTTTCTGTGATGACAGACGTGAGCCAAACAATCGTATCTTGCGTTGAACAGGCGGGAGGTACGTGGGGAATTGTTGTGGAAAAACTGGGAACCGGTGAGTGCTGGAAGTGGAACGCGGACCAACCGTTCTATGCCGCCAGTCTGATCAAAGTGCCGATCATGATCGCTGTCTTTGCCGATGTGTACGAGAAAAAGTATGCCTTTTCCGATCTGCTGTCCGTCCGCGCTGAAGATCTGGTGGGCGGAGCCGGTGTCCTGCAGCACATGACTCCAGGTCAGAAGTATACGATCTACGATCTGGTCGTGCTGATGATTATCCAAAGCGACAATACAGCCACCAACATCTTGATAGACCATGTCGGCCGGGAGCGCATTCGTGAGATAATGGAAAAGACAGGTATGCAAAACAGCTGTTTTTACAACAAATTGATGGTGATACCTGCCGAGTTGGAAGGGGTAAACCAGGTCACGGCGGCAGACATGGCGGAATTGTACCGTCGAATGGCCAGCGGTCGGATCATCTCTTACAACAGTTGCCTGCAAATGATTTCCATTTTGAAGCGGCAGCAGATCCGAGACAGTCTGCCTCTTCACCTGCCAGACCCGGATCCGGAGAACATCGGAGCACAACCGCTCTGGGAGTTGGCGCACAAGACGGGCAGCGTAACCAACATGAGACACGACACGGGCATTCTGTATGTGGGACAATCTGCCTGTATTCTCTCCGTACTTTCCAAAGACGTACCGGCCAAGGTCGCCCACGACACCATTGGCCGCATCGGTCAGGCGGTATACCAGTCTCTCGCAGGCAACTAGCGAATAACGAAGCGCAAGGCTCTGCTGCTCATTTGCCCCCCTAACCAACTGTGTGACGATCCAGCCACTTGTTGCCTTCTGTTTTGTTTTGTAAACAACAGACAGGCAATGCCTATCTTAATATGAGGGCGGCAACGAGGAAGATTTGCGTTTCCTTGTTGCCGCCACTTCTGTATACTATCCGAGCCTATATACGCTCCGATCTAGTAGAAAAGCGTCTACAGATGCGAGCCCCCACTAGCATCAATGAGCTGCCCAGTTATCCAGCGGCTGTCAGGAGAGGCAAGAAAAGCGGCAATGTCCGCGACGTCTTGCGGCTGTCCCCATCTGCCAAAAGCAGAAAAATCTGCGCCGAACTTCCTCATCTCCGGATCTTCCATCATAGCGGCATTCATGTCTGTCGCTATGAATCCCGGCAGGATCGCATTGATCGTAATTCCGCGAGATCCGATCTGCTTCGCTACAGTGAGCGTAAGAGTATTGACTGCTCCTTTGGTCATGCTGTATGCCGTCACGTCGGGGATGGCAATTCTCGTCGTACCGGAAGAGATATTGATAATCCGTCCCTCCTCTCTCAGACGCGGGAGAGCGTGTTGAATCAAAAAAAACGGCGCTTTTACATTGATTGCCATCACTTCGTCGAAAGCTGTTTCCGTCAACGTCTCCACGCTTCCATACAAACCGATTCCTGCATTGTTGACAAGAATGTCATAGCGCGTGTCACCGGTACGCTCTTGGAGCATCGTATCCAATGCTTGGCAAAGGGCCTCCACACCAGATAAGGAGCCAAGATCCGCTCCAATACTGAATGCTGCCCCTCCGCTCCTCTCAATCTGTCGAACCACCTCTTCCGCAGCGTCTCGGTTCTTGGCGTAATGAACGGCAACAAGTGCACTCTCTTGACCCAGGCGTTGCGCGATAGCACGACCAATCCCTCTGCTTGCCCCCGTTACCAAAGCAATCTTGCCTTCTAACTTCCCCACATCAACAACTCCTTTAATCGTTTTCCGATTTCGATTAAGAAAGCACTCGCTTGTTACCGTGCTTCCCAGTTCCGTTTTATCACAATCGGGATTTCCAATTGTTGCCTACTAATTCCTAATACCCTAACATCAAGGAAGAGTCCTGTCCTCTTGAATCTTCCTATTTGCCTTCCCGGACCTTTCTGTTTACCGAACCTTCCGCTCTTGTCAGGATTTCGACTGCCTGAAGCATGTTCTCGGCAGTGATTGGAAATACTGTGAAACGGTGAAACCTGCTCACCTGACACTACAACTATCAGGAGGCGATCTGATGAACCGTTATGCAGAATCCATTCCCGTCCACCACGATGATCATCACCACAGGGCGTTAGCACATCAACAGCAAGCAGACGTCCATCGACAGCACGCCGATTTTTATCACCGGCAGGCTCACTTTCATCATCAAAATGCAAACTACCATGATCAACAAGCTCATTATTTTCGCCAGCAGAGCATGATGCCGGGCTATGCCATTCTGCCGCCGTACGACACGCATCACACTGCTTCCCAGGGGTACGTGACGCCAGCTGCACTAGCAATCGACGGAGAGATTTCGCCGCAGGCTCTCGCCTCGCTCTCCCAATACTATCAATCCGTCGGCCCACGCTGAGGTTCGTCCACCCAGGCGGTAATGTCCACTCACTCTGCATATACTATAGAAAAAAGGCACCCTGTCACGCATAGGTGGACAGGGTGCCTTATCTATCAAAAAACAGGTTCAGGTCGGACTTCTTCCTTGCCCAAGCAGCCACAACATCATTGCCGCCAACTACACTGCCTCCGCAACCGCCACCACATCCGGAACCACAACTGCTTCCCTAAACAGTTCCTCTTCCAGCGCGGACATCTCGGCCGCTTGAAACCGTCTGAGCAACTCCGGACCAAGCGGTTGGCTGAAAAAGCCTCGATACACCCGTTTGCTGTAAGGTGTCATCTCGAACAACTGACAATACACCTAGTCAAACCAGGCTCTGTCGTTGGGAGCGGAAGCTTCCGTGAGGTAGGGTATACGGTGAATCATCCTGCCCACTCCTCTCCAAAAGCCGACTCCAGCCGGGCTGCCAATTCACGTAGAGGTACATCAGAACGAACCCCCAGCGCTGGAGGCTGTACGTTTTAGATAGAAAATGGTTTCCATCATGTCTCTCCTTTTTGCAGGGGATGGCGCTGTCTCACCGCACTATGTATAATGACAAAGGGTGTCACCCCGTGACGATGATGGCTTGCCACTACATAAAAAAGGCGTGAAGTAGATGATCCGTTACGTGCTGTTGGTCTTTCTGGGGGCGTGCAGCTATGGCGTGCTGTCCACGTTCGTCAAGTTGGCTTACCATTCTGGTTTTGTCGTCAACGAGGTAAGCGGCAGCCAGATGTTGCTGGGAGCGGTGATGTCATGGATCCCCGCACTTCTCTTGTCCAGAAAAAAAGCAACCCGCAAGCAATGGCTGCTTCTGCTTGGAGTTGGCCTAACGGTAGGTGCTACCGGCATCTTTTACTATGCCGCCCTGCAGTATGTGCCTGCCTCGATCGGCATCGTGCTTCTGTTTCAGTTTACCTGGATCGGGGTGCTGATCGAGGCTGTGACGGAGCGGAAACCGCCCGAAGCAGACAAAATCCTGGCATTGGTCTTGCTGATGGCAGGCACGATTCTGGCAGGCGGTATCCTTGGCAGTGAATGGCAGCATGTTACGCTGCTGGGAATCGTCCTCGGGTTTCTGGCCGCCATCTCCTACGCCCTGTTTATTTTGTTCAGCGGGAAGACTGCTGTTACTGTCGATCCCTGGAAGCGAAGCGCAATCATGGCTACCGGATCCGTGATGCTAACGTTTGTCGTTTTTCCACCAGAGTTTCTCATCAACGGGGCGCTGTTTGAGGGCCTGCTGATGTACGGGTTCCCTCTGGCCTTGTTCGGCGTGCTGATCCCGACCATCTTGTTCAATGTCGGAGTTCCCAAGGTGGGCGGCGGGTTGGCTACCATTCTCAGTGCCGCAGAGCTGCCAACCGCTGTCTTCATGTCCGCCTTCGTTCTGCAAGAACAGGTGAGCGGCCTGCAGTGGGTGGGAGTGGGGATTATCCTGTTGGGCATCTCCGTTCCTGAAATCTATCGCACGCGAACGTCTAGGCGAGTAGTCAAAATCGAACCAAGAACGTAACCGTCAAAGCGCTCACTCATCCCGACCGATCCTACCGGGAGTGGGCGTTCTCCCCCCCTATCCGGAGGCAGCTACCTGTGAGAGTCTTTCCATCTCTGCCTCAATCTGTTTTTTGTATTGATCTACGATGGAAAAATCAACGGTTGGCACATAGATCCGCTCCAACGTATCATGAAATGCCTTTGCCTCCGCAAGACAAGAGGTGGCTTCGTTCATCTTGGCGGTATAGCGCCTCTTGATCTCCGCTAGTTCGGACGCGAACGCCTCGTCTGTTCCTGGCGCCACCGCCCGTTCGTACATATCGATGATCTCGTCTCCCTCTCTCTGAGGAAAGTATTCGTGCGGTGCTGTACTGTCAAAGAGAGCCACCTGCAATTCCGGCAGAATAATCATGTCCAGACTATGGGGATCAAACCCACAGTGAAACACCAGGACATCATGCCCCCTCTCCTCCGCCTCCCTGGCAAGCTTTTTCAGCATCGTCGATTTGCCGGTGCCGGGGCGCCCCTTGATCAGATAACGTTTGGTGATCTGTTCAGTCAGATTGGGGATATAGTCAACGGGACCGCGCGAGGTAGCTGCCCCCAGGTACATGTGTTGGACCGTGGGCTTCTTGTTCAACCTCTCACCCGAGAAAAGACGCTTGAGCAGTTCCTCCGCCACGCTGTCTGCTTTTTGGTAATCCATCTGTTGGATATAAACCGCCTCCCACTCATCGTGAACGGCGAGAGCTGCGGCAAATGAATGGTATGCCTTTTGATAGGCAGCCATCACCTGTTCACGCAGACTCAGGATCTCCTCCCGATGCGGCACCAATGCGGCAGTGTCCAATGCTTCTCCCAGATTGACGTAGGTTTCAAGCGCCCCGACTGCCTTCGGCTCCACGACGTGGGGTTCCGACCCGTCGACGATACCTACCTTCAACTGCCTGACGATCACCCCGTCCAGAGAACCGACCTCGGAAGCGCTGTGCACGTATTCGATCTCGTACCCACGTTCGGCCCATTCTTCCCCGATCCGCTTCATCAGAGTTGATTTGCCGTTGCCCGGTCCCCCTTTCAGGATAAACACCCGATCCAGTCCTTGCAGGATAGAGTCATAAAAACCGTGAAATCCTCTTGCCGTATGCCCGCCGGCAAAGAAGTGCTTGATCGTTCCTGGCATCGCAAACACCCTTTCCTCTCAGTATTGGGTATGGGGTCTTGTGTCATCTCCCTCGACGACAATATATGTCGAGAGGAGCGGATGGGTGTTTGCCTACTCCTTTCCATATCGATTCTGCGATCCTTGCAAGAGCCATCCCTGTATGCAAAAAAAGAACATTCGCCATTTCGAACCAAGGGATCAGACCATAAATAAAGTCAGTCGGCATCGGAACCGACTGACTTTTCCTGTCTATCCTACGAGAAGCGAACCAGACCCATCGCATCTTTGACCCTGTTTATCGTTTGTTCTGCCAAGACTCGTGCTTTTTCCGCGCCGCTGGCGAGAATGCGATCCAACTCCGCCTGGTCATTCAACTCTTCATATCGGCGCTGAATCGCCCCCAGTTTCTCGCTCATGATCTCGACCAATTCTTTTTTCAGCGTCCCGTAGCCTTGTCCGGCATAACGTTCAACCAGCGATTGTATCGGTAGATCGGCAAAGATACTGTAAATCGTCAATAGATTAGAGATACCCGGTTTTTGCTCGAGGTCGAACCGGATCTCGTTGTCCGTATCAGTCACCGCACGCATAATCTTCTTTTTAAAGACATCAACCGGCTCCAGTATCGCGATCCGGCTCGCTTCGCTCTCAGCTGACTTGGACATCTTTTTGCTTGGATCGTCCAGCGCCATAATCCGTGCGCCAAACTCCTGTATCTGTGGTTCTGGAATTACAAATACCTCTCCATAGCGGCTGTTGAACCGCTCCGCGATGTCCCTGGTCAGTTCTATATGCTGTTTCTGATCCTCTCCCACCGGTACATGGGTTGTATCGTACAGCAGAATATCAGCTGCCATCAATACCGGATAGGTGTAGAGGCCAACATGAACGGCAGACTTTCCTTCAGATTTGTCTTTGTATTGGGTCATCCGGTTCAGTTCGCCCATGTAGGACGCGCACTGCAGCAGCCAGCCCAATTCAGCGTGTTCTTTTACATGCGACTGCAGGTAAATCGTCGCCTTCTGTGGATCTACGCCACAAGCCAGATAGAGCCGGGCTATCTCCCGTGAACGTTTGCGAAGATCGTCAGGATCCTGCGGAACGGTTAAGGCATGCAGATCGACCACGCAGTACAGAGCCTCTGCTTCATGCTGCAACTCGACAAACTGTTTGATCGCTCCCAGATAGTTGCCAATGGTCAGATTGCCTGATGGTTGTACACCTGAAAAAATACGCTTCACTTCTACGACTCTCCTTCTTCATCCACAAGCCCAAATCGGTGGCCGTTGTTTTGCCTTAACTGTACCATAACCCACGAGCCGTTGAAAACGGTGTTCGCTTACGCATCAGCGCGACTTGTGGGTGCCGTCGCAATACGGCAGCTTAGCCGACCTGCCGCAGCCGCAAATCGATACGATTCTCTCCGCTTCCACCTTGACCAGATAGGGACGTTTCCCTGTATGTTTGCCATTGTGCGAGCCGTCGCAATACGGGGCTTCTTCCGTCAATCCGCATGAACAATACGTCTGTAAGCCCGGTTCCTCATGCATCACATAAGGCTTGCCTTTGTCGTACATCGCCATCTGCTTCTCCTCCTTCTCCGCCAATCTGCTCCTGCTGTCGGCGCTTCCGTCGATGCTCTGTATGTTCACCTGTTTCGTAATCGAGTATAATGCAAAAGAGGAGGTGCAACATATGGAAAAGCGATATTTTACTGTGGAGGAAGCAAATAACCTTCTGCCTCTCCTGGAACAAGAATTGCTGCGCCTGCAAAAAATGAAAGAAGAATACCACACTCTCTATCAGGAACTCCTCTTGTTTAAGAAGCTGCACGACCATCTGAAAGAGACGAAGTACTATCAGGACACTGTGTTTACCCTGGAGTGCAGATTGGAGTTTCAAGAGATGGAAGCGCAGATGCTGATCAAGTCACTCTCTCAACAGGGCATTCAGATAAAAGATATCGACATCGGCCTAGTCGACTTTCCGGCCATTCTCGAAGGGGAAGAAGTGCTGCTCTGCTGGAAGCTGGGCGAGGAACGCGTCACCCACTATCATGGCATCCACGAAGGATTTGCCGGAAGGAAGCAGATTGACACGGAGTAGTTTGATCATGAGCATGGGAAGGGCAACCAGATTCCTCCCTCCCTATCCATCAACGTACATAATCAAGTCCACCCCTTGGGAAGCTATGTGAGGAAAATGCAGACAAGGTGGTGGCTTAAAAAATGGGTACTGTCCAGATTGGCCCGCGTGGTTTGCCAATTACGGGAAATCTATACTGGTTTCGCAAGGATCCGCTTTCGTTCTTGCAAAGGATGGCGGATGAATACGGAGAGATGGTTCACTTCCGGTTTGGGCCTCGCCATTTTTATCTACTGAACAACCCGGAACATATCAAGGAAGTGCTTGTCACCAAACAGGCGCATTTTAAAAAAGCGAAAGGGCTGCAGACAGCGAAAGCCGTCATCGGAGAAGGCATTTTAACCAGTGAAGGCGAGACGCATATGCGGCAGCGCCGTTTGATGCAGCCATCATTTCAACCGCGCCAGATCCGCACGTACGCCGACACGATGGTAGCGAAGGCGAAAAAACTGATCCAAGACTGGCAGGATGGAGATGTACGTCCGATCAGCGACGACATGATGAGTTTGACGCTGGCGATTATCGTGGAAACGATGTTTAGTCTGGACATGGAGCAAGACGTCAAGGCTGGCGTCCATAAGATCGGCCACGCCATTGACATTGGCATGAAACACGTGACCCGAAAAGCAAGCTCGTTCCTCGACCTGCCGGACAAGCTGCCGACCAAAGGAAATAAAGAGCTGCAGCAGGCCCGCAGCGTACTGGACGAAGTGATCTACACGATCATCAACGAACGACGAGAGCGGGCGGATGCGGGTGAAAGAAACGATCTGTTGGGCTTGCTGCTGGCAGCCAGAGATGAACAGGACGGTACGGGCATGACCGATCAGCAAGTGCGCGACGAGGTCATGACGATCTTCCTGGCAGGGCACGAAACCACCGCCAACACCCTCTCCTGGACCTGGTACCTGCTGTCCCAGCATCCGGAGGCGGAACGAGCCATGCAGGAAGAGCTGGACACCGTCTTGTCAGGCAGAGATCCCTCTTTTGAAGATCTGCAGCAGCTCCCCTATCTGCACAATGTGATCTGGGAATCGATGCGGCTCTACCCGGCTGTCTGGGCGATCAACCGAGAAGTAGTCTCCGAAGTGGAGATCGGCGGACACACATTTACCCCTGGCGATACCCTGATGATGAGCCAGTACGTGATGCATCGCAATCCCCGCTACTACGCCAATCCGGACCAGTTTCGCCCGGAACGGTTTTCGGGTGACCTGCTGAAACGCAATCCCCCATACGCCTTTTTTCCGTTCGGCGGAGGGCCGCGTATCTGTATCGGCAATCACTTTGCCTTGATGGAAGCGGCACTGATACTTGCCACCATCGGACAAACCTACCAACTGCGACTGGTTGACAACCACCCTCCTGTTCAACCGGAACCACTGATTACGCTCCGACCAAATCCTGGCTTGCGAATGGTAGTCAGCAAACGGACACAGACATCATGAGCTCGTTCGTCACCGCTCGCACCACTCGCTCAGTCCTTTTTTGCGTAGTTTGAATAGAAAAAGATCCCTGCTGTCAGTCAGGAGGGGCCTTATCAGGCCCCCAAAAAAGCAACGGCGGAACGTGCATACAATCGCGTGGTCTCAACCAACTGATCCAGATCGACATACTCGTCGGCATGGTGCGGGATGTGACGGTCGCCGGCTCCCGTTGTGATGATAGGGATGCCCGCTTGATGGAGAAACGTTCCGTCGGTAGCACCGGGTACACCGTTGTAGACCGGGTTGCGCCCGGTAATCGCTTGGTATGAATCGGCCACCGCCTGTACAATCGGATCGTCCTTGGCCGTTAGTGTCCAAGGGCGATCTTCTATTACGTCCAGAGTAGCCCGAAAATCACGATCTTCCTGTGCCAACTGGTCCAAGATGGCTTCCATCTTCTGTCGCAACTCCTGGTGATCCTGTCCGGGTACGGTGCGGATATCAAGCATCGTCATACACTGATCCGGCATCACGTTGAGCTGCGCCTCTCCTTTTACCGGCGCCTGTACGACTGTTGGTGTAATACTGGGCCAGCCCAGCATCGGATGCTGGCCAATACGCTCTTTTTCTGCCTGCTCCAGTTGTTCGAGCGCTACGATCAGCCGCGCCATCCGCGTATTGGGATTGATCCCGGTCAACGGCATCGCTCCGTGCGCCATCTTGCCGTAGGTTTTCACAATCGCCCGCATCGCTCCTTTCTGGGTGATGCAAAGCTGATTTTCTTCTGGTTCGCAAATAATCGCACCATCTACTCCATCGGCCCAGCCACGCCCAATAAAGTGTTTGATCCCGATCATCATCCCTTCCTCATCGCAGGGGATGCATAATAAGATTCGGCCGCAAAAAGGGCTTTGTGCCCGTTGAATGGCCTTCACCGCGCAAATCGCTGCGGCGAGATTCCCCTTGGTGTCACAGGCGCCTCGACCATACAGGCGGCCGTTGGCGATTGCCGCGCCAAACGGATCGTAACTCCACTGGTCTGTGTCACCCTCTGTGACTACGTCGGTATGACCTTCAAACAGCAGTGTTTTGCCCGGTCTGCCGGAATCGTAAAAGGCGATCACATTGGGACGGCCAGGCACAACCTCCTCATAGTAAACAGTCAGGCCCATGTCGCGCAGAAGCGCTTCCACGTAGCGGGCGACACGTTCTTCATTGCCGCCGGCAACACCGGGACGATATACGCTGGGGATGCGGATCAACTGCTGCGTCAGTCTGACCACTTCCTCTTCCTCCACAAATGATCCGACACGGTCAAGTGACATCTCCATCCCATCCTTTCGGCTCGTCAAGTAGATCACGGCACGCCGGCAGGCCTCCGGCAGCCACTGCCGCCCAGATCGCACGCACCACCGCTTCTGCAAGCACATCTGCCGAGAACGATCCGACCAGATCGACGCTGGCGTCAACCCCACCGGTGGCGAGAGCGAAGATCGTGTCTCCGTCGTACATCGTGTGTACAGGATGAATGGTTCGGGCCAGGCCGTCATGCGCCATCTGCGCCACTTTGTTGGCCTGTGCCTTGTTCAGATTGGCATTGCTGGCCACGACAGCTATCGTCGTGTTGGTTCCAGGTGGAATCGGCATGGAAATCTGTTCCAGCATCCACGCTCGGCTTTCCTTGATCTTACCATCGTCATCCCGTGCTCCAGCCAGCAGTTGATTGGTCATTGGGTCCCGTATTTCCCCGACCGCATTGACAGCGACGATTGCCCCTACGATTAGTCCATTGGGCAGGGCGATCGAACTGGAACCGATGCCGCTTTTCATCGCCCGTTCAAAACCGGCCAGCTTGCCGACAGAAGCCCCGGTTCCAGCCCCTACATTCCCTTCTGCAACCGGATCGCAGTTAGCCGCTGCTGCAGCCTGATAGCCCATCTGCCGATCAGGCCGCACAGACGCATCACCGACCGGCAGGTCAAACAGGACTGCCCCCGAGACGATTGGCACACGGGCCACGCCCACATCGAGACCAATCGCTTGCTCCTCGAGATACTGCATCACACCGCTACAGGCATCCAGGCCAAATGCGCTTCCCCCGCAGAGACAAATGGCATGTACCTGCTCAACCAGGTTCTCTGGTCTCAGCAAGTCGGTCTCACGCGTTCCCGGAGCGGAGCCACGCACATCGACTCCTGCTGTCGCGCCCTCCCCCGCCAGGACCACCGTACAGCCAGTCAGCACCTGTTCGTTTTGGGCATGCCCTACTTTGATTCCTGGCACGTCGACAATCGTTCGCTTCTGCTTCATTACAACTCACCCGATATTTTCGATTTCTGTCTACCTGCTCCAATCTTCATCCAGGCTGCCACCACGGCTGACGTTACAATCACAGAGACGATTGCTTCTGGCAGACCGCTGGTGACTGCCACCGTCACGGCGACGCTTGGGGCCATATAGCCGCGAATGACCGCCATCAACAAGACAAGCACAGTGTTGGTGATAGAGCCGACAAATCCGGCGACGCCGATCGCCAGATACTGGTTGACCTGTTTCAAACCGACATAGGTGAAATAGGCGGCAACCCCGATGAACAAGCGGGGCAAAATAGCTACCAGCGGATCTTTAAACAGGGGAATGGTCGCGTTGAGAAACGATGAGACACCAAAGATAAGACCAATGATCAGACCGACGCCCCATCCCTCCATAATCCCTCCGATGACAGCCGGGATGTGCAGAATCGTGGCATTACCAGCCGCAGTGGGCACCGGGATAAACCCAAGCCGGGTCACGCCAAGCAGAATCGCCACTGCGCCCAGTACGCCCGCAATCACAATTTTTCGAACGGTGAGCCCTCTTTCCATCTGTATTCCTCCTTTATTTATGCTAGACAGAAATAGCAGCAGATTACTTTCGGTTGCTGGCTAAGCCGGGTAGGGCACGGCCAGCAGGATCAGCGCGATGATCACACCGGACACGAGCACCAGGTAATCGATCCGCTGTGCCTTGTAGTGGGTGTAGATGCTGCGCTCCCCTCCCGGAGTGTAACAGCGAGCTTCCATGGCCAGGATCAAATCCTCCGCTCGAGACAGGGCCACATTAAACAGTGGGATGATCAGCGGGAACATGTCTTTGGTCCGTTTGACGATCCGCCACCACTCCCCCGTCCCAAACTCCGCTCCGCGCGAGGCCTGCGCTTTCATCATTTTTTCCATCTCCATCGCAAAGGTTGGCACAAAGCGAATGGCGATCGTAATCACCAGCGAAAAGGAGTGTACCGGGAACCGTACTTTTTCCAACGGGCGCAGCAAACTCTCCATTCCGTGGGTCAGCTGAGTAGTAGAGGTGCTCAGCGTCAGGACACTGGAGATAAAGATGACTTCCACAAACCGCATCGCGGAGACGACCACCAGTCTGATGCTGTCGCTGGTGATTTTGACAATCCCGTATTCAAAATAGACGGTTCCACCTGATGCAATCTCCCCGTAAAACAGCAGCTGCAGCACAGCCAGGATGATGATAAATGGGATAGCAGGCTTAATCCCGGAAATACCGTACGACAGCGGAATCTTGGCCAGATGGAACAACCAGATGCAAAAGCAAAGCGCTACCAGGTTTCCCAGATAGGTGCTGCAGATCGCGATTGCAATCACCAAGATCGTAAATACGGCCAGTTTGAATCGCGGGTCCAGACGATGAATGAGAGAACCGGTCGGCAGGTACTGGCCAATCGTTATGTTGCGGGTCAATTCAAACTCGGACGACATGGTGCTCACCTCCTGCCGGTTGGTAGGAGCTGCAGGATTTCATAGGCCGCCTCCTCCACCTCAAACGCTCCGGTATTGACTGGATACCCGCGGCTATGCAGGGCGTGCAGAATCTCCACTGTCTCCGGGGTTCCGATCTGGTGTCCGGTCAAAAGTGCCTGGTTGCTGAAAACTTCCTGCGGTGTGCCGTGATATACATCTCTGCCCCCTGCCATCACATAGACCCGGTCGGCCAGCAGCGCCACCTCCTCCATGTTGTGCGTGACGAAGATCACAGTCAGTTGTTCCTCTCTGTTCAAGCGTTGGATTCGCACCAGCAGATCTTTACGCGACCTCGGGTCCAGTCCAGCTGTCGGTTCATCCAATACCAGAATAGTGGGCTTCAGTGCCAACACGCCAGCCAAGGCTACTTTCCGCTTTTGCCCGCCGCTTAAAGCAAAGGTTGCCCGATCTTTCATCTCGTCAAACGAGAGACCGACCAGTTCCATGGCCCAGCGGACTCGCTGTGCCGCCTCTTTTAGCGAAAGTCCCATCTTCAACGGTCCATAGGCGACGTCGTCTCCGACCAGTTTCTCAAAGATCTGATCTTCAGGGTTTTGAAACACAAGCCCTACCTTCTGCCGCAGTTCTTTTACCCGCAGGTTGGGTTGGGACAGGTCGACACCATCCACGATCACCTGTCCGGACTGAGGGAGTGAGAGCCCGTTAAAATGTTGGATCAGCGTCGATTTGCCCGAACCGGTATGCCCAATGATGGCGACGCATTCCCCTCGATTCACTGCCATGTTTACCCCTGTGAGCGCCTGATGTTCGAGCGGGGTTCCTTTCATGTAGGTGTGATGCAGATCTGTCACTTGCAGGATCGATTGACTCATCTTCCGCTCACCTCCACCTGCCGCAGTTTGTGCCGTTCAACCTCCTCGATGATTTCCTGATTCTGTATCAGATCACGTTGGAACGCCGGGTACAGTTCGTGTATGCGCAGGGCAAGCTGGCTTGCCTGCGGCACATCAAGATGCAACTCCTGCAGTTTCTGATGCTGGCGGAATACCTCGCGTGGAGTTCCCTCCAGGACGATCTCTCCTTCTTCCAACACGATCACTCGATCCGCCTCAGCCACTTCCGACATATGGTGAGTGACCGTCACAATGGTCATCCCTTCCCGACGCATCTTGCCGACTACGGCGAGAATCTCCTTTCGTCCATAGGAATCCAACATGCTCGTTGCTTCGTCAAGGACGATACAGCTAGGCTTCATGGCTAGTATTCCAGCTATCGCAACACGTTGTTTCTGTCCACCTGACAGATGGTGCGGCGGACGGTCACGGAAGCTGCTCATCCCCACCGCCTGCAGGGCCTCGTCTACCCTCAGCTTCATCTCGTCCGGCGGGACACCGATATTCTCCAATCCGAAAGCGATATCGTCTTCGACAATCGTGGCTACGATCTGGTTGTCCGGATGTTGAAACACCATGCCTACACACTGTCGAATCTGTCGATGAAGTGCTTTCTCCCTGGTGTTCATTCCACTCACCCAGACATCACCCGTCTCCGGCACTAGAATACCGTTTAACATTTTGGAGAGGGTTGATTTACCAGAGCCATTGTGGCCGATAATCGCCACATACTCGCCCGACATCACCGAAAACGAAACGTTGCGCAGCACGGGAATGCTGGTGGACTGGTTGATTCGGTAGGCAAAGGAGACGTTGTCTACGCGAATTAGCGGTTCTTGTGTCATCCACTCCCTCCTTTCTCTCGTATTGCAATTGGATGGATGTGACCGCTCGCTGCATGTACACACGCACACGGGTTTTATTTGTTTCGATCCTGTGAGCCTAGATTCCTCTCCCTCCGTCCACATTCAGCACTTCGCCTGTCACCATCGATGCGAGATCGCTCGCCAGGTACAGGCATGCTTCCGCGATGTTTTCCGGTTCCACCAGGCGACCGAGCGGAACGCTGTTAAGGAAGATTTCTTTGGTTTGCCGTTCTACTTGCTCTGCATCGCCGCTGAGAAACTTGCCAAGCATCGGTGTGTCGGCTGGACCAGGATTTACCGCATTTACCCTGATCTGGTGAGGTGCCAGCTCCAATGCCAGCGCCCTGGTCAACATGATCGCAGCCCCTTTGGAGGCACAGTAGGCGTTTAGTCCGGGTCTGGCGCGAATACCGGCGATGGAAGCGATGTTGATGATGGCGCCGCTTCCTCGCTGCTTCATCCAGGGCACCACATGTTTGCAGGTGAGGTAGATCGATTTTACGTTGACATTCATGATCCGAACCCATTGTGAATCAGTCACGTCCTCGATGGGTGTAAACGCCATTGGTACACCAGCGCTATTGACGAGGATGTCGATCTGTCCATACCTGGAAGCGGCTTGTTCCACCATTTGCTGCACCTGTTGATAATCCGCCACATCTACCGCGACCGGGGATGCCTCCCCGTTCAGCTCGGACGCTGTTTGTTCCGCTGCTGCCGCATCGATATCGGCAATCACCAGATGTGCCCCCTGTTCACGAAATCGCCTGGCGATCGCTTTGCCCATCCCTGACCCACTCCCGGTCACAATCGCCACCTTACCGCTCAACAGCATTGTTCTTTCCTCCTCATCCGTTCAGGTTTAGCACCACCATGCGCAGATCCGTCATCTCTTCGATCGCATAGCGCGGTCCTTCCTTGCCAAGTCCGCTGTTTTTCACACCCCCATAGGGCATCACATCGTTGCGATAGGTGGAGACGTCATTGACGATCACCCCACCGTATTCCAGTTTCCTCGCCGCACGCATTGCCAGATCCAGGTCACGGGTAAAAATCCCTGCCTGCAAGCCGTATGCGGAATCGTTGGCGATCGCAAACGCCTGCTCGATCGTCTGGTAGGACTGAATCGTCACCACCGGCGCAAATACTTCCAAACCGTTTACTTTCATCTCCGGACGAGTGTCTGCCAGCACGGTCGGGTACAGCAGCGCCCCTTCCCGCTTGCCGCCGTACAGCAGACGCGCTCCCTCTGCCAGTGCTTCTCTGACCCACGCTTCCGCACGAACAGCTTCCTTTTCGCTGATCATCGGCCCAATATCGGTCGCGGGATCTTCCGGATCACCGACCCGCAGTTGCCTGACGCAACCTAGGTATGCTTCGGTAAAGTCCTCGCTCACTTCTTCCTGGACGAGGATGCGCTGCACGGCGATGCAGGCTTGCCCGGCATTGTGAAAGCTGCGCTGTGCAATGATCGCCGCCGCCTGCTGCAGATCGGCATCGCGATGAACGATATTGGGCGAATTGTTGCCCAACTCCAGCGTCACCGGACGGAGACCGCTCCGCTGTTTGATCTGTTTGCCTACTTCGCCTGATCCCGTAAAGGTGTACATCGCGATCCGCTCATCAGCCAGCAGCCAATCACCCACCTCGCTGCCTGCTCCCGTCACAATGTTTACGTGCCCTTTGGGCAACCCTGCCTGTTCGAGGATTTCTACCAATTGGTAAGAGGCAAGCGGCGTAGTGGAAGCCGGTTTGAGTACTACCGTGTTGCCGGCGGCAATCGCAGGAGCTACTTTGTGCGTAGAGAGCAGCAGTGGATAGTTGAACGGCGTGATCGCGGCAATCACTCCACGCGGCACGCGAATGGCGAATCCGATCCGATTTTCCGCACCCGGTGTGGCGTGCAGCGGGACCATCTCGCCTGCGATCCGCGTTGCTTCCTCTGCTGACAGCCGGAGTGTATTGATGACGCGATCCAATTCACCGGCAGCGTCTTTTCGCGTCTTCCCCACTTCTCTCGCTAGTGAAAGCTCCAGTTCATCTCTGCGTTCCGTCGCAATCTCTGCAGCTTTTTGCAGGATTTGTGACCGCTGAAACGGCGTCAGTTCACTTTGCTCAAAGTTCCGCCTGGCTGCCGTTACAGCCTGGCGGACATGCTCTTGCTCAGCTCTGGCAACTCGAGCGAGCAGTTGACCATTGTACTTGTGATAGACCGGGAACGTTTCCTGTGTGGCCATCCACTCCCCGTTGATGTACAGAGCATAAATCGGTTCTCCCATTTTCTTTTCCCCTCCATTACGCATCGGTCAGCAGCTGCCGAACAACGGCTTCGCCCATCTCTTGGGTTGTGGCTGTGCCCCCGATATCGGGCGTTCTCACCTGGCCCTGCAGCAGGACGGCCTCGATACTGTCCAGCAGGTATCGACCCAGTTCGCGATGCCCGAGGTGATCCAGCATCATGCTGATGCTCCAGATCTGCCCGATGGGATTGGCGATCCCTATACCTGCGATATCGGGCGCCGAGCCGTGAATCGGCTCAAACATCGAGGGATACCGCTTCTCTGGATTGATGTTGCCAGATGGAGCCAACCCCAACCCGCCGACGACAGCAGCACCGAGATCGGTCAAAATGTCGCCAAACAAGTTGCTTGCCACAACCACATCAAACTGTTCCGGACGATTGACAAAATAGGCGGCCATAGCGTCGATGTGAAACAGACTGGTCTCGATCTGCGGATAATCTCGGCTCAGTTCGTGTACCACCTCATCCCAGAAGGGCATCGAGTGGTTGATGCCGTTCGATTTGGTTGCGGCTGCCAGCCGCCGTTTGCCGGTTGTTGCTGCCAGCGAGTAAGCGTAGCGAACGACGCGTTCAATGCCATAGCGGGTAAATACACTGTTCTGAATGGCCAGTTCATACGGCGTTCCGCTGTGCAGCCTTCCTCCCATATCGGCGTATTCTCCTTCGGTATTTTCCCGTACCACAACAAAATCCAACTGATCATGTCCCTTTTCGCGAAGCGGGCTGACAAGGCCACGCAGCAGCTTGATCGGGCGAAGATTGACGTACTGCTGAAACGTCCGGCGGATCGGCAGGATCAACTCCCAGACCGAGATGTGATCAGGAACATCAGGCGACCCGATTGCTCCGAGCAGAATCGCGTCAAAGCCCTGCAGGATTTCTAATCCGTCTTTTGGCATCATCACGCCATGGCGCTGGTAGTGAAGACAATTCCAGTCAAATGCAGATGTCTCAAACCGAATTCCACCGTGCAGCTGTTCGATCGTACGAAGCACACGCAGTCCTTCCCTCATCACCTCCGGACCGATTCCATCTCCGGCAATCACGGCAATGGCATAATGATTCATGTCTCACGGCTCCCCTTTGTGAAAGAGTCACCCCCTCACAAAAGCAAGCTTTATGCCAAATCAGAATATTACGACAACAACAGGGGTATGGCTCCATCAATCCGACTGACGTGAAGCATTTTTGTTGCAAACTGCAACATTCCGCTTGCAACACGCAACGCTACGGTTGATATTTTTTCAGTTTGCGCCAAAGGGTTGTTCGATCCATGCCCAGCCGTTTGGCCGCTTCTCCCTTGTTGCCATTGGTCTGGCGCAAAGTAGAGAGGATCAGCGAGCGCTCTGTCTCTTCCCACGATTCCATCACAGCGGCAGTTACCCTATGCTGGTTAAGCTTTTTGCGAAAAAAAGCAACATCCCCGCTTCCCAGATACCGATCCTGCGCAAGCAGCACCATTCGCTCTACGACATTGCGCAATTCCCGTACATTGCCCGGCCATTCGTATTGCTGAAACACCTGATAGATGGTCGGATCCACACCGCAGATCTGCTTGTCAATCCGTTGACTTACCTCCTCTATGATCGAGCAGGTTAACGCCGGTATATCTTCCAAGCGATCACGGAGTGGAGGCAGCTCCAGTGTCAGCACGTTGATCCGGTAGTAGAGATCGGAGCGAAACTGATGTTGTCGGATTAACTGTTCCAAATCCAGATTGGTTGCCGCGACAATCCGGACATCGACCGGGATCAGCTTTTCACCGCCGATTCTGCGCACCTTCTTTTCCTGCAGAACGCGCAGCAGCATGGTTTGAATCGGCAAGGACATCTCGCCGATCTCGTCGAGAAACAGGGTCCCTCCATGTGCCAATTCAAATAATCCAGACTTGCCTCCTTTTTTCGCCCCCGTAAACGCCCCTTCCTCGTAGCCGAATAATTCACTCTCCAGCAAGTTTCCCGGCAAAGCCGCGCAGTTGACCGCCACAAATGGGCCGGAGGAACGACCGCTGATCAGGTGAATCCCTTGGGCAAACAGCTCTTTTCCGGTACCGGACTCTCCCAGGATCAGTACCGTTGCATCTGTTTTGCCGAACTGTTCGGCAAGCTGCCTGATCTCTGTGATTGCCTTGGATCGTCCGACGATTTGTTCCAACCGGTACTTCGCTTCCAGGCCACTCTCCGTAAACTTCTTGCGAATCCGCAATTCCATCTTCTGAATATCGGTGATCTCTTTAAAAGTGGAGACCGCCCCGACGATCTGGTCGTGGAGAATAATAGGCAGTCGATTAATGATAATCTGCCGGTTCAGGATCGTTGCGATGTCGCCAAGCTCCTTCTTGCCGCTAGCCAGGATCCGCAGCATGTCAGAATTGGGAATATAGGTCGTAATCTTCTCCCCAACAATCCCCTCGGGCAGCCCAAGGATCTCGATCGCGTTTCTGTTCACCAATGTGATCACAGCATCTTTGTCTATGGCAATAATCCCGTCGTGGGAGGCATCAAGAATCGCCTGCATATAGGTCTGGATTCCATTCATCTCGCCATTCACCGCCCCGTTCATCCGTACGGTTTTCTATTTGTCCATGAGCAGGCCAAGCTGCCGACATAGATGATCAACTGAACGCATCGCATACTCTTTGCTCACGATTTCTCCCTGCCGGACGATCATCAGGCACGGTACACTTTCAATTCTCAACGCTTGAGCGAGCGCAGGCATCAGGTTAAGATTGGCAGTATAGGGGGAGACAGGGGAGCAGATCTTGGCGGCAACGGCCACCATTCGCTTGGCCAATTGACAGGTACCGCACAGCGGCGTATATAAAAACAGGGCAAAGGATTCCCCATGCTCCAGCGCCCGTTCAATCTGACCTTGATCCCATTCGGGTATGCCTGCTTCAAGCTCTTCCAAGAAAGGTACCCCCTTTTCCTGTCGAAGATGACGATGATGAAAGTGAGAGGATGAGACTGTGATTGATGCCCATATCCATCTGGAACAGTATCCAGACGAACATATCGAATCGCTGATCGAACAGTGGCGAGCAGCCGGGGTGGAGTATGTAATCGCTGTCTCCACCAATCTTCCTTCCTCTTACCGAACACTGGAGCTGCAAACGAGGTTTCCCGATTTCGTCCGTGCAGCGATCGGTTTCCATCCGGAGCAACTTCCTCCAGACGAGACGGAACTGGATGAACTGCTCAGCCTCATACGCCAGGAGCGGCATCGGCTAGCCGCGATTGGAGAGGTAGGACTGCCGCACTACGAACTGTCCCACCTCCCGTCTTCGGCGCTTTTGCATCAGCAGGAACTGCTTGATCGCTATGCGGCGCTTGGCCGTGAACTGTGCCTTCCCTTGCTGCTGCATGCCGTCCATGACAAAGCTGCCCTTGCTCTTGACTGCCTCCAGCGACACCCCGGCATAAAGGCCCACTTTCACTGGTTAAAGGCACCGAAAGCGGTGGTCGCTGAGATTGTGGCTGCAGGCTTTTACCTCTCCCTGACACCAGAGGTTTGCTACCGCGAACGCGATCAGAGGCTGGCCCGACAAATCCCGCTTGAGCAGCTGATGCTGGAGACGGACGGGCCATGGCCCTTTTCCGGACCATTCACCGGGCAAGCGACCAGTCCGATGATGCTATTTGCGGCAGCGAAGACGACCGCATTTCTTAAAGGGGTACCGCCAGAGCAATTGATCAGGCAGTGCACAGAAAATACGCGTCGATTGCTGTCCTGAAGGTGCTACTCTCGCTGTCCATCCTCAAATCGCCATGCTTCTTCGTACTTGATAATCGAGCTTTGGTTGTCCGCTCGATACCAGGCGGTTTTCGTCCCATCAACCGTGCGATAGACAACCTTGTAGATCGTGTTCCCTTTGCCGCTCTCACGAAACGGGCTTTGAGCCGGACTAACCACGTCCACCTGTACCAACTGTCCGCCAAGCGCAGCTATGTTACGCTCGATCTCCTGCTGGTGTACGGCTCTTATGTCTCGTCCTCCAAAAAAGGCGGATACACCGATGACGATGGCAAAAACAAGAAAGGCTAGCACGACGATTTTTGACTTTTTAGCTGGGTCCACTTTTCTCATCCTCTACTTCCTGGTCGTCCATCCCATGGAGAGCGGCATTATGAAGCCGTCGACCTGATCCATTCGCTCATCTCTTTTAGTGCTTCCGCCTGCCAACGATACTCGTCACCGGTTGATTCCGTCTTCCAAGCATAGTATTTTTCCGCTTCTTTTTGAAACTGAACCGCGCGGCGATCCAATTCCGCAATAACCGTCTCCGCTGTGAGGTGAGCATCGCGTTTGTGCGACAGATCTAACCACATCTCCATCTCCGAATAAGCGGATCGCCGACAGTAACACTCCGTCTCTTTTTTCTCCTCCAGCTTGATGATCCACTCATGGGCCTTGGCCAATTCTGCATCCTGTCTGCGCTGCAGTTCCACCTCAATCACTTGAATATCCACGTCTCTGTCCTTCCTTTCGTTGAAAAAGTACAGCCAGCTCTGCGGCTGCCCCAGTCTATGCACGAGCGCCCCTACTGTCTTTTGAGCAGAGGGACAGTCGGATTGTTCTCATTTTACCAATATTTTGGCATGCCTTCATGTCTGGTACATAGCTTCTCTCTCCCACGTGCACGAATATTGGCAGGAAATCGTCATTTTCCTTGTACTTTCATTCGATCCGAGAAGGTTGAAATCCTTATGAAACCAAGGGAAGTTTAAAGTTCAGCTAACAAAATATATTTCAGAATTATTTGCAAATTGTGGTGTAGATATTTTATGCAACGCTAGTGACTCTGTACTAAGCCTAAATTGTACTTGCACGCAAATGAACTTCTTATGAAACGGGATGTAGGATGATGAACTCTTCCTTTTCGTTCCATTTTATTTTGAGTCCAATCGTTTGATTTCCGTCTGTCATCATGCAACCAGAGCACCTTGATTCTTTGATAATCTGCTTTGTTTTCTTATCTAACTCTTCGGTTCCGGACATCTGACCACTTAAATCCGAAGCTTGATACTCCACTTCGCTTATGGACTCTGAACCAATATATTTTAGGGTAAGTTTTTTGTTTTCACTTTTTTGATTTTGTTGACTTATAATGATGGTTGCTTCCCAATTCTTGCTTTTACCTGCAAATGACATGTAATTGACTTTAACGATATTATCCATGATGAAAAATATACCTATGACAAGCGCTATTCCTAACAGCAGCCAAACCAATCTTTTCATATGCTCATCTCCCGCTCGCTGGTCAATAAAGTAGATGAACCATAAGTGTGGTCACCACCTATGGTTCAGTATACACCAAAAATTCCGCTAAATTATTTGCCAATTTTGTATTATGTTGACTATTATCAATCCCCACGAATCTGTTCCGCGTTGAACTGTGACAGTTGACGTAACACCATTTTGAGACGGCGGAACATCAGCTATAGGTTCCCAACTGGCAAATCGGAACCTTCTTCATCCAATTCACTGAAGGGAACGCTAGCAAATACGGTTGTCGCATATCCTTCCGTCTTGTTCCCCTTTGTTTCAGTAACTCTTAATAATTGGGTCGTAGAAATCGTTCCTGCTTCACTTACTTTATCTTTTGATGCTCTGAGTGTTGCGGAAATAGTTCCATCATTTTGTAAATCGGTTATCCCTTTTTTTGCACGTTCAAATAATTGGTTTTTGGGATTTACCAGCTTGGATTCTGACGTCGTTTCTTGTACCGATTCGGCCACCAATTACGAGCTGTACGCCAGGAAACATCATCTTCACGTCAATGTACGTCAAACCGTTGTCGTCCAGACAAACATCTTGTCAATTCCTGCGCTTTCCCGGGAAAGCGGCCCCATGCCTGAAGTAGGATTTTTGCTCAATCCTCCATTGAACGTGCAACCTTCCTCTAATATGCAGCGTCATATAGAGCGAAATCACATCAGAAACAAGGAGGCCGATATGAAAAGAGTACTTTCCGTTTTGCTCTGCACGCTACTGATACTCACCATGATTCCCGTCGCTTCCGCCAAGACCACCTTCCGCGATGTGCCTCGAAATCATTGGGCGTACGAAGCGATTATGGAAATGGCGGACAAAGGGATTATCACTGGCTACAATGACAGAACGTTTAGGCCCAACAATCACATTACTCGCGCTGAGTTTGCGAAAATCATGATCGCTGCAGCCGGGATTGACATCACGTCCGTTAACAAAGTGAAGCAAACCTTTGAGGACGTGGATCGTCGTCACTGGGCGTTCTATTACGTCGAGTTGGCCAAACCGTACCTGACCGGTTACAAGGTCGGCTCTACCTATCTGTACAAACCAAACGAGAAAGCCTTACGGGAGGATATCGCCGTAGCGTTGGTCCGTTTGAAGGGCTACGACCGGACAACCGACCCGGATCTGTCCAAGATCAACCGCTTCCGCGATGATCAGAGAATTTCGGAAAACTTGCGCCCGTTCATTGCCATCGCAGTAGAGACAGGATTGATCAAAGGCTTTGAAGACAACACATTCCGTCCGCTCCACCCGATCACTCGGGCTGAGGCAGCTTCGCTGATCTACCGTGCAAAGCTGGACGAAACCAAAGTGGTCTTCCCGGACGAACCGAAACCTCAGGAGCCGGAACTGCCGAAGAGTGTCAGTGATTCGTTCTCCAAAGACGATCTGGACCACTGGGACGAGCGGGAAGCAACTGCCACTTGGAAAGTGATTAACAATCGTGTCACTGCTTATTCCAGCGACTCCGATCTGGACCACTACTTTCTACCGCTGATCTGGGATGAAAAGAGCAAGCCGAAAAAGTACGAGATCAAGGTTGACGTGATCGCAGACAGGTCAGATGGGCACGGCGGGCTATTCTTCAACGGTAAGGACGGCAAAGCGATTGCGGTCTCCGTCGAGGAAGATAAGCTGCTGGTGGAGAAGGTGGAAGATCCCGAGGAAGACGATACAACCACCATCGCTAGTGTCGATTACGATCTAAAGACGACCAATCAACTGCGAATTGTCGTCGACGGCAATGCCTACGGAATCTATCTGAACGACAAGTTTATGTTTGGTCTGCAGAACCAATCGATTGACAACACCTCGCTGGGACTGTATCTGAAAAAAGAAGCAACGGAAGATCTGCCCCGCGAAATCACCTATTTCGACAACTTCTCGTTCAGAGTATTGAACTAATGACAAAAGACCGTTTTCCGCTACAGATCGGGAAACGGTCTTTTCATGTACCTTCTGATCAGGATGCTGCGATGTCCCCTCGTCACTTTTCTTTTCGGGCCGACTGCTTATGCACGTAGCGAAAGATCCCGCGCAGTTCGTTGTAGGTGCGATACGGTTTGCTCAACAGTCGAAACGGCAGGGAAGAGAGAAAGTGGCTCAGATCCTCGCGAAACTCCTTGGTGATTCGCTTCGGCTTGGAGAGAATCCGGTCCACGTAGCGAACGTAGATTTCTTTCGGCAGGTCTGGTTTGATCACGTGTTCCTTGCCGCAGCTCTCGCACGTTACTTTGTACAGCACGTCGTTGACATAGACGACGGTATGAAGCGACTGTCCCAAACAATCGATGCAGTACAGTTCTGTCTCAAACTTGTTCTCAATCATGGCAGGCACCTCCGTGATCAGCATGGATCAGTTCTTTAGCCGTCTGTTCATCAACCACCAGCTTATGAAAATACCCACCATTTAGAACGCCGCGGATCGCTTCCGCCTTGTTGATCCCGGAGACGACCCCGATCACGGTAGGGATTCGCCGCAAGTCGGCCAAATCAATCCCAATGACCCGTTTGTTAAGCGGAAAATCGATCTCCTCACCACGGTAATCGATAAATCGGGAGCTGATATCACCGATTGCCCCGAATCGCTTCAAATCTTCAATCTCCGCTTTCTTTAGATACCCCATCTCTACCATCGTAGACTCGTACGGAACGCCCACCCCGACTACGGCCAAATCTACTCTGCTTGCTTCATCCAGCAAAGCGTGTATCTCACTCGATTCCAGCAGCTGCTGCTTTAGTTCGACCGTCTCGGCGATGGCCGGTGCATACAGGAATTCACAGGTTCCGCCCAGCTTCTTTGACAGCTCATAAGCCAACTGATTAGCATGGATCTCAATCCGGTTCCGGCCAATACCACCAACCAGTGGCAGCACTTTCACATCAGTGTCCCGATGGTAGGGAAACTCTTGTACGAGGTGATACAGCGTTGTTCCCCATGAGATGCCAACCCTTTTTACATCGCGGATCAGTTTGGATAGATGTAGAGCAGCAGTCTTGGCCACCACCTGTTTTACCAGCTCCGGGCCATCCCCTTCCGCGACTGGCACGACTATGGCTTCATCCAGCGAGTACCGGCTCTCCAACTGTTGTTCCAATTCAACCATACTTACCGTCTCATCCTTGATGATGATCTCCACGATTCCCATTTCTTTTGCCCGCTGCAGCAGCTTGGAGATAATCGGACGGGACACCCCGATCTTCTTAGCGATATCGGCCTGTGTCAATCCCTTCATGTAATACAGTTTGGCTACTCGCACCAGTTCCCTTTTTTCTGTCCAGCTATCCATTCCGATCCCTCTTCACCATGTATTTCTCCATCTATTATAGCAAATAAATGGCAGGCCAGGGCAGATATAACCGCTTGGGCGGCGTCAATCCATACAAGAAGCAAAAGGAAGACAGCAGCTGTCTTCCTCCATTAAGCGTGTTACATCCCACGGTCGAGCAGTTCGCGAAGAGTCACGATAAACGGCTGATCGGTAAACTCGATGTCATCGTAGGTAATGATCGCTCCCTGTTCTACTGACCGTTTGAGTCGCACATGCGGGCCAATCAGGCCGATCGGCAAAGCATTTTGCTTCTGTTTCTCCTCGGCGCTGACGATCCGTCCGTAGGCGGTAAAGCCGCCAATGCCGTCTAATGCTTCCCCAGCAGCGAGAGATTGCTTGGCTACCGCCACTGTTTCAGCAGTCAAGCCATGGTACGGAGCAATGGTTGGCTGTCGGTCAAAAAATGCTCGGGCGATGGTCAGCGGCGTTTCCAAGCTGGTCAGATGGTAAGGGCGATACAGCACATAGTGTGGACCGTTCCCCATCTTCAGATACTTCATCTCGGCGTGTACTTCCGGTTTGTCGGTGGTAATGATCGCAAATACACCGGGAGCTACACCATCCACATAATCGACAATCTGCTTCTGCTTTAGTAGCCCGCCATGCTCCTGCAAGGAAAACAGTGTTGGGAGTTCAGCCAGCTTGGCTTTTGGACCGTGCATCCCGGGAACATCAGGGAGGAAACCGGTCGCATTAGCCACAGCAGTCATCTCAACCATCGTTTTCGTTCCATCCTGGAATGAAGCCAGCATTTTCGGGCTTGCTCCCTTTAGCTGCGCTTCCTCTCGAGCAGAGTCGGGATTGGCCGCCAGATTGAGCGGATTGTTTTTCCCCTTGCCGAGGGCAACAACCTCAAATCCCAGCGCATCTGCAAAGTCGTACAATTCCATCACCGCACCTGGTTCATCTCCCGCAGAGCCGGTATAGACCACTCCAGCAGATGATGCCAGTTTGTGCAGGAGGGGGCCCACCGTCACATCGGCCTCTACATTTAGCATAACAATATGTTTTTTGCTCATAATCGCCTGCCAAGCGATTTGCGCCCCCACATCGGGAATCCCGGTCGCATCGACGATCACATCCACCTGGTCCAGATGGGCGATCATCTCCGCTTGATCGGTAACGATTACCTGCCCCGCAGCAATGGCCTTGTCAGCCTGCTCGCGATCCCCTGTCTCTTTGACCAGCGAAGGGGAAACTCCCGCCTTGGCGTACGCCTGCTTCGCATTTTCCGGAAAAATATCTGCCGTAGCCACTACTTTCATACCGGACATACCTTCAATCTGGGATATCAGCCCTCGGCCCATCTGTCCCGCCCCGATCAATCCGACGCGAATCAAACCTCCTTCTGCAGCAAGGGCCTTTAATCGTCTATTTAATCCCAACATGCTCTCCACTCCCTCTTTTTCTCACAGTATGGTGTTGACACAAACGACCTGTACTTACTTCCTCACAAACGCCAACTCAGTATCGATCGCCAATGGCGGAATCTCTTTCTCCTCCACATGGAGCGTTCCCGGCAGATCCGGAGTGGTCGCTCCATCGAACTTGATCGTACAATGACCGATACTGATCAGCGTTTCATTAGCTTTTTCCCCGACGCTCGTTACCCGATAAGAGTCACCCTCGACAATCAGATAATCGCCGGCAGACACTTCCTTCGTGGTAGGTGATTTCGTATGCAGGACCGCCATGTCGTGCAGTTCGTCCGGTACGTCATCGTTAAAAATGATCAATGTCTTCTCGCGCAAAAAATCTGCCACGAGATCCCCGATTTTTGTCACTTTTGTCTGCAGTAAAACCTCCATCGCTTACCCTCCTGAAGTGTTTATTCTCCACTGTACAAGCCGAAACTCATCAGATAGGCGATCACAACGGCCACCGGTCCGGTGATCAAACGGGACATCAGCACGGCGGGGACACCTACCTCGATCGTTTCCGGCTTTGCTTCTCCCAGCGTCAATCCAACCGGCACAAAGTCACAGCCAACCTGCGGGTTGATCGCAAACAGCGCCGGCAGCGCCAACTGTGGCGGGATATTGCCGCGACCGATCTCCACACCGACGAGAACTCCGACAACTTGTGCGATCACCGCACCCGGTCCCAATAACGGCGACAGGAACGGCAGGGCTGCTACAACAGATATGATCAGCAAACCGATCAGGTTGCCCGCAAGCGGTGAGATCACGTGGGCAAGAAAATCCCCGACACCCGTATAAAGAATGATCCCGATCAGTGTGCTCACAAAAGCCATAAACGGCAGGATATTGCGGATGACCTGATCGACCGTATCGCGGCCAGCCTGGTAGAAGATATTGACCACATTCCCCATGCCGCGGCCGATTCTCTCGATGAAGTTTGGCTTTTTCTGCGGCTTGTTCGCCTGCAGTTCAGCCACCTTCGCCCGTGCTTCATCCTTTAGTTCTTTGGCCGTTTTCGGTTGTGCAGCCGATTCGTCTGTCGGCAAGGCGGCAGCTGTCTCATCGGAAGCATGGATCTGGTCCGCTTTTACTCCTGAGACGAAGTTGTCCTCTTTGATAAAACTGGCCAGCGGCCCTGATGGCGATGCAGCCGTCACGTCTACAGTCAGCACACCCAGTTTGGGATAGACGCCGCAGCGTGCCGTTCCGCCGCAGTCGATCACAACGCAGGCCATTTCTTCCGGCTCCACTTTGCTGCTAAACCCGTCAACCGCAACCCCTCCGGTCAAATCAGCAATTTTTTGCGCAACGGGATGAATCCCTCCACCGGTTACGGATGCGATATACTTTTTTTGATCGGTAGGTCGAATCACCAGTGGCCCGCCCCAACCGCCAGGTCCTTTTGTCACTTGTACGCTACGATAGTTACCCATGTTGTTTTCCTCCTCCCGTGTCGCTTAGGCTGCCTGCGCTTCCCGTTTTTTCATCATCGCCTTGGTAATGTACTCCGTGACGATGCCGCGAATCAGAATCACGATCAGACCGACGAGGAAGAAGCGAATCGCCAACGGCCCCAACGACAGACCAAGCTGTGTAATTCCGGTCGCAATCCCCATATAGACGAATAATTCTGCCGGATTGGCATGCGGGAAAAGACCGGTGATGGGGTGGCAGAAAGAGACGGCCGAATCGTAGAACGCGGGTTTTTGGTGCTCCGGCAGGAACTTGCCAAACGTGTAGGCCATCGGATTGGTCAAGAAAAACATTGACAACACCGGGAACACGGTGTATCGAAGGATGATATTCCCGGTACATTTCTGGGCAAAGCGGCTGATCCGCTCTTCGCCAACGAACTTGATGAAAGCGTTTACGGCAGTGATCAAACAAATAAGCGTGGGAATGATGCCTGTAACCAAACCAACGAATGTTTCACCGCCTTTTTGGAACATCCCGATAAAGCCTTCTGCAATGTGAACAAACATATCCATGCGCTGACCCTCCCTAGATAAAGTAAAAACCAGATGGTCTGCTCCATCTGGCCCGCGGCCCTTATAATCTGATTTGTACGTTGTTTTTACTCCAGATGCTTGCGCCGTTGCTCTTCCACTTTCTCAATCGCCATGTTGAGCGCAATCTCATCTGCTGCCCGTGGGTGCTCAATCCTGCATACCTCAATCGGCTTGCCCACCAGCTCACGCCGTTCGCGAAAGCGGGCAAAAACGGTCAGGCCAGACATCTGCTTGCATCTGGTGACGATGCCGTCCTGGTCGGTCGTGATCATGACAACGGCTCCACGCCCGAAGCGTCGCTTGCTGACGCCAACGCCCATGTAACCGTTTGCCTGTTGCTGCATCTCATAGAAGTGCTGCTGATAGTGTTTCGACTGACGCAAGGTAAAGTAGACCTGCAGCAGCCACATGCCGACGAAGACAAGGATGAAGATGCCCCACGAAGCCAACCCGTCCCCTCCTTCTTTTCAAATGTTCCTTACAGTTACAATTGTAAAACAAGTCTGCTTGCAAGTCAAGAGAGTCGTTCCTTTTTTCAGAATCGTCTGGTCATGGCATCTTCCATAAAGGCAAACGAGTAAACAAGACGAACAGCAGGAAGTTGAGCAGTGCTGATCCCAGAAACACATACGTCGCACCAAACCACTCCGTCACGTAACCGGCGCTGTAGATCGCAAACGGCAGCGCCAGCTTGAACATAGAGCCGGTCAGTCCGGCCACTCTGCCGATCAGGTGAGCAGGGGTCGACTCTTGACGGAAGGCGAGGATGCAAATCACGTACACCGTACTGAACAGCCCTTCCAGAAATAAAGAAAGCGCCATGATCCAGACGTTGGTGGCGAAGCACATCAGCAAGAAAGATAGGCTGACCAATAACATCATCGTTCCCATCAGATGGCCTGTCCGATACATTTTCCGCCACTTGTCCACGACCAAACTGGCAACCAACCCGCCCAAACCGGACGAACAGAGGACCAGGCCAAGCGTGGAGCTCTCCAGCTCCATCGTTTCTTTGCCAAAATAGACAATCATGGAGCTGTACATTCCTTCGGCAGCACTGGTGCAGGCGACAATCAGGGTCAACGACCACAGCAAGCGGTTGTTCCGCAGCTGCTGCCAGCCCTCTTTAAAATCCTGCCAGAACGTTGTTTTCCCTGTCACCGCATCTGGCTCTAACCCCTCCAGCTGGCTAGATGCGATCCACCCCATCAACAAGGCAATCGACGTGATCAGCAGGCCGCTTTTCAAGTCTGAGAGCATCAGGATGAAACCGGAAAAAGCAGGCCCCATCACGCTGACCAGCGTAGTGATCAGGGCGAACTTAGCATTGGCCGAAGTGAGCAGCGTGTTCGGAACGACGTGTTTGACAATCGTAGTCTTAGCATTTTCATAACTGTAGTTGCAGGTCATCAGCACAAACCCGACCAGATAAAAGATCCAGATGTAGATCGTTCCCGTATACAACATCGCATACAAACCTGCCAGCAATACAACCTGAATCAAGATCGCAGAAAGCATCAACCGTTTTTTGTTTACCCGATCGGCAATCACTCCGATAAACAACGCCAGCAGCAGGTTGGGCAAATATTCGATTGCCCGCATTGTTCCCATCACAACGGACGACTGGGTCAAATCGTACAGAATCAAGGGCAGTGCCAGCGCGTAGATTTTGTTTCCCACTCCGATGATCATCGCTGTTATGAAAACAACCAAAAAATTGCGGTATCGCCAGACGGAGAGCGCCTGTTCCGATTGCGGAACGCCAGTTTCTGTGCTCGCCAAGCGTGGACACCTCCAGATTGGTGGGGAAACGATGAAACCAACATATTCTTTATTTTGCTCGAATTAGATTTTTTTGTCAATTATGGTTATGTTGAGCTTCGGGGACCTGTCAATGGAAGAGCGGCTCGACTGGGAGTGTATTCCCAGTCAAACCGCTGTCACACAGGAAAAAGGCATACCGTTACGAGTGAATCCCGCGCCCCAGCCACTTGGCCGCTGCTTCCATCAGGGTCTCTGAAACAGTTGGATGGGGGTAGATCATGGCGGCCATTTCCTCGACAGTTCCCTCCAAATGAATAAAGGCGGACGGGGTGGCAATCATCTCTGTGACATGCGGACCAACCATCACGGCACCGAGGATTTCGCCGTACGTTTCTTCCGCGATCAGCTTGACGAAACCCTCTGTCTGGCCCAATGACAGAGCCTTTCCGTTGCCGGCATGCTGATAGACGGAGGTTTTAACCTGATACCCACGCTTTCTGGCCTCTTGCTCTGTGAGGCCAACGCTGGCAATCTCAGGATGGGTGTAAATGCAACGAGGCACGATGCGATCATCCATCTCCACCTGCTCCCCTGCCGCGTTCCGGGCGGCAACACTTCCTTCCGCACTGGCGGCATGGGCCAACTGCCATCCCCCGATCAGATCCCCTACCGCATAGACACCATCCATACTTGTCTCCAACTGCCGGTTCACTTGTACAAACGGTCCATCCATCTCCAAACCTAGTTGGCCGACACCGGATAGGTTCGGCTTGCGGCCGACTGCCACCAAAAGTTCTTCTGAATGAAGCTCTTCTCGCTCCCCTGAGGAATGGGTCAGCGACAGGATTTGCTGACCATCTCTGACTGCCGCTGCCTCCACTCTCGTGTTGGTCATGATCGTGATCTGTTTTTTCTGTAAAGCTTTCGTCAGTGCTGCTGCCACATCGGCATCCTCTGACGGTACGATCCGCTCTGCCATCTCCACGATTGTCACCTTGGCGCCCAGTGATTGGAAGATGCAGGCGAACTCGACGCCGATGACACCGCCGCCGATGATGGTCAAGGAAGTCGGAATGCTGGTCACTCCGAAGATCGTATCACTTGTATGGTACCGGACCTGATCCAGCCCGCTGATCGGGGGAACAAACGGAACGGAGCCAGTAGCGAGAATCACCTTGTCAGCCCGGATTGATTCGTCCGTTTCACCGGCGATCGCGATGGTCCGATCAGGCTGCACCGTGCCGAGCCCGCGGTAGACATCAATCTTGCCTGCTTTGAGCAGCGCGGCGATTCCCGTCCGCAGCCGTTGGATCACCTGGTCTTTGCGAGCCATCATCTTGTCCAGTGAAAGGACCAGTTCGCCGGTCTCGATGCCCCATGCTTTTGCCTGCTTGATCTCATCAATCAGTTCTGCGTGGCGCAGCAGTGTTTTGGACGGGATGCAGCCGCGATTGAGACAGGTGCCGCCCAATTCACCCGCTTCGATCAATGCAGTACGCTTTCCTCGTTTCGCCGCGACGATCGCCGCCACATAGCCGCCGGGACCGCCTCCCACTACGGCGATATCGTAGCTTTTCATCTTTGGTTCCTCCTCTCACTTCCCCTTCGTTTAGACGATTAGTTGATAGGGTTTCTCCAGCAACTCCTTGACGTCCTGTAAAAAGTGAGCGGCTGGCGCACCGTCAATGACGCGATGGTCAAAAGAGAGACTCAACGTCATCATCGGACGCAGCACGATGTTCCCGTCCGTTCCGACTGGTTTTTCCTGAATCCGTCCCACTCCGAGAATCGCTGATTCTGGCTGGTTGATGATCGGCGTAAATGCGTCGATGGCGTACATGCCGAGATTGCTGATCGTAAACGTGCCGCCGCTCATGTCATCGGGCAGGAGTTTGTTCTCTCTGGCTCGCATGGCCAGGTCCTTACACTCCGCTGTCAGTTGGGCAAGTCCTTTTTGATCGGCGTTTTTGACCACTGGCACGACCAAGCCGTCCGGGATAGAGACGGCCAACCCGATGTTGACGTATTCATGGAACAGAATCGTGTCGCCCTGCAGAGAAGCGTTAACCGATGGATGAGATGCGAGTGCAGCAGCTACCGCCTTCATCAGGATTTCCGTATACGACAGGCGCTGCCTCACTTTTTGCTCGACCACTGGCAGCAGTTCCTGACGCATCGCCACGGATGCGCTCATATCCACCTCCGTCGTCAACGTGACATGTGGAGCGGAGAATGCACTCTCTGCCATTCGCTGGGCGACGATCTTGCGGATTCCTGCCAGTTTGATTCTCTTTTTGACTGCTCCATTTTCTGTCGCTGATTGCGTCGATTGGTTCAGTCGCGCAGCTTGCACATCCTGTTTGCGAATCTTGCCGCTCACGCCGCTGCCTGTAACAGTCGACAAGTCAACCCCTTCCGCTTGAGCTACCTTTTGAGCCAACGGAGTCGCTTTTACAACTTCTGGTGGACGACCTGCGCCGGCTTTAGCGGCATACGCTTCAACGTCAGCTCTGTGTATGCGTCCGTTTGCTCCTGAGCCGTTTACCTGATGGAGGTCCACCCCATGCTGCCTCGCCGCCTTGCGTGCCGCAGGCGTTGCCCGCACTTTTTCGGAAGCACCCGAATCTTCCTCCTGATCAGCAGCTTTCGTCACTTGATCATCGATGGAGGGAGAGTCCCCCTGCTGCTCCGCTTCCCTGTTTTCGGCATGATCGACAGGCGGCGGCGTATCAGGAACCTGTTCATCAGGTGATCCGATGTAGCCGATAATCTGATTGACTGGAACCACCTCGTCCGCACCGTAATATACCTTGATCAAGGTACCGGAAGCGTACGACTCCACTTCGATGTTGATCTTGTCCGTCATCACTTCCAACAAGAGGTCGCCTTCCTTGACTTCCTCCCCCTCCTGCTTGAACCACTGCAGAATCGTCCCTTCTTCCATCGTCATGCTCAGCTTCGGCATGAAAACTCCCGTTGCCATCCTCTCACTCCTTTCCCTATCGAGTCATCAGGCGCGGTTTATCGTCTCTCGCACGGCCTGTATAATATCTTCCTCCTGGGGGATGGCCGCCTTTTCCAGGATCGGATTATACGGTATCGGGATGGCCCCCCCCCAGTCGTTTGATCGGCGCATCCAAGTAGTCAAATGCTTCACTCTCGGCGATCATGCTGGCGATCTCGCCGCCAAATCCACCCCGCTTCACTGCTTCGTGCACGACCACCAACCGGCCTGTTTTCTTTACGGACGCGATGATGGTCTCCTCATCCAGCGGCACCAGGGTTCGCGGATCAACAACCTCCACACTGATCCCTTCTTTTTCCAACTCACTGGCGGCTGCCAGCGCTTTGTGTACCATGATTGCTGTCGCCACAATGGTGACATCGCTGCCTTCTCGCTTGATATCCGCCTTGCCGATCGGGATGGTGTAAGACTCTTCCGGTACGTGTCCCTTGGTGCGGTAGCAAAGTTTATGCTCGTAAAAGATCACCGGGTTGTCATCCGCAATGGCCGCCTTCAGCAGTCCTTTGGCGTCGTATGCGGTGGACGGCTGGATCACTTTCAGACCAGGCACGTGTGCCATCCAGGCTTCCAGACTTTGCGAGTGTTGCGCGGCTGCCCCCGTGCCAGATCCGGCCGGAGTGCGAACCACCATCGGCACTTTTCCCTTCCCGCCAAACATGTAGCGGTTCTTAGCTGCCTGATTGACCAGCTGATCCATCGCAATCGTCATAAAATCAGAGAATTGCAGTTCAATAATCGGGCGCATGCCAGTCATCGCGGAGCCGACGGCCGCACCAGCGATCGCTGCTTCGGAGATGGGAGTATTCCGTATCCTCTCAGGTCCAAACTCCTCGATCATGCCCCGCGTCACGCCAAAGGCGCCTCCGTAGACGCCAATGTCCTCTCCCATCAGGTACACATCTGGATTAGCTCTCATCTCCTGGCTCATCGCTTCCCGCACTGCTTCCAGATAAGTGATCTCTCTCATTGCGTTTTTCTCCCCTCTCTCTAGCGAACTCACGCGTACACGTCTTCTTCCAGCGTATCCAGCGACGGCATCGGGCTCTCTTCGGCAAACTTGACCGCTTGTTCGATCGCTTCTTTCGCCTGCCGCTCGATTTCGTTCGCCTGCTCTTCGGTGAGGATGTTTTCTTTGAACAATACTTGTTTCATCCGTTCTATTGGGTCGCGATTGGTTCTCCAGTCCATCTCTTCTTCGCGCGTGCGGTACTTCTTGGCGTCGCTCTTGGAGTGTCCTTTCCAGCGGTAGGTTTTTGCCTCGATCAGAGTCGGACCGTCGCCACGACGGGCACGCTCCACTGCCTCTGCAACCGCATTCATGACTGCGAAAATGTCATTTCCGTCCACGATCACACCCGGTATCCCATACGAACCGGCGCGGTCAGCGATGTTTTCGATGTTGACCATCTCTTTCACCGGACCAGACATCCCGTACTGGTTGTTTTCACAGATGAAGACGGCGGGCAGTTTCCAGATGGACGCCATGTTGAGCGATTCGTGGAAGCTGCCCTCGTTGCTGGCTCCATCGCCGAAAAAAGAAAGTGTCACATAGCCGAGCTGTTTCATTTTTGACGTCAGGGCCGATCCAACTGCTATCGGGATACCTCCGCCAACGATACCGTTTGCCCCCAGATTCCCTTTATCCACATCGGCGATATGCATCGAGCCGCCTTTTCCTTTGCAATATCCCGTCACCCGGCCAAACAGTTCCGCCATCATCCGGTTCACGTCCGCTCCTTTGGCGATGCAGTGGCCGTGGCCGCGGTGGGTACTGGTGATTTTGTCCTCCTCCCGCAGGACAGCACAGGCCCCGGCAGCAGATGCCTCTTGTCCGACACAGAGGTGGGTCGTCCCGTGGATCAAGCCTTTGGCAAAAAATTGGTCCACTTTTTCATCAAAGAAGCGGATCAGCCACATCTGATGAAGCAGGTCGGAAAGCTTTTCCCGACTAACCATTGCTGGCAGGCTAAGTGTAGTAGTCATGGCGATTCCTCCTTTATGGTCATGGTCACAAAAAAAGTCAGATGGGGAACACCCCACCTGACCCGCGGTCCAAGTGTCGGAGAACTACAGCCGGGAAGCGAACTCTTCCTTCTGCTTCCGCTGGTATTCTTCCTTTGATACCTTCTCGATCGAGATGATAAACACGTCTTCTTTTCCTTCACAAACCCATCTGTCAGAGTCAAACAGCTTATACACTTTCGTTCCGGGAGTTACTTTTTCCAGCGGCTTCACCCTGCGTCACCTCCGGACCTTTACATTTGTTCTCGCTTGTTACACTTGTAACCACATTATAAAAATGATCCGACTATTATGTCAAGTGCTGTACGCGACTCTGTCAGATGAGCGCTTACTCTTCGCCAAACTTGCTCTCGATTAACTGTACCAACGTATCGATGGCTTCACGCTCATCGGTGCCTTCGGCTCGGATGGTCAGTACTGTGCCTTTTGCCGCTGCCAGGGACATCACGCCGATCACACTCTTGGCATTAATCTCTTTACCGTCTTTTATCAGAGTAATCTCTGCCTGAAACTTGGATGCTGTTTTGACAAACTCTGCAGCCGGACGGGCATGAAGTCCTGTCTTGTTCTGAATCGTCACTTGTTTTTCCATGTTGATTCCTCCACTTTCCTAATGATTAGTATTGATGCTGCAAAATACGGGCGAGCACATCCGCAGGCGAAAGGGGATCTTGAGCATCCGTGACCGACAGAGCAGTGATGCGCTCGAACAATTCTTCAATTGCCGGCTGACAGCGTTCATTGACCGCCAGCATGAACACGCAGCGGATCATCACCCCAGGCTCCCACTCAATCGGGGCTGGCAGCGTGGCAATCGCTACTGCCGGCCTGATTGTCTGTGTCGATTCGGCATGGGGGATCGCTGCATATCCCGCAATATGCGTATGGCCCAACGCCTCTCGCTCCCATACTTTTGCTGCAAACTGCTCTTTTACGTAACCGTTTGCAAGCAGAGCATGGGTTAGCTGCTCGATCACTTCCTGCTTACTCGTTGCTGCCAGCGATTCAAACAGCAATTCCGGCTTCACCAGATCGTGCAGGTAAACCGGCTTGGTAGAATCGACCCGCCACTCTGCTCCGTCGCGCACCGTCAACAGTCGTTTTAAAAAGCCCAATCCTCGTTCATCGAGAATCTCCTCCATCGAGACAAATGGGACCCCTTCCAGCATGGGATTGACCGTACCCACAACAGCTAGAATCTCATACTGCTGCTGCCATGTCATCACTTTTTTACGGATGGACAGCGAACTTCCATTGAGAAAGTGAATCTGCCCGGCTCTTGGCCCGAGACGCTCTTGTAAAAGTGAACTGAGGCGTCGTGCCGCGCCATCCCCGGTCAGGCAGACAGAGACGATCGCTTTTTCCTTTTTTGTCTCAGGTTCGGAAAGCGCGGGCTGCGGTACTCCGATCCCAGGAGAAAGGTCATCGGCCAGTTGCCGCAGGGTTAGCTCGCTGTACATGCACTTGCGAAGCACTTCCACAACCAGTGAAGTGGTGACGGGAGCGATCACTCGGGTCGGCACGCCGAATGTATCCTGCCATTCTGCTTCTTTCAGAAATAGTGTGCCCATATCGGCCAACAGGATGACTCCCGACCCCTGATCTGCCTGCCGGATGGCCTGGCCGATCCGCTCCACGGCCTGTTGGATATCGTCGTCCCAGTACAGCTCGACTGCGATCGCATACCGCTTCTCGAACAGCCGATGAGCCACTTCTACCATACTTTTGGCCACCTGCCCATAAGAGGCTACCACGACACCGATCATCGGCTTGGCCGAGACTCGCCTGTCGCTTTGGCTGAGATACATGGCGAGAAAGGAAAGCTCGCGATCAGGCAGCTCGATTCCCCACATCGTATGCACAACTTTACTCATTTCTCTGGCGACGTGAAAAGCGAGCGAATCGGTCTCCACCGCCTCATCGTCGTCGGCAGCCGGAAGCGCACTTGCCCGAAAACGATCCAATACACCTTTGAGGTGGATGGCAAGTACGTAGAGCAGACGGTGGTAATCGAATACAAGATGTTTTTCCGCAATCCACAGCATCTGCTCCACGGTCTGTACAACCCGTTCGCCGACCAGCTTGGAGAGCTGAAGCAGCCGCTCTTCCACTCTCTCCTTGCCATCCCCTGCAGACTCATCCAGTCTCGACTTCAATTCCCGGCTGACGATCAGGTTGATCAGATCCTTGTTCTGTCCTTGCGCCCGGAGATTCTCGTAGCGCTCCCGGATCCATTCGTACAGCTTGGTGATTCCTTCATCCGGCTCTTCCGTCTCAACTGGCAGCGACTGCTGCCCCGGGACAAACAAGTAGCGCTCTTTCTTCAACATGGGAAGATCAGCTCTGCTGCCTGCCATACTGGCTGCAACCTGTGGTGGCAGATCAAGCTGCCGGACCTGCACGATCTCCTCCTCCCCGCTGATGCTGTTCAGAAAGGCACGGGCCATCAAGACGCGGATATCGCTGTGGAGCTGACCTGCATTTCCGGGACAGTCATACGAAAGCAGCGCTTCCATCACCTCTTTCTCCACGGCTGCCTTTTTGCCGATGCGATCCACTTCTTCGTTGAAAAAGTGGAAGATTAAGGCCAATCGCTCCTTAACAGACCACTCTGCCAAAGATGGAAGCTCTACCGTCATCGGAATACGCCGCCTCAGCGTCAACAGCAGACTAGATTCCGGACTCTCCGTAGTGGCACCGAGAATCAACAGGGCCGCCCTGCGCTGAAAATCCACCTCGCCCAATCGCCTGTATACCCCCTTATCGATCAGGTAAAACAGGTTTTCCTGTCCCTCTGGAGGCAGACGATGGATCTCATCAAGAAACAGGATGCCGCCGTTTGCTTTGTCAACCAGTCCCTCTTTCTCCTGATCGGCACCGGTGAACGCCCCTTTTACGTATCCAAACAACTGGGACATCAGAAGCTGTGGGTTTTTCGCGTAATCAGCGCAGTTAAACAAAACAAACGGGGCATTTTTCTTGAGCACACCTTGTTCGATCGCATACTGGTACATCGCTTCTGCCAACCTGCTTTTCCCTACACCGGTAGCGCCGAACAACAACGTGTGCAAGCCGTTCGGCGGATACAGAACGGCTGCCTGGACCTGCTGAATCGCCGCCTTGAGACTCCCTTTCGCTCCGATGATGGCAGAGAAAGTGGCAGCAGCACCGGCTGCCTGCTGTTTTCGGCGGAAACGTCCCTTCTCCGGGTGTACGCCCGTTGAGAGCGCTCCCCATTCTTTCCTCATGTTAAGGACCGTAAACCGGGAGACCTCGAATCCTTTTTGCTTTAGCTGATTGGTAAGTTCGCGGTTGGAAATATCGGGATAGCGTGACAGCAGAGCCTCCATTTCCTTCTGCAGTACAGGCATTCGCCGCTTGCGCGAATCGTCTATGCCCAATTCATGCCTGAGAACCGTTACCTCGTCTCGCCTGATGTTCAGCTTTCGGGCGATCTGCTCGTCTGTCAGTGGATTCCGTTTATCTTCTTCCGCGATAATCTGTTTGAGGCGCTCCCTCACCGCGACCCCTCCTGTTCAAAAACTAGCAATTTTTGTGCCAATCTTCTGTAAAGCCTTCTCTTTCGCTGTCTCTGTTTTGGCCGCTGAGATGATCACTCCTTTCCACAAAAACTACCATTTCTATCATTGTGGCATAACTTGTGAGAAAACAAAACACAAAATATGCAATTGAATTGACTGCTGCTGATGGAGAATAGTAAGATAAAAAAGATATCTGCCCGAGATCACGGGTCAGGGACGCTCCCTGACTCTCTTTTCATAGTAGTCAGCCAGTCCATATCCATAAGGGGGAATTACATATGACAAAAGGAATCGCAGCCTCACCCGGTTACGCAGCTGGTCCTGTTTTTCTCTTGCAGGAAGCAGACCTTACGATTTCAACCGAATCGATTGCCAATGATGCCGCCGACCAGGAATGGTCCTCCTTGGTCCATGCTCTGGAGCAGACCAAAGAGGATTTGAGAGAGACGAAACAAAAAGTGGCCGAAAAAATCGGCGAGGAAGAAAGTGCCATCTTTGAATCCCATTTGATGATTTTGGACGACCCTGCCCTGACCGGCGACATCCAGAGCGAGATTGAGAACGAGCGGAAGAACGCCGCTTGGGCCGTACATGATGTTTTCTCCAAACATGCGGAGATGTTCGCCTCGCTGGATGATCCCTACATGAAGGAGCGGGCCAGTGATTTTCGCGATCTGGAGAAGCGTGTACTGAAGCATCTGTTGGGGGTTGTCGACGCCTCGCTGGAGTCGATTCAAGAACCGGTGATCCTCGTCGCCTACGATCTGACACCATCTGATACGGCACGCCTTGATCCCCAGACGATCAAAGGGATCATCACCGAGATCGGCGGTTCGACCAGCCACTCCGCCATCCTGGCTCGTAATCTGCAAATCCCGGCTGTAGTCGGTTGCCCAAATATCACAAAGCAGCTCGCCGCTGGCGATATGGCTGCTCTAGACGGCAGCAGCGGTGAAGTGATTCTCCATCCAACCGCTGACCTCATCAAGCAGTACCAGGAGAAGCAAGAAGAATTCCGGACCAACCAACAGCGCTGGAAAGCATCCGCTCAAGAACTGGCTGTTACCGCAGATGGGCGGCGTGTCGAGGTGGCAGCCAACATCGGGAACCCGTCTGACGTGAAAGCAGTCCTTGACAACGGCGGCGAAGCGATCGGACTGTTCCGCTCCGAGTTTCTCTTCCTGGACCGGGACACCCTGCCCGATGAAGAAGAACAGTTTCAAGCCTACCGGCAGGTGGCTGAAGAGATGGCTGGCCGCCCCGTCATTATCCGTACGCTCGACATCGGCGGCGACAAACAGGTACCCGCTCTCCCGATGGACGAAGAGCTCAATCCGTTCCTCGGATTCCGGGCGATTCGCCTCTGTCTGGACCGCAAAGAGCTGTTCATGACCCAACTGCGGGCGATCCTGAGAGCCAGTCACTACGGGAAGCTGCGGATCATGTTCCCGATGATTGCGATCGAAGCGGAATTGAAGCAGGCGCTGGAAGTGCTGGAAGAGGCAAAAGCAGCACTGAAGCGAGAAACAGTGCCGTTTGACGAGCAGATCGAGACCGGGATCATGATTGAAGTCCCGTCTGCGGCGATCATCGCCGACCAGTTGGCCAAGCATGTGGACTTTTTCAGCATCGGCTCCAACGACCTGATCCAATACACATTTGCTGCCGACCGCATGAATCAAAAAGTTGGCTATTTGTACGATCCGGGCCACACGGCGATCCTGCGCCTGATCAAACAGGTGGTCGAACACGCAGATGCGAACGGCATCTGGGTCGGAGTCTGCGGCGAGATGGCCGGGGTGCCAGAGTTCGCCAAAGCGCTGATTGGCATCGGCGTAAAAGAGTTAAGCATGACCGCCAGCCTGATCCCGCAGATCAAGTACGAAATCTCGCAGAGTTCCTACGCTGAACTGGAAAAGCAGGTTCGCGAAAAATTGTGATTCCAGCCGCTGCTCTTGTGAGACCCGTGTAAAAAGCTGCCGAGCGATTCGCTCAGCAGCTTTGTTTTTGTCCGTACATCGTTTGATAGTACCGATGAGCCCGCTCCACCTCTTGTTCAGGAATCTCGATCGGCATTCCTCTCAGCATAGCCAAGTGAATCGTTTTTGCCACGTCTTCCAGTACCACTGCCGCTTTCAGTGCAAGCTGCGGTGTCGGTCCAACCGTAAAAACACCGTGATTTTGCATCAGGATGGCTGGAGAATGACCGATATGTTCCACCACCGCGCGGCCGATCTGCTCCCCGCCAACTGCCGCATACGGTGCGACTGGCACCGGTCCTCCAAAGATGTCAGCAACAGACGTCAAAACAGGCGGTATGCCCTGCCCCAGCACGGCAAAGCTGGTGGCGTAAGGCGAATGGGTGTGGACCACTCCATTGATGTCATCGCGCTCCCGGTAAATGTACAGGTGGGTCTCGGCATCAACAGACGGCCGCTGATTCCCCTCTATTACCTGTCCATCCAGGTTAACCACCACCATGTCTGCGGGCGAGAGTTGCTCATACGGTACCCCGCTCGGTTTCACCACCACGTAGCCGGACTCTCGGTCCCGCGCACTTACATTGCCGCTGGTCATCGTAACCAACTGGTTTTTTGGCAGTTCCAGATGCAACTCGCAGACCAATGATTTCAAACTTTCTAGCATGCTCTTCCTCCCCCGATCTCCTTTGACATGTCGCTTGGGCAGGATGTTGTCCTGTACGGAGCACACCCGCTTGCCCAACAGCGGACAAACAGGCGGCTCCCTGTGTTGGACGGTTTTTGCTACGACGTCAGCTGCGTCCCTTCCTGAGCCTGCTGCTTATCTTTTTTCCGCTGATAAAAGGCAACTCCCAGTGTGATCAAGCCAATCGCAATCAACCCGGCATAGCCTAGTTTGGCAGCAAACATAAAGATGGCCGTGGTCGGTACGGCGCCGTCCACCAAGGAGGAGATGGCGGTTGCTCCTTCCGGAAAGGGAAAGCCTACATTTTTGGCTGCTTCCGTGAAATACGGTGAAGCGTACGTGGCAATCAACAGTCCAAACCCGATGGATATGGTACCGGCGATCACCGTGCGTACGACGTTGCCGCGGAAGATCGGCACCATCAGGCAGATCATAAATGGGATGGTGGCCAAATCACCAAAAGGCAGCACCTTGTTTCCCGGTATCAGAACAGCTAAGCCCAACGCCACGGGAATCAGGATCAGCGATGAGGCGATGACGGCTGGATGGCCGACAGCCAGTGCCGAGTCCATCCCGATATACAGCTCTCTGTCTGGGAAGCGTTTCTTGACGAACTCGCCCGCTGCCTCCGAAATCGGCATCAAACCTTCCATCAGGATCGCAACGACACGCGGCAGGAGCAGCATCACCGCTGCTGTTTTCACACCAAGCTGCAGGATCGCCTGTAAATCCCACCCGGCGAGAATCCCGATCATAATCCCCAGGATCAGACCAAGGACAATCGATTCGCCGAATACACCGAGCCGTCTCTGGATCGCATCAGGATCTGCTTTCCAGTCCTTGAGACCAGGTATCACATTAAACAGCTTTTCCAGCGGCAGGGCAAACAGGTAGTACGGGGTTGACGTGCCATGTGGAAAAGCTACATTGGGATAGCCGTAGTACTTCTCCACATGTTTGGCGGTCAGATCCGACAATACCAGGATCACCAGCGTATGCACGATAGAAGTGAGTACGCCTAATGCGAAGCTGTCCGTCATGATGCTGACCAGAGCTCCGGTAAATGCGACATGCCACAGATTCCACAGATCGACGTTTAAAGTCTTGGTTAATCCGAATACCAGCAAGGCGAGATTGACAGCCAAACCGATCGGTATCGCCAGTGCCCCAACGGTAGAACCAAAGGAGACGGCAGCTGTCGCCGGCCAGCCGACATCGATTACGCTGAGTTGAATCCCGAGCCGATTGACCATATCTTTTGCCGCCGGCCCCAAGCTGTCCATCAACAGACCAATGACGAGATTGATCCCGATAAAGCCAATCCCTGCCGTTAGACCAGCCCGGAAAGCAGCACTCGGTTTGGACTTAAGAATAAGACCAAAGATAAAGATAATAATCGGCAACATCACGGAAGGCCCGAGATCAATCAGATATTGAATCACTTGCACGACACATTCCTCCTCCTCGTTGTGATAGCCTGCTGCCAAAATAACACTGCCGCTACTCTTTTAATGCCGCCTCCAATTCCTCAAAGAATTTCTCCTTGCCAACACCAGTCAGCACGGGGACTGCATTTAGTACTTTTGCAGAGATCGAAGACGGGACCGCTGTGGTGGAAATGATCAAATCGTAGTCGGCAGCCCGATTCATCACATCAGACACCTTCGACTGGGTTAGATTTACGTTCAGTCCCTTCTCTTGTAAAAACGCTTTCAACTTCCCCATCACCACAGTTGACGTGCAAACGCCCGTTCCACAAATGACGACCACTTTTTTGCTCATATGCTCTGCCACCTTTCTGTTCGCGTTGCGTAAAACGCTTACATTTTGTTGTACGTCAGGATTTTTCCGATCGGCTCATCTCCAAAAGAAAGCATACTCTTACTGTTCTTCCAGCACCAAGTATTCCACAAATCTGGTGTACAGTTCCCCTTCATCTGCCGCCTCCAGCAAACTCTTCAGCCGTTTGGGATCCTGCACGAAATCCATCGTCTTTTCCAAAGCCTGCAGCTGCATCTCACTTCTTTGCGTAGCTAACAGGATCACCAGATGGACCGCAATCTCTTTTTCCGGCTCCGCCATACTGCGAAAAGGGACGCCCCGTTTGGCGACTCCCAAGGCGATTGCCGGTGATTTGACCGCTGCAGAATCAGCATGGGGGATGGCCACGTGAATCTCTCCGAGCTCCAGTCCAGTCGGAAACTCCGCCTCCCGTGCCAATACGGCATCAATGTAGGCCTGCTCAACCACTCCGCAGTTGGTCAAAAGCATTCCCAACCGATTGATGATCTCTTCTCTCTCGCACGGCTCATGAAATATGCAGAGGTAATCCGGCTTGACAATATCCAACAAGTTCATCCGCGTTTGCTCTCCCTCCCTTCGATTATCACTCACATGTTTTGAATAGCAATTTGTATGCCAACGAGGGCGATATCGGCCGAACCTACAGGACGAATCCCGGTAGTATCAGCTTCAAGAACATGATGCCGAACACAAATTATTCAGAAATTTCATGTTTTGATTCGTGGCAGAAAATGTTGCTCGGACGGGTGAAAAAAAGCGAGCCTGATCGACTCAGGCTCCGAAGACTGACTACGCTTCTAGAAAAAACGCAATTGTTCGTAGCGTGGTGAAGCTTCGTCCGGGCGCACAAAGTTGGACACAGATACACCCACCAGACGTACCCCCGGAGTATAGTCAAACGCTTCGGCCAGTTGCTCCAGGACAGCTGCCCACTCCTCATGCTCTACCTTTTTCTGTTTGCTTCGCTGCTTGAAATCGGTGTACTTGACCTTCAGGGCAAGCGTTTGCGGCTGCACACCTTCTGCCTCTACCTCTTGCCACAGCTCGGCAAACAATTCACGTGCAATCCTGATTACATCATCTCGCTCAAAGAGATCCACCGCCAGTGTTGTTTCTCTGCTGATCGACTTGATCGGCCTGTTCATCTGAATCTGTCGGTGATCGATTCCTCTGGCTCGCAGGTAATAGCCGCGGCCAGCTTTTCCAAACAGTTCAACCAGTTCTGCCTCGCTCAACGTCCAAAACTCTTCGATTGTATGAATTCCGCACTTCGCTAGCAGTTCCTGTGATTTGCGGCCAATCCCATGCAGTGCCCCAACCGGCAAACTTCGCAATACCTCAAGGGCTTGTTCCTCTCGTATCACGACAAACGCGTCGGGTTTGCGCAGATCGCTGGCAATCTTGGCCAGAGACATGTTGTACGAGAGGCCGATACTGCAGGTGAGTCCGGTCTCCTTGTGAATTCGTTCTTTGATTTCACGCGCCGGTGGAATCGCGTTGTCATAGTGGGACATATCAAGATACGCTTCGTCCAAACCGACAGACTGGTACAGATCGGTGTATTGCGTATAGATCGCCCTCACTTCCGCCGACTTCTCTTGGTAACGACTATAGCGGACAGGAAGGAAAATCCCCTCGGGACATTTTTTTCTGGCCAGGGCGGCTGGCATGGCGGAGCGGACGCCATAGGCTCGCGCCTCATAGCTGCAGGTGGCCACAACGCCACGATTCCTCGTCCCACCGACGATAACCGGCTTTCCGCGCAGCGATGGGTTATCAAGCTGCTCGACACTGGCAAAGAAGGCGTCGAGGTCGAGATGAAGGAACTTCTTCATCGCTGGGAGCCGGACATTTGGCGTCGCAACGCGTCCAAATGGCGGATCGATTTCAGGTAGCGAATCTCATCCATTCTTTCTCGCTCGTACAGCCACTGGATGTAGTTGCGCAGGGACAACAAATCGACCCACGCTTGTTTGGATTGGGGATTACCGTCCGGGACTTCTCCGGTCACCTCTCCGTCGTAGATGGCGCGGGAGAGTTCCTTCGGATGCATCCCGACACGATTGGCGATCTGATAGATGGCTACTTTCATGCTGTTTCCCTCCTCTCAATCCGACAAGGATCTTCTTGTTCCCTAGTCTGAGATAGGCAGTTCGACGATGACCCGCGTTCCATGACCGGGCTGCGAATCGACTTGAATCGTACCAGCCATTTCCAAGACCAGCTGCCGACAAATGGCCAATCCCAGCCCGGTTCCTCGCTCTTTGGTCGTATAAAACGGCTCAAAGATACGCTCTAATTGCTCACGCCTCATCCCTGGACCATCATCAGCAAAGCAGATCTGTACCATCCGCTTCTGTGGATCGATCTCCGTTTCAACAACCACTTGTCCGCCCACAGCGACTGCGTCCACCGCATTTTTGACGATGTTCAGCCCGATTTGCTCGATGTACGAGGAGACGCCGCGGATCTGTACAGAGCTGTCTATCCGATCAAACAGAAGCGTTACATCCTTCTCCAAGGCAAAATGGCGTGCCACATCATGAACACGCTGTAGGATCGGTTTGAGTGGCAGCACCTCCACATCCTTTTTGGAACCCTGCCGCTTGCGGGCCATAACCAAAAAGCTGGATAGCAAATCCTGCAGCGCTTTCAATTCCTCCCGACATATTCGAATGTAGGCCAAAAAAGTCGTCGATTCCATACGGCCCTGTTTAATGCTTTCTTCCATCAATTGCAAAAAGCCCTGAAACGAGGTAAGCGGGTTGCGAAGTTCATGTGCCATACCCGCTGCCATATGGCCAATAACAGAAATCTTCTGTTCGTGCAGGTGATCGATCTGTTCTTCTTTAAGGGACAGGTATCTGGTGAAATAATGCTGGAATAACAGCTCCATGATTTCGTTTAATCGTCGGAATATCTCGTAAGCATATGGAGTAGATATGAATGAACCTGCCTCTTGTAAAATATCTGTCATCTCATTAAAGAAATGAACGCGCATCTTGGTACTTAACTCCAGGACCACATCGTAGGGGATTTCGCTCCATGCCGATTGAAAAGCACGTTCGACGATTTGTTCGAAGTACTCCCGTTTCTTGCAGTCATACTCCTCTTCCGTGGCAAACAGCAGATCAATCGCTGACTCCAACGCGTGACTGGTCAGCTCTCTGATCGCTTCCCCATACTCCTGGACATATCTGGCATAATCTCCGCCCAACGCTACTAGATCCCGGCAGCTCTTTTCAAACATGCCTAGGATTCGTTCTATCAACGTTAGCAGCAGGATTTTTTTGGCGTATTCTCGCTCCACGTTCATACAACTCCTAGAGACAGATGAGTAAACCGAACGATCCAGGATACCTTCCGTTTCTCATCGGTCAAGTCCACTCTCGCCCTTGTCAACGAAGATGAGTCTGCTACTCTGTGCAGTCTCGTTGTTCATTGCTCTCTTTTTGTTCTTTCGCATGCAACTCGGCAAGTTTTTGCAGCAATATATGCTGGGGCATATGCATCAATTGCTCAATCGGAATGTCCAAGGCCTTTGCCAGTTTCTGTGCGGTCTCACCAGAAATCTGCATCGGTCTCATTGGCTTCCCTCCTCTTTGACGATACTTGAAAAGAGCAGTACAAGTTTACCATCACTATACTATATCATAGGATGCCCCGTTTCCATATGGTCGTGTTTTTTCTACCGTTTACACTGGCTCCATAAGTCCAGGTGAGCAATAATCGTTCCTCTGAATAGAAGACACACAGGAGCGGCTTCAGCACACCCCTATTATTTACGTAATAATTATTATGTAAATTAAAAACAAACGAGCAAAGCAGTTGAGATGTAGATAGTTGGATAGCGAATACAACTCTAAAAGATCGTGGTTGATCGCTTTACACCTGTTGATCCTACTCATTGTCCGCTGTGTAAGTATTTCCCATACATCTAGTATAACAAATGACCGTATATTTTCTATCGTGATCTGTCTTGATATAAAAAAAGAAATCCACCTCATCCTGCTTTTTCTCCAATGGGTGGATTCTTCATCTGCTTTGCCGTTATTTCGTTATATTTTCTCCAAAGTATTTCTGACTGATCTTCTCATACGTGCCATCCGCTTTGATCTCCTCCAGAGCCTTGTTCAGCTTCTCCAACAGTTCTGTATTCCCCTTCTTTACTGGAATCGCCATCTGATCGAGGAACAGCGGTTCGCCTACCGGCTTGATCGCCAAATCGTTTTGCGTGATGGCGTACTTGCCGACCAGTTCATCGGTTATGACAGCATCGAGCCTTCCTTCTACCAACAGTTCCTGCAGAGCCGTTACGTCGCTATCATAGGTCTCTACCTGATCGGTGTATTCCTTGGCAATCTTTTCAAATGTACTGGAAACGACCACTCCGATTCGCTTTCCTTTCAAATCATCCGCTGAGGCGATCTGCTGATTTTCTTTGTTGACAAAGATCTGTGCCCCCGACTCGTAGTAAGGAATAGAAAAGTCAACCTCTTTTTTGCGCTCATCCGTGATCGCCATGCTGCCGATAATCGCATCAAACTTGTCCGCTTTTAGCGCTGCAAGGATCGTCTGCCACGGATTCGTCACCGGTTTTGGGGTCATTCCCATTTTCTCGGCCAACGCATAGCCGATTTCCACGTCGAAACCAACCAGTTCCCCATTCTCCTGGTAATTAAACGGTGGGTACAAGCCGCTCATGGCAAAGACAAACTCCTGCGTTTCTGAGCCGCTGCTCTCCGTATTCGTACCACATCCATACAAACCGATCAACAACAATGCCATACAAATCAGTAAGCTGCCCAGTCTGTTCCATTTCATCTCTCTGTTCCCCCTTATTTGTTGTCTGCTCTACAAAATACTCTGCAGAAATTGTTTTGCCTTGGGATGCTGCGGATTGGTGAAAAGAGCATCCGGGCTGCCTTGTTCTACTATCATTCCATCAGCCATAAAGACGATCCGGTCGGCCACTTCTCGGGCGAAACCCATCTCATGCGTCACCACGATCATGGTCATGCCCTCCCGAGCCAGTTCTTTCATCACCTGCAGCACCTCCCCGACCAACTCTGGATCAAGAGCTGACGTCGGTTCATCGAACAGCATGATTTTCGGCTTCATGGCCAGTGCCCTGGCAATAGCTACCCGCTGCTTCTGCCCTCCAGACAGTTTGTCTGGGTACACGTCTGCCTTCTCCCTCAGCCCCACCTTTTGCAGTAAAGCGAGCGCATGTTCAGTTGCATCCTGCTTTTCTCTGCGCTGTACATGAACTGGAGCCTCGATGACGTTTTCCAGCACCGTCATGTGGGGAAACAGGTTAAAATGCTGGAATACCATGCCGACCTGTTCCCTGATTTTGTTCAGCTTGACCCGATCCGGTTCGATGGTCTGCTCCATCAACCTGATTTCTCCGCTATCTTTCATCTCCAAAAAATTAAGACATCTCAATAGCGTACTTTTCCCCGACCCGCTTGCTCCGATGAGGACGACCACCTCTTGTTCCTGGATCTCGAGATCAATCCCTTTTAAAACGTGCAGTTCCCCAAAGTATTTGTGCAAATTTTTAATCGAGATCAACTTCTTCACCTACTTCCTGTGTCCAAGTGTCTTTCGATACGCCGCAGCAAGAGTGTAAACAAGACGACAAGCAGGAGGTAATACAGGCCGGCAATCGTATAGTACTCCAATTGTTTGAATGTTGCGGCAGCTCCACTCATCGATAATTGAAAGATCTCACTAACACCGATAAAGGCCACCAATGATGAGTCTTTCAAACCGATGATAAACTGGTTGCCCAACGGCGGGATAGCCCGTTTAAAGGCCTGTGGCAGGATGATTCGACGCATGGCCAACGGATAGCTCATCCCCAGAGATTGAGCTGCTTCCATCTGTCCTCTGTCAATCGATTGAATGGCACCTCGGAAAATCTCGGCGATATAGGCACCACTATGGATGGCGAGCGCCAATACCCCTGCCCAAAACTTGGAGAGAACCAAAAAGTGGGTAATACCGAAGTAGAGCCACATAATCTGGACAATCAAGGGTGTTCCCCGAATCAATCCGATATAGCCGTCAGCCAACAGACGAACCGTACGACGGGGTGACAGCTTCATAAAAGCAAACATCAGGCCGATCAGCGAGGCCAGCAATAAGGAAGCGACGGTGATCCTCAGGGTCATCCAAGTGGCCTCAGCAAAACCTGCGATACTGGTTACAAAGATCTCGACAAATGCGTTCATCTTGGTTTGCTCCTTCTCCCTTCTTGTCGGACGGCTGGGGAATCTATAGCATGGAACTGATTTTAGCAGAATATTTCAACCATTACCCTATACAGAAACGATAAAAATATCTCTATACTGTTATACATGTTGTATACCTTGCCCCATCAAAAACCTAGACTTGTGGCCGTCGCGCCAGTGTAAAGCAGCGTTGCTTGCGGCATCACCGTTTATCACGAGAAAGAGCGTTAGCAATCGATACATATAAAAAAACCTTGTCCACAGGAGAGCAAGCTCCTGTGGACAAGGTTTTCGTTCTTGTGTTTTCGTTTCCGTTTTCATTGCATCCTATTGTGAAAGCAAATCGGTCACGCTCTTTGTCTCACCACTCGGGTAAATGACGTACAACAGCAAATAGACCATCACCCCGGTCGCCGCGGAACAAAACCAGATGACAGAAGCCCACGGACCGATCCGCTTGTGTTTTTGGAACTGCTTTTTGTACGCGTATACCAGCGTGATAATCCCCATCGCTCCGGCAGCCGTTGCCAGTATGATGTGAAAGACGAGGAAAATCAAGTAGGCAATTTTAACGTCAGCCGGACCGCCAAATTGGGTCGAGCCGACGATAAATGTTTTGGACACATAGAGAATAAAGAATACCGTAGCAAAAAGAGAGGCAGCAACCATCAGTTTTTGATGCTGCTCTATCTTCCTCCGCCGGATGAAGTACCAGCCAACCGCTGTCAAAACGGCACTGGTAACGATGAAGCTGGTCAGCAGCAGCGCGATGAGTTGAGGCGACATACCGTCTACTCCTTCCACTCCTAATCTACTTGCTCAGTCCAGCCTGCCCCGCTGAGAGAGAAGAGGCAGGGACGCTCAGCGCCAAATCGCGCGGTGGCAAGGCCAGGTCAAGTTTATCTTTCTCTTTTTCCTTCCGGTACCACTCAGAGAATGCGAACCAGAGAGCGATTCCATACGATATTTCCTGTATCAGTTTCATCAGTACTCCACCCAGTTGCTGATCATCCAACAGCGTCAAAAACGGGATGATCTGTGGAGCGTCGCGATACACCTCATACAACGGCGTACCGGCAAAGATGATCAGCGCACAGGCTGGCAGGAGCGCAGCCCCGTCGATGAAGATGTAGGCGATCTTTTTGAGTGGCGAAAGACGCTTCAATTCCGGCACCGGACAAGCGACGGGCCACCACATCATCAGCGCCGTCACCTGCAGCAGCAGATGGTATGTCGTATGCATCGTATGGCTGGCCGAGACTGTATCAAAGACCTTGGGGATATGGTACATCGAGAACAAAAAGTTAAACAGAATAATCGCGACCAACGGTTGGGTCAGAAGACCAACCAGCTTTCTTAGCCAACCCCGCTGAAAGGCGTTGCGAACCAGCCATGGAGGGATCGCCCCCAGTAAAAACGGCGGCATGACAAAGAAAAGCAGCGACATTTGCAGCATGTGCGCACTAAACAAATAGTGCATCCCATAGAAATGAAGCGGGCTGGCCTTAGCCACAAAGAAGATCGACAGCGCAGTGAAAAACATGCCCATCTGTCGACGCGTCAGCGGCTCCGAATTCGCGAAACGGTTTCTCAGAGGTCCGAACAGCGTCAAGTAAGCAGCCGCCACTGCAACTGTCAACAGGATATAGTTCACATCCCACGCACTCCAAAAGCCGGGAATATCAGCAAGCTGGTGACTTTCATGACCGTGATGACCGTGTTGCCCCATCTGACGTTCACCTCCGCTACAGAATCATCGATTCGCAAAAACAAAGAGCAGTCATCTGAAAAAAGGAGGGGTGATCCAAGACCCCCCTCCTCACCATCGTCCTACCACCATACCCAAAGGACGAAAGCAATAATCGTAACCAACGCTACACCTGCACCGCTGTACATGCCCAATGCGGCGAATCCATGCCCTTTTTGATCCATGTGCATCCAGACATAAAGCTGAAACAGCGCTTGAACAAAGGCCAGGATCAAGAGTAGCGGAACCAGTGTGTTCCGATCAACACTCTCGCTTGCCACTGCAATAAAGGCAATCGCAGTGAGGATGATCGAGACTGCAAAGGTAATGAGGTGATTCTTCACTCCTGTATGACGATGAACCCTCTTTGGTTGAGATGTGGACGCATTCGCTTCACCATGCATATGATTTTCCATCCTTATTCCACCATCCCCATCAAGTAAACTACCGTAAAGATGAACACCCATACAAGGTCGACAAAGTGCCAGTACAAACTGGCCACATAAAACTTAGGTGCCGTGACCACCGTCAACCGTTTTTTGTACGATTGGGCGATCAGCAGGCTAATCCAGAGAACGCCGAACAATACGTGACCGCCGTGGAAACCAACCAATGTGTAGAACGCAGAGCCAAACGCGCTGCTGGTCAGCATGTGACCATGGTGGTAGTATTCCACAAACTCGTAAATCTCTAGACCGAGGAAGCCAGCACCCAGCAGTACCGTCACGATGAACCAAGCCTGCATCTGGGCAAGTTTGTTCCGGTGCATCGCGAGGATACCGAGAACACTGGTTAAGCTACTGGTCAACAGGATAAAGGTGGCAAGCGCAACGATCGGCATCTGGAACAGCTCAGACGCGGTCGGGCCACCATTCGTCTGGTCTCTTAGCGCTACAAAGGTGGCAAACAAACTACCGAACAAGACACACTCTCCACCGAGGAAGAGCCAAAAGCCCAGTACCTTGTTGCGACCTTCCAGGGTGGCTCTTTCCGGCTCAGGTGGCAGGGTTCCGTTTACTGCGTGTTGTGCACTCACTATGCCTTAACCCCCTCTTCTTCATCTTGCAGTTCCTTCGGTTTCACATGATAGCCATGGTCATCGATAAGCGAACGGATAATCATGCAGATGAAGGTAATCACCATACCGCCGATGATGACCGGGATATTGTGATACATGAAACCAAAACCGGCGATGAACAGACCGATCGACATGATGATCGGCAGAACGGAAGGCGACGGCATGTGAATCTCACCCAATGGTTCGGCAGGAAGCATTTTGCCGTTTCCAGAAACCTTCTCTGTCCAGAGTGCATCCAGTCCGCGAACCAGCGGAGTCTGGGCAAAGTTGTATTCAGGTGCCGGCGAAGGAATGGCCCACTCCAGTGTACGTGCATCCCATGGGTCGGCGGATGCCGGCTTTCCACTCTTTAGGGAAACGATGATATTGATCAAAAGGGCAATCGTACCCAAGCCCATTCCGAACGCACCGATCGTACTGATAAAGTTGCCCAGGTCAAGTCCCACACCTTCTTGATAGGTGTAGACGCGGCGCGGCATCCCCATCAATCCCAGGAAGTGCTGCGGGAAGAAGGTCAGGTGGAAGCCGATAAAGAACAGCCAGAAGTTCCATTTGCCAAGTGGTTCGTTCAGCATTTTCCCGAACATTTTCGGCCACCAGTAGTAAAGACCGGCAAACAGACCGAAGACCAATCCACCCACGATGACGTAATGGAAGTGGGCAACGACAAAGTAACTGTCATGGTACTGGTAGTCAGCAGGCGGCACACTCAACATAACCCCGGTGGTACCACCCATGACGAAGGTCGGGATAAACCCAACTGCAAACAGGTTGGCCGTAGTAAAGCGGATCTGCCCGCCCCACATGGTGAACAGCCAGTTGAAAATCTTGATCCCCGTCGGTACGGCAATCAACATCGTTGCCACCCCAAACAGCGCGTTGGCAACCGGCCCCATCCCTACAGTGAACATGTGGTGCGCCCATACCATGAAGCCGAGGAACCCGATCAACACGGTTGCAAACACCATCGCGCTGTAACCGAACAGACGCTTTTTGGAGAAGGTGGCGATAACCTCGGAAATAATCCCGAACGCCGGCAAAATCAAGATGTACACTTCCGGGTGTCCAAATATCCAGAACAAGTGCTGCCAGATCACGACGTTACCACCTGCGTTGATGTCGAAGAAGTTAGCACCAAACAGGCGATCAAACATCAACAGCACCAAGCTGACCGTAATCGCCGGAAAAGCGAACAAAATCAATAACGAAGTAACGAACGTAGCCCAGGTAAACAGCGGCATCCGCATAAAGGTCATCCCGGGTGCACGCATATTGATAATCGTGGCCAGGAAGTTGATCCCCCCGATCCAGGTACCAATACCGGCGATCTGCAGACCGAGGACGTAAAAGTCAACACCTTGGTCGCTAAAATCGTGACCGGATGAGAGCGGCGGATACGCGGTCCAACCAGCATCAGGCGCTCCCCCGAGGAACCAGCTCAGGTTGAGCAGCAGTCCACCGAAGAAGAACAGCCAAAAACCGAGCGCGTTGATGAACGGATAGGCGACGTCGCGCGCCCCGATCTGCAGCGGTACGACCGCGTTCATCAAGGCAAAGATGACCGGCATCGCTGCCAGGAAGATCATCGTTGTACCGTGCATCGTAATTAATTCGTTAAACGTGGAACCACTAACAAACTCAAAATTTGGATACATCAATTGGATACGCATCAAGATGGCTTCGAGACCACCGAGCAGGAAGAAAAAGCCGCCGGCTATCAGATAGAGAATGCCGATCTTCTTGTGGTCCACCGTGGTAAGCCAATCCCATAAGCCTTTTCGTCCTGCGTATGTGACTTGACCAGACACGTTCTTACCCCCTTAGGCAACTATTTCGCTAGAACTTTTGTAACTGCAACTGTTACCTGATCTTCAGACCGGACAGATATTCAGCCAATGCGTCAATCTGTTCCTCATTCAATTGTTCGCCAAACGCAGGCATCCTGTTGCCTTCCTTGAATTGGTTCGGATTGGCAATCCATTGTTTCAACAGTTCCGGATTGTTTTCCAGAATCCCGGCAAGCTTTTCACGATCCCCAAACGCTGTCAAGTTGGGGCCTAGTTTGCCGCCCTGATTGCCAACCGCGTGGCAGCCGATACAGCTTTGCTGGAACACTTGCTGTCCCTCTTTAGCCGTTGCGGTGGCAGGTTCTGCCGGACCCGCTTTCATCTTTTCAACCCAACTGTCAAACTCTTGGGGAGAGACAGCTACCACCTTGAAATCCATCAGTGCGTGAGAGGCGCCACACAACTCCGCGCACTTGCCCTGATAAACTCCCTCTTTGTCGGCTTGCAGCCACATTTTGTTAACCAATCCCGGTACGTTATCCGTTTTACCGCCTAGCGAGGGCACCCAGAAGGAGTGCACCACGTCTTTGGAAGTCAGTTGGAACATTACCCTTTTGCCAGTCGGAATGTAGAGGTCTTGTGCTGTAGCAACACCCAGATCAGGATATTCAAACTCCCACCAGAACTGGTGAGCCGTCACCTTGACATTGACGACACCCTCCTCATCGGAGTAATCCTTGGCCAATGTGAAGGTAGTCATGACCGTCGGCACTGCTAGAATGAACAAGAGAATGATCGGAATTACGGTCCAGATGATTTCTAGTTTCGTGTTTCCTTCTACTTGTTCCGGGATGCCGGTTTGACCAGGTTTTTTGCGGTAGCGAATGATGACGTATGCAAAAATCAGCATAACGACAACAATTACGCCAACCATGATGAACAAACTCAGTTTAATCAGCGTTAATTGTTCCTCTGCCACCGGTCCTGATGGAATGAGGGCAGACAGTGTTGGGTCACCGCACCCTGTGAGCATGAGTGCCGTCACAATGGACAGGGCCAGCAGACGCCATACATGTTGCCAACGATTTAACATTACATCCAACCCCACTTTCTCTGACGTGTTAATAGTACATTCGCTGGAACTAAGAAACTTGGTTCGCCCTTTTTCTGACTGGCACAGGCATTGGTCTCCGTTCTTAGTTAACAAAAAAAAGAAAAGACCTACAAACCATTTTTTTATTTACTCGCATAGTTTATACAAAACCATGCAAATAAAAACATATGGGGATTTGGCTGTGAAGCCGAATACATAAGGATTACAAGTTCGTTTCAGCGCGACGGACCCATCTATCACTTTACCATTATGAGAACGTGCCCACGGATTGTCAATAACGTTGTCTTGACAGTCCGTAGATTTTCTCACGCAGCCGCACGCAATATGTCGTGGTGCCCATATCATTCAATGACATTTTACCATTTTTCAAGCGGAAAAATCGTGAAACTTTCGTGTCAAAATTGACACAAACAAATAGATGGAGCTTGTCCACACCCCTACTAGTCGCTTTCTGCTCTCCTTACTGCCGTTCGGAGTTGAGAGGATTTTTAGGCAGAATGTCAAAAAAGTAAGGATGATTCTGTCCTTTTTGCCAGAAAGGAGTGTGTTCGATGCTGCCAACCGAGACGTCCCCTTCTGTACCGGGACCACGCAAAGGAACGGCGCTGTACCTCTCCCTGCCGGTATTTTCCTGGGCGCTTTACGATTTCGCCAACACCATTTTTTCGTCCAATGTGATCACCATTTTCTTTCCGTTTTACATGCAGCAAGTAATTGGCGGCAGCGCTGTACTGGATCAAATCGCCAGTACCTTTGTGAGCTATACCAATGCCGCAGCCAGCTTGTTCCTCGTTTTATTCTCCCCTCTGTTCGGCGTATTGATCGACCGCACGGGCAAAGCAAAATTTTATCTCACCCCGCTTGCCCTGGGAGCAATCGCCTGCACCATCGGGATGGGCTTGTTCGCTCTCTGGGAGACGAACCAGACCGTAGCCGGTCTACCCCTCTCAGTCGTCTGTGTGCTGCTGTTGTTCATGATCGCCAAGTTTTGCTACCAATCGAGTCTGATCTTCTACGATACCCTACTCTCCCGCTTAGGCAATCGCCAGGAACTCCCCTTGATCTCCGGATTTGGTGTAGCAGTTGGATATGCCGGGACATTGGTCGGCTTATCCGTCTACCCATTGGCTGGTGATGGCAACTACGGACTGGTGTTTCTGGCAAGTGGAGTCCTCTTTCTGGTATTCTCTCTTCCGATGTTTTTTCTTTTTAAAGAAAACAATGCAGGGACGTCCGTAGAGGGGCAGGAACAGACGAAGAAGTCGTTTTTCAGTGGATATAAGGAAGTGATTGCAACGGTCCGGGACATGCGCCGCTTCCGACCGATCTTTCTGTTTATGCTGGCCTACTTTTTCTTTAATGACGCCATTGCGACTGCGATCGCGATGATGGCTGTCTATGCAAAGGCAGTAGTCGGCTTTTCGAGCGGACAGTTTATCATCCTCTATCTGGTCGCTACTGTTTTTAGCATCGTTGGCTCTCTGTTGTTCGGCCACATCACCCGCATCCTTGGCTCCAAGCAAGCCGTAACCTGCGTGGCGCTGCTGCTGCTGGTGGCGATTGCGCTCGGTGCACTGGCGATTGACGAAACGATGTTCTGGGTTGCCGGCAGCTTGTACGGGATCGCTATGGGCTCCACCTGGGTTACTTCACGCACGTTGATCGTAGAGCTTACTCCACCAGAAAAGCGAGGACAGTTTTTCGGTCTGTTTGCCTTTTCCGGAAAAGTCTCTTCGTTGGTCGGTCCGCTGCTGTATGGGACGATCGTCCTCTTGTTAAGTCAGCACGGCGTGTTGGCCAGTCGAGCTGCCATGGGCTCTCTGGCCGTATTGGTATTGATCGGGCTTGCTATCCACCTCCGTATCCCGGTCGGTGAAGATAGCAGCCATACCCGGTAGGCGACAGCATGTATGCTCACAAAGAACAGACTCAAGAAAACCGTTTTCCCGTCAGAAACGCCCAAAATCGCTTCACAATCCACCACGGACCAATCAACAAGAAGATCGGGTTCTTTAAAAAAGATGGCGGATTGCCTTCCACAAAGTGACCGACGAACTGAAAAATCCAGCCGACGACAAACAAGGTTATGGCCCACCGCCAATCCCAAAACACCAGCGGCAATGAGATCACAATGAGCGGAATGCCGATCGCATGGGTCAGCTTGTTGACAGGATGTTGGTGATCTTGTTTGTACCGTTCCATAAAGGACAGATTATCCTCCATACCCGCAACCTCCTTCTCCGTTTCCCTTATTATACGATCTCGTCAGCAAGAAGGAAACGCTTACCATGCACAATGTCCCTAGGCGAGCGTACGTTCTTTATGGTATAATATGGTACGTACAATAGTATGCGGCTCCTCAAGGGTGATCAGCTCATCCCCTTCAGAAAGGGGCTGATGCTTGATGACAGTATACGAAGCCATCTCCCTGATGCTAACGTTTGGGTTACTGGTGATTGCGTTGCTGTCCTTCCATAAAAAGAAGTAGATCACCCTTGAGTCTGACAACCCAGTGATCTACTTCCATCCGTTGAGCCGATCCCCTTGGGGAACGAGCTATTGTACCTGCCGCCGGTGCTGCAACACCAGCGGCTTTTTTTATGCCGTGTTTTTGCTACGAGTCTATTGTATCACATCTTCGTGAAGAAGCAACCGTGATCAATTCATCAACTATCTGCTGATCAGCGCCTGCACTTCTCGCTCAAAATGCTCCTCCCCCGGCATGCCCATCATCACATTGCGAATCATGCCTGATTCGTCTATGAAAAACGTAGTGGGGATCCCCTGAATCAGGTAGTCTTTGCCTGCTGCCCCCTTGGTGTCCAGAAGGATCGGGAAAGGCAGCTTGAACCCTTCCACAAAAGCCTTCGCATTTTCCAACTTGTCATCCGTTGTCAGATTGATGGCGTACAGATCCAGTTTGTCCTGGTACTTTTCATAAATCCGCTTCAGCACGGGGGCCTCCTCCTGGCAAGGACCGCACCAGGAAGCCCAAAAGTTGAGGAGCAGCGGCTTGTTCCGAGGAGCGCCCAGCTTGTAGGTTTTTCCGTCCAGAGCTGAGAGTGAAAAAGCAGGGGCTAGATACCCGATGGCCGGTCTCCGCTCCCTCTGTTCGATTTGACTGGAATCAGTGGTTGCATCCGTTTTTCCGTTCGTTTGGGCCGTATTTGTCTCCTGGATGTTGCTAAAGATCGCGAGGGAAACCAAACCAATCACAAATGCGATCAAAGAGAATCGTTTCATATCTTCCCTCTTGCCACCTCCTCAAAAACCGGTAAACCCTCCGTACAGCTCAATCAGGTAGGTGGTGATGTCAGTCATTTTGTCGGTGTAGAGCAAAATACCGAACAAGATCATGAGCGATCCTCCCACCTTCATCAGCTTCTCCGAATACCTCATTAACCAGCTTACCTTGCTGATAAAGAAGGTCATCACAAAGAATGGAATCGCAAACCCGAGCGTATAGGCCAGTGTATAGGACAGGGCACGCGACGGGTCCGTCACTCCCATGATGACGATACCGGATAGGATGGGACCGACGCACGGAGTCCAACCGGCGGCGTACGTGACACCGACCAGTATGGAACCAGTATACCCAATCGGACGGCTTTTTAAATCAACCTTCCAGCTCTTCATCATCCATTCCATACGCAGCAGGCCGATCATCACCAGTCCGATCACAACCAACAAGATGCCGCCCAATTGACGTATCAGATCTTTTTGCGAAGCAAAGAAGTGTCCCAGCCAGGACGTGGACAGCCCCAGTGCGAGAAAAACGATAGAAAAACCGATGATAAAAAACAAGGTATGCAGAAATGCCTGGCGTCGAAAAACGGTCTTCCCCTTTTTTACCTCATCGACAGTGACTCCCGTTATATAGGATAAGAACGATGGATACAGAGGCAGGCAACACGGCGAGATAAACGACAAAAAACCGGCCCCGAAGGCGAGCAATAGGGTCACATTCGGTTCCAAAGTCTCTCCCCCCTCTCATCGACACACGGTAAAGGTCCGAGCTCAGTCTCGTCTTGATTATACAACGAGAAGAGCGGAGAGCAAACGGCGGGAATTGTCGAACTGGTGTCAAGTTACATATACATGCTTTGAAACCGATCTTGCATCCATATGGAGAAAGGGATGTGATGGTGAGACGATGAGCAAGCGAAAACTGACAAAAGCAGGTAGGATGAAGTTCTCTTTTTGCTTCCACGGCAATTGGTGTGGTCCTGGCTGCAGTGGTCCGGAGGCGCCGATTGACGACGTGGATGCCTGCTGCCGGGCACATGATCTGTGCTACAGACGCCATGGGTACTTCTCTTGCAGATGCAACAAACAGTTTCTGAAATGCCTCCGGCGCAAACGAGACATGTGGATCAAAAAAGGAAGAAAAGCGGCCATGATGTACTCCTACATCAAAAGGAGCTGGTGTTGGTAGGGGATATGCTCCCTCATATGTCCCGCTTGTCCTGTCTGACAAGGCTTAACGATAGTGGGATGTATGGAGGGACGTATGCTTCGTCAAACCGACATGTCAGAACTTGGTTTTCTTGCAACTCTTGATAACCAGAAGAGACCGCAGAGCAGAGAGACGCCTCCTATCAACAGACCCGTATAGGCGATGCCGATGTGCTCAAATGCTGTACCGGTCAAAATAAAAGAGAGCTGCATAAAACCGCCATAGGTTGCTCCGTGCAGCGAAAAGATTCTCCCGCGTTTCTCTGGATCGACAGCCACCTGCAGCAGATAGCTGTCAAGCGGTATGATCACTCCAGAGCTGATTCGCATCAACAAGAGCATGAACATGCCGAAGAAAAACACCGCAGACTGAGTCAGCAAGCCAAAGAAAAGGGCCTGTGTCACATAGGCTCCACCGTACCAGATCATCGCCCGGCGGTGGTCGCTTCCCACTAGTCGGTGAACCAGAACAGAACCGATCAAGACCCCCAGCCCGTCAACCGCGTACAGCAGCCCGATGCCCAGTGCTCCCATCGCATATATATCCTGCCCGAGGATGGGAAGCAAGATGTAATATCCTCCACCTGCCAATCCCCAACTGATCCCGATCAGCATGATCGCACGGGCAACCTGATTGTGAAACGCTTCCTGAAACCCTGCTTTCAACGAACGGATGTACGAGATTGGTTGCGAATTCTTCTTAGGCACCTCCAGCCAATGGCAGCGTTGAATGCATACTGCCGACCATAAATAAGAGAATGCATTGATCACAAAGCAGGTAATTGGACTGACAATCAGAGCGACAAATCCCCCACACCCCGCACCGATGATTTGCAACATACCGCCCATGCCAGATTCCAGGGCATTGGCTTTGGTCAGGTCGTTCCGATCCACCACAAGCGGTATTACGGCGCTGCGGGCTGGTGCAAACAGGACGCCTGCTATGCCCAGAAACAAGGAACAGACGTATAATATCCAGTGAGCCTCAAAGATGATCGCACCTGAATAACCGAGCGAAAATACTGCACGCAGCAAATCAGAATAAAACAGCAGTGGTTTTTTGGAGAATCGGTCCACATAGGGCCCAAGCAGTGGCCCCAACACCACTCCTGGCAACGAACCACATAGCAAGACAAGGCCCATAGCCACAGCGGAGTCAGTCAGCAGGAGAGTAATCTGAGCCAAGGCTACTTGGTTAAACCAGTCACCAAACTGACTGCCCACTTTTGCATACCACAGGTTTCGATAATTCCTGTTCCTTTTGAGCAGATCGACTCCGTCTATCTCCGGCACCTCCATCACTTCAAAAGGACTCCTCTGGGCGGGAGTCCTCTTCATTCCGTCTATCTGCTGTTATGATACCACAAGCAGGGCGAGCCCGTTATCGATCAACGGCTTGGCTTCCTCGTCTCCCTCCGCGATTTGCTGAAGCTGATGACGGATCTTGGCTTGAACAGCTGACAGCAATCGGTGTTCCGTCAGGATCTCCAGGATCTCCAGCCGCAGCAGCCAGTCGGATGGGTAGTCCTGTTCCAGAACCGAAAGCACCTGCAGCAGGCCTTCCACGCTTTTTTGCTCTTCAAACGGGGCTTCCCGGATATCGCGTACCGTCTGATAGAGCTGATGCTGCCGCTTCTGTTCTTCTGTATAGACGGGCGGCTTGATCTGAACTGCAGATGGCTGATGCGTACCCGTCTCAAACGCTTCCCGATCGGCAGCGCCGGCAAAGACGGAGATAATTTTTTCCCCAACAGCCATGTCAAAAGTGCCCCACTCCGCCTGAAACAGCGTCTTCTCGCCATAACGAACGGTACATTCGTCAAAGCCGATCAGCACGATTTTCCCCTGTTCCCGTTGAATGTAGCTCACCTTTCCACGAACCTCAACCCCAGAAGCAAACGGAAGTGTCACCGTATGGTCGAGGATGATTCCCTTTTCCGCCAATTGTTCATCACTAAACAGTTCCAACGGAGTTGCTTCGTTAGCCAAGCGGCCAATCGGTGATCCGAACCCTTCCTGATGATACTCTTTTCCGTGGCCGGGAAGTTGTTTGCCCTCTACTGCAAGCGCCGTAGGACCCGACATCTTCAGATAAACCGCCTCACCCTGCATATCGAACTCCAATTCGCTCAGCACACCGCTTACCTGCAGGCCTGAACTGTACACGCTCGTAGAAGTCTGTCCCATCTGCTGTGCCTTGATCAAGCTTTCCGTACCTCCTACAGAGACGGCCATCGTCTTGGAGAATTCCCGGATCGCTTCGATCAACTCGTCAAAATCTTTACAGACAAACAACTGCGGCTGCGGCTTGGTAATGTCAAAGTCTGTCTCAATGCAAGCTTTGAGAGAAAACGGCAGTTTCTTGACGTCGTCCTTCATGCAGCTGATACTCTCCCCTACAGAGGAAAGCAGTCCAGCTCCATAGATCTGAGGGTGATCCAGATCGCCGATCAGGCCGTACTCCACCGTCCACCAGTAAAGGCGAGAAACCTGTGCCGCTTCCGAGACGCCTGTCACCGCAGCCACCTTCTGTTCCAGATCCGCTTCTGCTTGGGCCACTTCCTCCGGCGTAGCGCTGGGATCTTCTTTGACCACTGATAAGCGTCGGATTGCCTCATATACCTCATAATCCTCCCGTGAGGACAACGCTTTGGAGCCGATCTCGCCAAAAATTTTCAGGAATGTTCGATATTTTTCGTCTTTGATAATGGGTGCATGACCCGCCGCTTCGTGAATGATGTCTGGAGCCGGTGTATAGGCAATATGGTCGTACGTTCGGATATCACAAGCGATCGGCAGGATGCCGTGTGCCTGGAAATCAAAAAAAGCGACAGCCGGAATAAATCCGTTAATGGTGACCGCTCCCCAACCAATCTGCGCCAATGACTCGTTCATCTCTGCAATGTTAGGAATGCGCTCAATGCCAATACCGGATGTGCGCAAGCCTTCCAGGTAGGCGCTGTGAGCCCGTTGGCCGAGATAGTTGCGATTCTGCCGCATCACGTAGCGCCAGACCGCATGATCAATCGGCGTATAACGGTCATAGTTCTGCTCCACAACGAACTGCTTTAAATGGACAGGTACGCGAACGAGCGTACGCTCAGGTTCAGCGTGTTTCATCCTTCCCAGCCTCCTTGTTTGGTTTGATCCCTAATGCAAGCGCTTTCTGCTGTCATTTTACCACAATTGAATGGTGAAAAGTGCAAAAAATGTTTATCATTCAACTGTTTAACGCGAGGCCGATGCAACGCTTTTCAGCACTATACCAACTTTTTTGATAATCCGTGTCTCCCCACAGAAGACATTTGCTCCAAAAAGAAAAAAGGGCGCTGCTGCGCGCCCTTGTGATTACCAGAGGGGAAGTATCATACTGTTCAGGGACTTTTACAAGCCAGCTGCGAAGAGATTACTTCTCGCTGCTGTCGTCAGCTGTTGTACCACTGCTGCTGTCACTTGCTGCATCCGTACTGCCATCAGCACTGTCGCTACTGTCTGTACCCGTCTCTCCGCTCAGCGAAGAATCAGTTTCCGCATCTGACGAGTCATCCGTAGATGAGCTGTCGGTATCGGATGTATCCGTAGTTGACTCACTATCTGTGCCTGCTTCATCCGTCACCGAGGAATCAGTGGACGTATCGGAGTCGCTTTCCAGACCCGAGCTCGTTGCCGGTTCTGTTACGTTACCTCCGCTCTCGGTTGCAGGTTCCGGTGTATCGCCGCTATTGGAGCAGGCAACCAGACTGCCTGCCAGCATTAAAGCGACAGCGCTGAGAAGAAACCATTTTTTATTCAAGGTTATCTCTCCTTTCCGCGTTCTCAGCATTGCTTGTGAGCGTCTTTGCTGCACACTTATACTGTAACCCGCAGAAATAACCATTCTATGAGGAGAAAGGGAGAAATCCTTGAAAAAAATATGAAAAAACTATGACCCTCTCAAGCTGTGGTGTTTTCATCGTCACCGCCCGGAACCCTACGACCCGTTGCTTCCTCGCTGTTTGTATCGCTCCACGGTGGGCAATCTCAGGGTAAAGTCAGTACCTTTCTCCGGTTCACTCTCTACCGTGATGGTACCTTCGTGCAGTTCAACCAATTCTCTGACGATGGCCAGCCCAAGGCCGGTACCCGCGTTTTTCTTGGAACGTCCCCGATCCACTTTAAAAAAACGCTCCCAGATACGGTTCAGATCGTCCTGCGAGATGCCAATCCCGGTGTCTGCAACAGTGATCACGACCCATTCTCCATCTGGCTCAGCTGCAAGCCGGATTGTTCCCTGTTCGGTAAACTTCACCGCGTTTTTCACCAGGTTGTTGAGAATCTGCTCCAGCCTATCTTTATCAGCATAGATTTTGGGCAAGTTCTCTGCCGCTTCAACTTCGATCGATGTTCCTTTGTCTGCTGCTTCCGGTTGGAACGTAAAGGCGATTTTGTTCATCAGTTCCGCCGGATCGACCGGGAATCTGGAAAGTGTAATCTCATTGTTCTCCAGCTTCATCAAGTCCAACAGATCATCTACCAATCGGTTGAGGTGCATCGTTTCGTTATAGAGTACCTTATAGTATTTTTGGCGAGCTGCTTCCTCCTCAACCAATCCGTCCTGCAGGGCTTCGAGAAATCCCTGCATGCCGGTAAGCGGCGTGCGCAGTTCATGCGATACGTTGGCCAAAAAGTCGTTTCGCACCTGTTCAAGGTTGCGCCGCTCCTGCTCCACTCTCTCCAGCTTTTCAGCGAGGGTATTGATCGTGTTGGCCAAATCAGCAATCTCGTCGGTGGTGCTGACGTGGACCCGCTCGTTGTAATTTCCTCTGCCGATCTCAGACGCCGTCCGCTCAATCCTTTTCAGCGGACGGGATATCGACCAGGAGAGGTAGGAAACCATCGCCGTCGACAGAACCAGTCCAAACAACGTTGCCCAGAGAATCGTCTCCCTCATCTGGTCTATCGTCCGTTCGATTCCCTCGATCGGGGCATGCAGGACAATCCCTCCATACACTTCATCTTTTTTTCCCCATGGTACGGCTACAGAAAGCATTGGATCGTCCAATCCTTCAAACTGCAGTTCGGTAATCACATCCTGCCCCTGGATCACCTTCTTCACGATGGAGTTGGCAACCGATTTCCCAATGAACACCTCTTCTTGCATCGAAGTGGCGATAATCTCGCCACTCCGTTTAAAGACCCAGATACGGGTATCAAACGTCTCATCAAAAAAAACCAGGTCATCCAGCGTATCCTCGTCAATACCCTCGACGAGCCCGTTATCCATGTCAGCATCATCCTGAATCGCGACGTTTACCTTTTTGGCCTTGCGCAGCAGTTCGTCCTGCTTCGCCTCGTAAAAGTATTCCTTGGCAAAAAAAGACATAAGGACACCGGCTACGCCGATGCCCACCAGTACCGTTATCAGGTAGCTAAACAGCAGACGGCGGAAAATGCTTTTTGACATTCCCAGCATCATGCATCTACTCCAAACTTGTAGCCGACGCCCCAAACTGTGTGGATGCACTCGTAGGGCAAATGACTCAACCGCTGCCTGATTTTTTTAATATGGACATCTACGGTACGGATGTCTCCAAAGTAATCGTAACCCCAAATCTGCTCAAGCAGTTGTTCACGCGTAAAGACGCTCCCAGGCGACCTGGCCATGTGCACCAGCAGGTCGAATTCCTTGGGTCGGAACGGCAGCTTTTCACCGCAGACAACCACTTCCCGCTTGGCGATGTCTATCGTGAGTTGATCAAACTGCAGGGTTTGCGCTGCGCCCTCCTCTTTCTGCTCACGCGGCTGGAGCCGTCGTTGAATGGCTTTGATGCGTGCGACCAGCTCACGTGGGCTGAACGGTTTGGTAACGTAGTCGTCCGCTCCCAGTTCAAGTCCCAGGACACGGTCTATCTCTTCATCTTTTGCCGTCAACATAATAATCGGTGTATCCCATTTTTTCCGAATCTCCCGACATGCTTCCAGCCCATCCATCTGTGGCATCATCACATCGAGAATAATCACATCCGGCTCCTCTTTTTCGATCAGCTCCAGTGCCGTGCTGCCGTCACCTGCAACCACCAATTCCATCTGCTGTTTGCTGAAGTAGAGGCGGATAATCTCGCATACGTTTGGATCGTCATCAGCGACCAATACCTTTGTTTGGTTCAAGCCAATAACCTCCTTTCCCATGAAGCGGAAATCCTGGCGCAAATCTACTGTTGTACGAGGAGCAGCCAAGGATTCACGACTCTCCTATCGTATCATATAAACGGAAAGCGGACTAGCAGACTTACAGAATTTGGTTCTCGCTTCCTGTGATAAGGGAACTAGAACATGTCCCCTCAATCCCCGCAACTAAACGAATAGTGTTCGGAAAGGAATTGTTTGATATCGTCGTTCATTTTCTGCAAGTAGGCATCAGAAGGGAAATGACCCATTGGATAAGTGGTTGCCGCCACCAAGTTGGGGATGATGGCTTCTGCCCTCGCCACCACCTGATCGCCCGGAAAGAAAATATCCTCTGTCCCTGCCAAGACCATGGTGGGCGAGGTGTATTGCGCCAGTTCCTTCTTTTCGGTCCGTTTCGGCATTTCATGAGACAAGTCAACATGTGTAAAGATATCTTCAATAATCTGTCGATCTATCTCTTTCATGCTGTTCAGCGACATCGCATCAGCAATCTTTTGCAGTCCCCTTTTATCTGAAAACAGTTGAAACCGTATCAGCGGGAGCAAGATTTTCTGGACCATTTTCAACTTGGAGCCCATCTGCAATCCAGATGGCGCCATCAATACGGAGCAGGCGATTTTCTCCGGCATGTATGCTGCCGTTCGCAGAATGATGCCTGCTCCATAAGACGGGCCAATGCAAGCACTTTTTTCAATACCAAAATGGTTCATAAGGTCAGCAACCCATAATGCATAGCTATCATCTTTTGCCGAGACCCTGGTTTCTGCACTGTAACCGGGATTTCCAATCGTGTCTGGAGCATAAATGCGATACTCCTCAAACAAGGAAGAAAACCAGGAGAGTGTCATGGGATTGATGCAATTGCCCCCCTGAAAGATAAAGAGAGGCTTCCCCTCAACAGGACCCGCCACCAATGTATGAGTTATACCAAACCGCGTATCGACATACACTCTTTCAAATTCTACTTTAATCAATGGCAGGTATGCTTCATAATAGTTGAGGATTCTTCTCTTTCCTTCCTCACTTGTATAAATTGTCTGTACGCTCATGCAACCACCTCGATGTGAACAGGCGATCCCACTCAGAAAAGGAGGATTCTCGATGCTTCAGATCCGACATGCGATGCCGAGCGATCTACCTGCCATGCTGGAAATCTACAATGAAGCTGTTCGCAGCCTAACGGCTACGTTTGATTTGGAAGAGCAGACTCTGGAGGAACGTAAGCATTGGTTTGAAAAGTACGGTGGAAAATACCCACTCATCGTCGCTGAACTCAATGGTGAAGTGGTAGGGTACAGCTGTTTAAGCAAGTTTAGGGACAAACCTGCTTACGCCCACACAACAGAGTTGTCAGTGTATATCTCATCCAGATGCCGAGGTCGGGGCGTTGGGAGCGCCCTGATGCGAGAGATTCTGCAACTGGCGGCCACTCACGGCTATCACACGGTTATCGCAGGTGTTACGGGTGGCAATCAAGCAAGTGTGAAACTGCATGAGAAGTTTGGTTTTGCGTATATCGGGTGTTTCAAAGAGGTTGGCTTCAAGTTCGGCGAGTGGCAGGACGTCCACTTTTATCAGCTGATGGTAACACAGCAATCATGAAAGAAAGAAGAACTGTTCGGGCAGACGTGACCTCTGTGGACTGCCTCCTCACGCCGCTCACTCTCTCCGTCGCTTTTGCTGTTGTTCCAGTGTTATGTCCAGCAGCAGCAAGTCCTGCAGTTTTTCGCGGGGATCTGTTGTCAACAAGGCAGAGACGGCGGCAATCGCGGCACGGACGGTATGATAGGAGTAAAACGCGTCCCGCTCCTCCGCTGTAGAGGAAGAAAGATCTGAGACCTCCTGCACTGGATAGGGAAAGTCGCTCTCCAATCCGGCACGATCCAGCACAATCAACGCCTGCTTGATAGCCAACAGCGCGGCACTGACGCTGATGTCAAACTCCTGGCGCAGTTCATCCCACACCTGAAAGGCGGAACGTTCGACACGCTCCCCGTTTGGTTTGGTGATAAAGCCTTTTTTCCGCCCCTCGTGCAGCAGCCAGTCCACCAGAATATCGGAGCGAGGCGGGAAGGCGTACACTTGCAGCCTCAGTTCCAGATCAGTCGGAAAATCTTTGGCAAAGCGAGCGTGAGCCAGCGACATCTCATAGCGGCGGGACGGGTGACCAGGTACTTTGACAAACACCGTTTCCTGACGGATCGCCGTGATCTCCAGCTTGGTCCGTGCTGGGATGCGCGCCTGCGGCGCCTTTTCACGGCGGATGTTGCCCGGGATCAGCTCCGTCCCGAACTGATGGTATTCAAGCGGCGAATCGATCCAGGGAATCACTTCCCGGGAGAGGACCTCATACAGGCCGGAAAAGGTAATCCACTCGCTGGGACGGCGTTGAAAGCGAACGAGGATCGCATGACGTTCCTCTTCTGGCGGTATGTCAACCGATTCGGAGCCCTGTGGTTCCAGCCACTTGTGCTCCACCAACAGACAATCGGTCAATTGCAGACGCTGCAGGAGTTCCCGTTTGCTCACACGATCATAGCCGATTTTGTACAGATGGTGTTTCATCCGTCTCCCTCCTTTCCAACAGGATCTATAGGGTGTATCATTCTCTCGTTGCCCCGGCAAGGAAACGACGCCCGCGGTTGGGCGTCGTTCTCATCTTATACGATTATGCGGCAGATGGCTGCAGATTTCAATGGAGGATTGCAGTTGTTTCGGGAGCATCATTTCCCATCATGCTTCGCTTGTTGTGACTCCCCTTGCTCTTTGCAGATCCCCTCTACTCTGAGAGGTTCACCATCACATCATTGACCTGAACCTCTTTTTTGATCAACTGCTGCGTATGCATCCATTCGATCAGCTGCTGCCAGCTCTCGGCTTGTTGACTGCCGAACGGCTCGCTGCCAGCATCCATCAACGGCAGCAGGATCTCCAGGCTTTTCGTCTCAATATCCTCTTCCAAGGGGAATTCGCTGGCCTGTTTGGAGAGCAGCAGCTCAAGCGCCTCCTCTTTGTGGGCAGACACGTACGCCTGCCCTTTGGCAGCAGCGCGCAGGAATGCGGCCAGCGTCTCTTTTTTCTCGGACAAGGTATCATCACTGGTGGCCAGCACCAATTCGTAGTAATCGGGTACACCGTATTCGCTAGTCACAAACGTGCGTACCGGGATACCGTTTTTCTCCAGAATCAGCTTTTCGTGATTGATGTATCCTCCGACGACGGCATCCACTTTTTTACCGGTCAGTGCCGGGACGATGTCAAAGCCGATATCGGTGAAGCTGAGCCCGCTGTCATCTCCGCCGTCCGCCTTTACTACCGTACGGACGATCGACTCATCCAGCGGAATCGATGGATAGCCGATGTTTTTCCCGGCGAGATCACGCGGCTGGATGATGTCGCTGTCTTCTCGCACCATGATCACATTAAGCGGATGGCGAACCAGTGCAGCGATCGAGACGACAGGAAGCTCTTCGGAGCGGGCCTGTACGATTTGCGGCTGATAGCTGATCGCCGCATCGACCTGACCTGCTGCAACCAGTTTCAGCGGATCGTTGGCGTCCGAAGGCATCTGTAGATTCACCCGCAGGTTCTCTTCTGCGAAATACCCCTGCTCCTCCGCTGCATACAAGAAGCTGTGAACAGCATTGGGGTACCAGTCGAGAGCGATGGTCAGTTCAGCAGGCTGGGCCGTACCGGAAGACTCCTGCTGAATCGTGCCGCCGTCTGATTGTGGTGGTGTGGAGCAGGCCGCCACAACGACTAGCGACAATAGCGTCAGTGAGACCATGCTCCAACGTCTAAAAAATGACTTTGTTCGAATCATATGTTGATAACTCCTATCCCTGTTTAGTTTGTTTAATCTTTCTGCTCTTTTGCAAGACACGCCGTTCGACGGAAGCGGTCAATCGGAAGAGCAAAATCCCGATGGCGGAAAGCAGCAAAACGGAGGCAAACAGTGCTGGTGCCTGAAAGTTGCCGGAAGCCCGTCTGCCAAAGTAACCCAATCCTTCGCTTGCCCCCAGCCACTCCCCAATCGTCGCTCCCGCCACACTGTATGTCGCTGCCACTTTCAACCCGCTAAAGAAAGAGGGAAGGGCTGAGGGAATCTGCAGTTTGTAAAAGATCTGCCAGCGGTTGGCCCCCATCGTCCTCAACAGGTCGATCATCTCCCGGTCAGCCGTACGCAACCCGTCGTATGCACCCACCACGATCGGAAAAAAGGTAAAAAGTACAGTGATCGCGATTTTTCCAGACAAGCTGTAGCCAAACCACAAGATGAAGATGGGCGAGAGCGCAATGATCGGTATCGTCTGGGAGATGACAATGTACGGGTAGACGATCCGCTCCACCGGGCGCCAGAAATTCATCGCCAGAGCGAGTGTCATACCGAATAGGATCGAGGCGGTCAAGCCGAGCATCACTTCACGCAGTGTCGTCCACAAATGATGACCGAACAGCAAATCTCTCAGTTCCCACAAGGTCAAAGCCACAGCACTCGGCGGCGGCAGAATAAACGGCGGAATCGCCAACAGCCGACAAATCGCTTCCCAGCCGAGAACCAGGATGCTTACCGAAATGGCAAACCAGACTGCCGTCATCCGTCCCGATTCTCCCATCAGGCGAACCTCCCTTGTACCCTCGCCAGCTGTTTTTGGCTTTGCAGCAATTCCCATATCTCCTGCCTGACAGCGCCAATCTGCGGATCATGTCGCCGCGCCAGCCGCTCTCGCTCTCGCGGCAGTGGCGGATTCACTTCCACGATCTCCCGGATTGGTTTTTCCCGCAGCAGGATAACCCTATCCGACAGCACCAAGGCCTCTTCAATATCGTGCGTAATCATCACGATCGTCAGCGACAGCTCCTGCCACATCGTCAAAAGCCACTCCTGCATTTCCATCCGCGTGATTCCGTCCAATGCGCTAAATGGTTCGTCCAGCAACAACAGGTCTGCTCCCGTAAGCGTGGCACGCAACAAGGAGACGCGCTGTCTCATGCCGCCGGAGAGTTGATCGGGATAAGCATCGGCGTAGCCGGACAAACCGAACAACGGCAGCTGTTCCTCCACCTTCGCCCGAGCCACTCCCTTTGGCACGGAGCGGAGTTCCAGTGGCAGCATCGCGTTCTCGGTGATCGTCCGCCAGGGCATCAACAAGTCTTTTTGCGGCATATACCCCACCTGGCCGAGCCGTGTGAGTCGCTGCTCGCCATCCAGCAGAATCGTCCCAGCTGTCGGCTCAACCAACCCGCTAGCCAGCCGAAACAGTGTACTTTTGCCTACGCCGCTCGGACCAATCAGGCTGACAAACTCTCCCTGCTCCACCGAAAAACTGAGCCGTTCCACGATCGGCTCAGCCCCGTAGGTGAAGCTGACCTCGTGAAATGACAACTTGTTCAGCAAGGCCATAGTTCCTTTCGGTAGGCCATCTCCCAGAACTGATACTCCATCCGCGAAGTGGTCAGAAAATGCTGTTCCAGACGGGACAGCACCTGTTCGCTGCTTCCTTCAGTCAGTTCATCCAACAGCTCGATCAACCATTCGGACAATTCGCCAAACTCCGGAGAGCTGTACATCTTGATCCACTCTCCGTATAGCGGATGGTCGGCGGCACCAGGCTTGGCTGCCAACCGCTTGCCGATCTCCGCGTAGCTCCACATGCATGGCAGCAGCGCGCTGATCAGTTCAGCAAGCGATCCTTGATAGGCCACTTTCAACATGTAACTGGTGTAGGCCAGCATGACGAACGAGGGTTCTGTCGATTCCAATGCCTCCCGGCTGATCCCCAGCCTTTCGGCATACCCCCGGTGCAACGCCATCTCTTCGTTTAGCGTCGCCTCCTGCAGCGCGGCAAAGCGGGCACCGGTGGTCAGATCATACGCCTTGGCGCTGGCGATCCCAAACAGCTTGGCGTAGTCAATCAGAAAGACGTAATCCTGTTTCATGTAAAAGATGAACGAATCTTTTGGCAGAGTGCCATCGCCAAGACCTGTGACGAACGGGTGCTGATGCGTCCGCTCCCAGATCGGCTGCACCTTTTGGTACAATCGTTCGGAAAATCTGTTCATTCTGTTCGCTCCTTCTTTGGGGTGTTGCACCAGTCAGCGAGAAAGCGGGCCATAATCTGGGCGAAAGCGATCAGTTCCTGCGGATCGACCGATTCGTCGACAGCATGGGCATGGGCCAATTCTCCCGGCCCGAAGATAACGGCGGGAATGCCCATATGCCCAAACCAACCGGCATCTGTCACCGAAGGCGACATCTCCACTACTGGCTGCATGCCGCACTGCCGCTCATAGGCACTGGTTAACCGCTGCATTGCCGGATGATCGGGATCAATCGCGAGAGCGGGAAAAATCTCACCTCTCTCCTCAATCATCGAACGTCCGCCCCAGCGAAAGGACGGCGGATGATCCTTCAGCCACGGATCAGCCTTGGCGACCGCCAGAACATGCTGCTCAATCTCCCTTGTCACCTGTTCATAGTTCTCATCGGGATAAAAATGGACGGTGATCCAGAGAGCGCACTTGTCAGCGATAAAAGCGGCATGACGCCCGCCTTCGATGACAGCGGGATTGATCGTGTTGATGCCGGGTGGAAACCCGGGGTACTGCTTCATCACTGCCCAATGGCGTTCCAGTTCCTGCAGCGACGTGATGATTTTTGCCATCTTCTCAATGGCGCTGGCACCGTGTACGCGGCCTCCGGCGTGAATGATCCGTGAGCGCATCCCATCGTGCAGGGTGGTAGGGCTTTCCACCGTGATCCAGCCAGTGATCACGCCTCCCTGTCCCTGCAGACGCAGCTGACTGGTGTCGGCGACGACGGCAAAATCAGCGGTATAGCCTCGCTCCAGTGCTGAGAGGGTACCCGCTTCACCCGCTTCTTCTCCAATCACGGATTGGAAGATCAGATCTCCTTTTAGTTCCAGCCCGACTTCCCGCAGCAGGCGAATCGCAAACAAGCTGGCAACCAGGCCGCCCTTCATATCGGCGGTCCCTCGCCCATACCAGCGACCGTCCCCAGCCTCGGTCAGCGAGAACGGGGAGTACCGCCAACCGGAATCATCGCCTACCTCAGCAACGTCCATATGACCATTCACGATTACACTGTTGTACTTGTCGGGATCAGCCCCTCGAAGCAAGCCGACTACGTTGTCATCACCGGGGTAAACGGACCAGCGATCAATGGAAAAGCCACATTCCTGCAGACGGCTGGCAAGCCAGGATTGGGCAGGATCCGTATTGCGTGCCGGAGGGCTGACAGTGGGAAAAGAGATTGCTTCTGCCAGCAGAGCAAACAGTTCTTCGCTCCGTTCTGCGATCGATTGGACCACCCGCTCCACTTTGTTATCATGGGTCATGATGGTACAACCTCCTTAGGCTGGTCGCTGCATCGCGGGGGGAGTCTGCACCTGTGATCGCAGAGATCAGGGCCAATCCGTCCGCTCCTGCTTCGAGCACAGCCGCTGCATTGGCCAGCTGAATGCCACCGATCCCGACAATCATGCAGTCATCGCCGACAGCCGCGCGAATCTCAGCAAGTCCCTCGGGCCCGATCGGTTCTCCGGCATCCACTTTAGAACCGGTATGATACATCGCTCCCACCCCGATGTAGTCCGCCCCTCCTTGTTTGGCTGCCAGTGCCTCCTCAGGGGTACCGGCTGAAACGCCTACGATCATCCCGACTGGGACCAGTTGGCGCACTTCGGCAAGCGTCATGTCATCCTGTCCGACATGGACACCGTCCGATCGAAGCTGAATGGCCAGGGAAACATCGTCATTGATGAAAAACAGGGCACCATGCTCGCGGCAAAGCATCTGGAGCCGGCCAGCCAGAGCCAACTGTTCGGCACGTGTCAGACGGCTGTTCTTGTCCCGAAACTGGACCGCACGCACGCCCCCAGCAAGCGCATCCCCGACGATCTGGACCACCCGCTCTGCCGAGTATCCGCAATCCTGACTGCCGATCACCAGGTAGACCCGCAGACAATCCTTCAGCTTTTCGCTTGCTGTGCGACTGGCTGCTGCCATCTCACTCAATCATCCCTTCTGCCGGACTGGATGCAGAAGCATAACGCTTTTTGGGAATTCGGCCAGCAAGAAATCCTTTACGCCCTGCTTCCACAGCCAGTTTCATCGCTTCCGCCATCAGCACCGGATCGTCTGCCAACGCTACTGCCGTATTTAGCAGCACGCCATCGGCACCTAACTCCATCGCTTTAGCTGCATCGGCAGGCGAACCAATACCAGCGTCGATGATCACGGGAACTTTCGCTTCCTCAATGATGAAGCGTAGGTTGTTTTCATTGATGATGCCTTGCCCAGAGCCAATCGGGGAGGCGCCAGGCATTACAGCGTGCACTCCTACTTCCTGCAGACGTTTGGCCAGAATGGGATCATCATTTGTGTAGGTTAAAACGACAAAACCTTCTTCCACCAAAATACGCGACGCTTCCAGTGTGCCGAACGGGTCCGGCAGCAGAGTACGGGAATCGCCCAAGACCTCTACCTTGATCATGTCGCAAAGACCGGATGCTTTGGACAGACGGGCAATCCGCACCGCTTCTTCCACCGTGTAGGCCCCGGCTGTATTGGGCAGCAGCGCATATTTCTTCAAGTCCAATTGTTCCAAAAAGTTAGGCTGATCTGCGTTGTTCAGATTCAGCCGACGTACGGCGAAGGTAAGAATCTCCGCTTCTGACGCATCAACTGCCTTGCTCTGAGTCTCCAAATCGGAAAACTTCCCCGTCCCCAACAGCAGCCGGGAACGAAATGAATACGGTCCGATTTTTAACATACTGTCATCCCCCTCCGACGAAATGTACGATTTCGATATTATCGCCGTCCTTAATCGGCGTCTGTTCATAGGCGGAGCGATCCACGATTTGACCGTTCCGTTCCACAACCAGGATCTTCTGCTCTAGGCTGTAATGAGCAAGCAGACCACTGACGGTGGTGATCTTCTCCAGTTGGACGATTTCACCATTTAGCCTGATGTGCATCGACTCTCCTCCTCCCTCTAGCGTCTCCGGCTTCCTCCGCTCGTGCTCATGTGAGCGGACTGTCCAACGCCTGGCGGTATGTACGGGCCGCCGCTTCCGGATCGTCAGCCGTGGTGATTCCGGATAGTACGGCTATCCCGCCACACCCAGCCGCCAGCAACTCAGGTACATGTTTTGGTGTAATCCCGCCAATCGCAATCAGCGGAATCTGCAGTCTCGCGGCGATCTGCCGAAGCTCCTCCGTACCACGAGGTGCCAGGCCAGGCTTTGATCCACTTTCATACACGTGTCCATACAGGACGTACGATACACCCCCCCGCTCCGCCTGTTCTGCCTCAGACAGCGAATGAACCGATTGGCCGAGCAGACAATCGGCGGGAAGAAGCGGTCGGGCCAACTGAGGCGGCAGACTATGATAGGCGAGATGCGCCCCCCCGCAGGATGACGCCATGGCAACGTCTATCCGGTCGTTGACGATCAACTGCTCCCGTCGAAATACCCGACTGAGCTGCTCTACCCATTCCAGAAGTTCACGCGCCGTACGGTGTTTTTCCCGTATGTGCAAGTAGTCAACTCCTCCTCTGGCGGCTGCCTCTGCCACCCGCAGTGTTTCCTCCAGTGTTTGCTGCCCGCTGGTTATCAAATGAAGTGATCGTTCCATCGCTCCCCCCTCACCGAGAAATCAAAAAAGCCTCGTTTGCGAACCTGGCACACAGGCCGATTCGTCAAAAGAGGCTTTCTCCCTAAAACAGCAACTAGCACTCCGCCCATCCGGCATTGCCATCCATTGCGGATGGTGCTTGCAACAGCAAAAAACCATCCGCCAATCGGATGGTTGCACGTTGACAGCGCAAGTTGACACGAGATCAGAATAGGCAAACAGTCTGATCTGCCGCTTCAACTCCTAAGCAGTCGCAATCGTACCTCTTCCTCCGCTGGCATGACCCAGGTCAGGTTCCACGGTTAGTAACGCCGGTGTTACACTCTCAGCCGACCTTGCTCGGCTCCCGTTTGGTAGATCTATGAAATTTTCTTTTCGCTTACTACATTACCATGCAGCCGCCGGGATGTAAATACTTGCGCTATACCTCCACGGGAGTCAAGACGCGTAGACATTCTTCCAGCAACTCTCTGGAACCCGCGGGTTGATCTGTATTCTGCTGCATCTGTCGGTAGATGGCGTCCACGTGTTTCTGCAGGAAGTACATCTGCGGCATCGTCAACTGGATGGAGACTCGTGCCGGAGGTGCCTTTAGTTCCTGCAGGCCGCTGACAACGGGCAGAAGCGATCCGGCAATCGATTCAACCAGCCACTCCAAATCCTCGTTTTCCTTCCACTGGTCGTAGCACGAATCGAACAGTCGACAAAGGATCAGAAAGGCTTGTGTTGACATCACAATCTGCTTTGGCTGCTGTGGGTGTTGTGACAACGGCAGCTCCTCCATTTCCGGATGTGTCCCCGCCAGTATAGCACGATTGCGCAAAAAGCGGAATGCCTCATGTCGTCGGAACGGTTGTCAACGCGGTTCTATTTGTTTCTTATTTGCCAAAATGCTCCCCGTTGCCATTGCGGATGTTCCGGTTTTGATCGTTCTTGTCGAGGGTTTTCCCGCGATGTTTCCCCAAATCCTTGCTGTTGTTTTTTTGCTGGACACTCCGTTCACCTCCTGTTTTTTTGTAGCGTTGCCGGGGCTTGCAAGGAGTATGCAGCAGATCGAGGTCACAGCATGTGACAAGGAAAAAGGTAACCCGCCGCAAGGGATCGATTACCGTGAACGATGCACCGCCCAGGCAAAGACTGTGCGCCAAACCAACAGGAAGATGGCAATGGTAACCATGGTGATCACCATAAACGGCCAATCGGGGATATGCAGCAGCAGAATCGAACGCAGAGCCAATCCGGCAATACCGGCAAACAGCCAGACCATCAGCGTTTTTTTAGCTGCGATCGCTACCGATTGGTAGGCTGCCGGCTGAAACACCTTCAACAGCCAGCCGACAAACAGCCAGGATAGAAAGAAGGGTGCGGCTGTCTCCACGATGCCGAGCAGGGTGATCTGATGAGCGTGTGAAGCTTTGCCGATGTAGGCAAATAGCAGAAAGGCTAGCAAATCGCCCAGAATGACAACGATTGTTTTTCCCATCCATGTCCCTCCACATTAGAGCGTATTCGCAGCCGCATTTACAGGCGGATGCTTTCTCATTTGGTGTGTTGACGTTTCGTTATCTACTTCTGAGTGCTCCGCCCCAAATCCTCCCCGAGGGATGCTTGTTCACGAATCCTCTACATTTACCCTTGACTTGATACTCCGTTCATTATTAGATAGAGTCAACTTCGTTGATCCGACCCTGATAATAACCTTGGTAAAGAAATGAGGAGATCATCATGTTAACCATCCAACCCGTCACGCTGATAGGGAGTCATGTCCGATTGGAACCACTTGGTCTGCATCATGCTGATGATTTGTTGGAGGCCGCTTTGGATGAGCGGATCTGGACTTACATGTCAACCCGCATAGAGTCACGGAGCGATCTGGACCGATACCTATCCGCCGCACTTGCGGCAGTGGAAAAAGGAACGGAATTGCCGTTTGCGATAATCGATTTGCAATCGGGTAAAGCCATCGGCAGCACACGCTTTGGCAATATCGCTCACAAGGATAGAGGCCTTGAGATCGGCTGGACCTGGCTTACTCCCGCTTATTGGAAAACCTCGATCAATACCGAATGCAAGTGGCTGCTGCTGCGGCATTGTTTTGAAGAATTAGGCTGTGTCCGGGTGTCGCTGAAGACTGATGCCCGCAATCTGAACTCGCAGCGGGCCATCGCTCGGATCGGTGGTGTCCGGGAAGGTGTTCTGCGCAAGCACATCATTCTGCCCGACGGATACGTGAGAGATACGGTATACTTTAGTGTCATTGACACGGAGTGGCCTGAGGTTGACCGCAAACTGCGTGACATGTTGGCCAGATAAGCAGAGCCGCATACTGCTGCCTTAGCGCAAGCAACGGATCTTGCATGCTATCATAACCACCGTTCCAAAACCGGTTTGGCAACGCCGGTTTTTTTTCTTACTCCGCTTACCCAGCCACCCGCGCCAGCAGCTTCCGAACAGACCTGCGCTTCCTTCCCCACGTTGCCAACAACCGATAAAAGACGTATCCCATGGCGGTTCCTATGGTGTTGAAGATCACATCATCTACATCTGCACTCCTGCTAAACGTAAACAGGTACTGAGACAGTTCGATCCCTAGTGAACAGAGAAAGCCATCTGCCGTTACACGCAGGAAAGTCCGTCTGTCCGGCAAAAGCAGCGGTATCAAAAAACCGAATGGCACAAACAGCAGCACATTGCCCCCAAGATAAAACAGTGCCAGATGAAAGTTGCGTCTGATCTGTGCCGTTATCTCGTCAAACGGCAGCAAACTGACCGAACTGGCATGAGATCCAGGCAGCACAAAATGAAATGGCTCGAACACCAGATAAATGACAGCCAGCAAATAAAAAAGGAATAGACTCATCCCGATTTCTCTTATTAAGCGAAACGATCTGCCGGTTTTTCGCTGTCTTCGCCTTCTGTCCAACACGAACAAAACAAGGACAACGGAACAAATGAGAGCAAAGGGTATCGTAACCACTCAATCATCCTTTCAACAATTTTTATAACAGCTCCTATGTAAAAGGACGAAGTTACAACGGATCAGGTTACCTTTCTCTTATTCTGTCCTGCAAAGACTGGTACGAGAGACTGGCTTAGTGTAGAGTAAGGAAGAACAGATCGTGATGAGGTGACACGTTGATGCATATGAACTTACGCTCTTTCCTGGACCAACTGAGACGCGAAGGAGAACTGGTGGAAGTATCCGCCCCGGTTGATCCCTATCTAGAGTTAGCCGAGATCCACCGCCGTGTGATTGACGAACAGGGACCCGCCCTGCTTTTTACCAATGTGAAAGGCAAATCGTATCCCGTTGTGACCAATATGTTCGGCACCCCTCGCCGGGTAGACATGGCCTTTGGGCCAAAGCCGGAACTGATTATTGAGCAGCTGGTTCACAGTTTGGACAAGCTGCTGCCGCCACGCATCGGTGCCCTATGGCAGCTTCGGGACCCGCTGCTCGGTGTGCTGAAAACAGGAACACGAAAAGTAAGCGCCAACCGAGCACCAGTCCTGCAAATCGCTACTACGGATGTAGATCTCGAGCAGCTCCCTGCCCTGACCAGTTGGCATCTGGACGGGGGGCCATTTGTCACTCTCCCGCTCGTCTACACGGAGCATCCGGAAACAAAAGAACACAACCTGGGCATGTACCGGATCCAGATCTATGACAAGCGCACAACGGGTATGCACTGGCAGATTCACAAAGGCGGCGGATTTCATCACTACGAGGCGGAGCAGCGGAATCAGCCGCTGCCGGTTACCCTGACGATTGGTGGACCGCCCGCATTGATTGTCTCGGCGATTGCCCCGCTGCCGGAAATGGTGCCGGAACTGATTTTTGCTTCCCTGTTGATGGGGGAAAAGCTGCCGATGGTCGATGTACCCAACCATCCCCACTCGCTAGTCGCAGAGGCAGAGTTCATCTTTGGCGGGATCGTGCCGCCTCATGTACGGCGCCCAGAAGGGCCATTCGGCGACCACTTCGGTTACTACTCCCTGGAGCATGACTTTCCGGTGTTTGAAGTAAAGCAGATGTGGCACCGCAAAGATGCCATCTACCCGGCGACAGTCGTCGGCAAACCGCGCCAGGAGGACTACTTTATCGGTGAGTATCTGCAGCGTCTGCTCTCCCCGCTTTTTCCCGTGGTAATGCCAGGGGTCAAGGCGCTCTGGACGTACGGCGAAACTGGTTTTCATGCGCTTGCCGGGGCGATCGTGCGGGAGAGTTATTACAAAGAAGCGATGGCTCACGCCTTCCGGATCATGGGCGAAGGGCAATTGACATTGACAAAATTTTTGATCGTGACAGATGTTTCATGCGATCTTGCTGATTTTCGATCATTTCTGGAGATCGTACTGGCCCGCTTTCAGCCGGAACGCGACCTGTTGATTGTCAACGACACGTCCAATGATACGCTGGATTACACCGGGAGAAAGTTCAACCACGGCAGCAAGGGTATCATGCTTGGCATCGGTGAACCGGTCCGGGAGCTTCCCTCTCTCTACCATGGCGGGGAGATCCCTCAGATACGACAAATCGAGCCGTTCTGTGCCGGCTGCTTGGTTGTTTCAGGACCCACGTTTGAAGAGGAGCCGGAGTTGGCCGATCGCCTGCTAGCGTATGCCAATGAGTACCTGCAGGAATGGCCGTTGATCTGTCTCGTGGACGACGCATCCATCGCAGCTTCTCCAAGCAGCTTTCTGTGGACCGTCTTTACCCGCTTCGATCCGGCACATGATTTGTACGCAAAGGGAAGTGTCGTCCGCAACAAGATTCGCTACGAAGGCCCGTTGATCATCGATGCCCGGATGAAACCGTTTTATCCGGCTGAAGTGGAAACGCGTGACGATATTGCCGCTTTGGTGAGCAACAGATGGAAAGAATACTTTCCGGGCTAGACATTCTTCCAAAAGACGCGGATACGAAAGCTCTCGTGCATATGCATGAGAGCTTATTTGCATGTTATCTTTGGATAACCGCCGTTTCCCTTTGCCACTCAGAACATACGTTGTGATTGACCGCAAATGCGAAAGGAGGTAGACACATGCCGGAAACGCTCACCACTGGTCCTTTTGTCGTCCCTGCCGTCACGCCAGGAACAAACGAGCCTCCAATCACGCTGCTGGTGGTTCTGTCCAACCCAACCAGCCAGTGGAAATCGGTCACTGTCTACGCAAATACCTGCCCCAGTTCAAGAGGCGTACCCGCATGCGAAGCTCCTCTGCCCAACTCCCCGCTCGCGATCACCATTCCGCCGGGTACGTGCAATCTGCTCAACTTCAGCGGATATGAAGCAGGGGATACCCTCCGTGTGACGATCGAGGGCGACATTGCCAAAGAAGCAGGCGAAGTGGAAGTGAGCATTGTTGGCCGGACATCATCTGGCGTCCATGAGCCGACGATGCATTTCTCCCATCAGCACTTCCTGTCGATCCCCGCTCATTAAGTGCTTGAAACCACTGCTCGCGCCGACTGACCCCGAGGCTCTGTTCAGCCCGGGGTTTTTTTGCGTCCAAAAATGAAGGTATGAATGTCCGAAAATTCAATATAATGTACCAATTTGGTTCCGAGACAAACGCCCGTGTCTCGGAAAGAGGAGGGGTAGATATGAAGTCACAGACAGAAGAGGGCGGTATTGTCACCTTGACCCGCGCAGGCGAACAGCAGATTCAAAACAGTCCTTTATACAATGAGGGACTGCGTCCAACTACCAGGGAGGAGCACAATTGGACCGCGTACAACTTCGCCAGCCTGTGGGTAGGGATGTCGATTTGTCTGCCGACATTCTCACTTGCCGCAGGATTGATCACACTGGGCATGAATTGGTGGCAGGCGATCTTTACGATTGTTTTAGGGAATTGTATCGTTCTCATCCCCATTCTCCTCAATTCTCACGCCGGTACCAAGTTCGGCATCCCTTATCCTGTATTCGCCCGACTCTGGTTCGGTTCCAAAGGAGCCCATATCCCCTCGATTGCCAGGGGGATCATCGGTGCAGGCTGGTTCGGGATCAACTGTTGGTTTGGCGGTGCTGCCATCGACACGTTGTTGGTAGCGATGAGCGGTTGGGAACATATTCCCGGACACCTAGCCATCGCCTTTTTGCTGTTCTGGGCGTTGAACGTCTGGGTCGCGTACCGCGGACCGGAGGCGATTCGTCGGTTGGAGTTCTGGGCGGCCCCGACACTAGTTGTAATGGGGCTGGCGCTGCTCGCCTGGTCCCTCTCAGCTGCGGGCGGCTGGGGGCCGATGTTGTCGGCACCATCGAAGTTTACCTCGACTAGTGAGTTTTTGCAGGTGTTCTTTCCTGCTCTGACCGGGGCGATCGCTTTCTGGTCCACCCTGGCACTAAACATCCCCGATTTTTGCCGCTATGCACGCAGTCACAAAGCGCAGATCGTCGGACAATCGATTGCGCTGCCGGCAGCGATGGGCTTCTTTTCTTTCGTTGGGGTCGCTACCGCCTCTGCTACTCTGGTCATCTATGGCGAAGCGATTTGGGATCCCGCTGTACTGTTAGCCAAGTTTTCCCCTTTTGTGATCTTCCTCGGTACGCTCGGCATCATTCTCGCTACCCTCACCACCAACGTCGCAGCCAACGTCGTAGCTCCTGCACGTACGGTAGAAAATATCATGCCTCGCCGAATCACCTACGGCATGGGTGCGATTATCACCGGTCTGGTCGCCCTGGTGATGCAGCCATGGTACCTGTTGGAAAACTTCGGAAACTACATCTTCGGCTGGTTGGGTACGTACGGAGCGTTGCTGGGGCCGATTGAAGGGATCGCCATCGCCGACTACTGGCTGGTGCGCAAACGGCGAATTCATTTGACAGAACTGTATAAACCGGATGGCCGGTACAGCTACTCCGGCGGATTTAATCAAAAAGCAATTGCAGCCTTGCTGATCGGGATCGTTGTACCCACTGCATGCAAGTTTATCCCGGGACTCTCGTTTGTCTGGGACAACGCCTGGACGTTTGGCCTGTTTCTTTCACTAGCCCTCTACACCTGGTTGATGCGGGTTGATTCCAGTACGCTCAGCGAGTCAGAGTATAGGGCCGTAACTAATTCCGGGCAGAAGAAGAAAGCTTCGTAAGGTCACATACGTCAACCCCCTCCGCATTACCTGTGATCGGTTTCGATCATACAGGCAAATACGGAGGGGGTTTTCATTCAGTCCATATGGTCTAGGGCGAATCGTTTTGCTCAGACCCAACGGCTCCAGGGTGAGGTGCAGGCGTTTCTGCTTGGGCTGCGGCCATCTGTTCCCGACAATAGGCTAGAAATTCGGGATAACATTGGGTAAACACGTTGACAATCAGTGGGTCAAACTGTTTTCCAGAGCAATTGACAATCTCCTCATACGCCCATTGAGGAGGTTTGGGCTTTTTATAAGTCCGGGCAGTCGTAATCGCATCAAATGTGTCGGCAACTGCGATGATCCGGGCAATCAGCGGAATTTCTTCTCCTATTAGCCGGTGTGGATACCCCTTCCCATCCCAACGTTCGTGGTGATAGCGTACTCCAGACAGCAGCAGCGGAGAGAGTCCAAAGGTTTCCAAAAAATGATATCCGTCATCACAATGCTTTTTGATTATTTCGAACTCCTCTGCTGTCAGTTTCCCTTCCTTGGTCAAGATGTGATCAGGGGTTCTGATCTTGCCGATATCGTGCACGTATCCGCAGAGCTTCGCCTCTTCCTCCGTTACCTCCTGATCCCGCAGGTATCTGGCCAAAATCGCCGCATACTTGGCGACACGAATCGAATGTCCGTTGGTGTAGGGATCCTTGGCTTCCACGGCAAGCGAGAACGCTTTGATCCCTTCCCACGTTTTGGTTTTTTTCGAGGAGGTGTCAAAGATGTGTTCTGCTAGTACGCTCAGCATCAACGCTTCAATAAAGAGCAAAGTGACTTGCATCACATATTCTGCCCCGTCCCCATCATGGGATAGCAGATGACCGGCAAATGAAGCAGCCAATCCAAAGAAAAAATGCTTTCTTTCACTGGTCATCAAAGAAATCACTGCCGGAAAAATGAACAAGCTGTACAAGTCATACGGAAGCAGATAATGGTAGGTAATGGTGACGACCAGCATGGCATTGCCGATTACCACATACGGTACGTACTTCCGCGAAAGAAACTGAAAAGCAAACAGACTAGGCAGGTATCCTCCCAACATAGTCCAGAACAGTGGCCAGAAAGAAGGAAATGTTTGAAACTGATTGAGAATGATCCAAATCACCAATCCCAAATGAGAACTCAGTTGGAAAACAAAGATGTGTTTTCTCTCCACCCGGGATTTCCTCCAACCTTTTTCCTATTTTGAACTTGCGTTTCCTACATATCTACCCACTTGCAGCAGAGTTGAAACCTGAAACCAGGAAAAAAGACTGACTTTTTGATTTCTTCAGCACAAAATCCGTCATCGTGAACACGGTACATCGAACAGGGCCAGCAGGGAAATATCGTAAATCTGTTGATCTTGGTGATAGCAGACGTAGTAGGTGAACGAGTCATGGACACGGTAGGCGATCCCGTCAAAACCTCGCTCCAGCAAATATTCACGTATTTGTTCCCCCGTCCACTTCAACCAATCATCGGGTTCCATAATGGCACGCACCGTCTCCATCTCTTGGCAGGTGTATTTCCAGTACAACGCTTCCTTACGCAGTTCGTTTTCATCATACTGCTCATGCAGGTACATGGGATGGTTGAGGTGTATCCACTGTTTCAAGACAGCCGCCTTGTCCCAAGCAGCCTCTGCATGACAAAACGCATACTCTGCCGCAACCTGAGGATCGCTGACCAGATACACGCCGGAGCCAAACACCGCCTTTGCCTGTACACCTGACGGGAAAGATCGCCGCTCCTCTCGCGTGTATCGCTGTCGGTCGATCACAGCAAGTGCTTCCTGATACTCGACTCCACGATAGGCTACAACTTGCATGCTGCATAATGCTCCTTTCTGAAAAAAATGAAAAAATAGGCAGCTGCCAAGCGCTGCCTTTTTCTCTACTATGGACTACACGCTTCCTGCCCCTCTACGGCAGCAGACGAACCATGTTTTCATACGTCTCCGGACGCCTGTCGCGGAAAAACTGCCATTGGTCGCGAACTTCTCTGATCCGTTTTTTATCCATCTCGGCCACCAACACCTCATCTTGATCACGGCTGGCGATGGCGACGATCTGCCCCCGTGGATCGACCAGATAGGACTGTCCGTAAAACTCGCCCATGTTCCATGGGGCCTCCATCCCAACCCGGTTGATTGCGGCTACGTAGTAGCCGTTTGCCACCGCATGGGCGGGCTGCTCCAGTTTCCACAGGTATTCCGACAATCCAGCGACCGTCGCCGAGGGGTTGAAGACGATCTCTGCTCCGTTCAGTGCCAACAGGCGGGCTCCTTCTGGAAAATGCCGGTCGTAGCAGATGTAGACCCCCACCTTGGCAAACGCCGTATCAAACACGGGGTAGCCGAGATTGCCTGGTTTAAAATAGTACTTTTCCCAGAAGCCGCATCCTGGTCCGCCTGCCGCCACATGGGGAATGTGATGTTTTCGGTATTTCCCCAGATACGTGCCGTCGGCATCGATAACGGCAGCCGTATTGTAGTAGATGCCGACCCCGGCCTGTTCATACACTGGCAGCACAATCACTGTCCCCAGTTCTTTGGCCAGATCCTGAAACATCCGCGTGGTAGCACCATTGGGCACTTCTTCTGCCGATTCGTACCATTTGGTAGTCTGCTCGGTGCAGAAATAGGGGCCATAGAAGATTTCCTGCAGACAGATGATTTGCGCCCCCTTTTCCGCTGCTTCCCTCACCATCCGCACATGCTTCTCAATCGCTTTCTCCTTGTGGACGTGAACCGGCTCATTCCCGTGCACATCGTGCGTTGCCTGGATCAGGCCGATCTTTACCTTGTCTGCCATCAGACATTCCTCCCCCTGTCTCCCTATGGACGTTGAAACGGTTCGCGCTTCAGATACTTCCCGGCACCAGGATGGCCGACGAACTGCTTGTCACGGACCACATATTCCCCCCGCGACAGGACGCTGACTACTTCTCCTTGTACTTCCATTCCCTCAAACGGATTGTAGTCCACATTCATGTGATGTGTCTCAGCGGAAATCGTCCGTCGTATGCCGGGATCAAAGATGACAATGTCGGCATCGGAACCGACGGCAATCGTGCCTTTCCGCGGGAACAGTCCGAATAGCTTGGCTGCTTTGGTTGAGACGACGTCGACGAATTGATTCAGACTGATGCGCCCGGCATGGACACCTTCGGAGTAGAGAAGGCCAAAGCGGTCCTCAATCACAGGGCCGCCGTTCGGTATCTTGGTGAAATCGCCCCGGCCCAAATCTTTTTGACCCCGGAAGTTAAAAGAGCATTGGTCAGAACCGACCGTTTGCAGGATACCGCTCTTCAAAGCGTTCCAGAGCACCTCCTGATGGAACTTATCCCGCAACGGAGGCGACCAGACGTACTTGGCTCCTTCGAAGTCGGGCTTCTCCAAACATGAGATGTCCAAAGTAAGATACTGCGGACAGGTTTCTCCGTATACCTTCCAGCCTCTCTCCCGTGCCTGGGCGATCTGCTGGACCGCTTCCGCACACGTGACATGAACGACGTAGAGCTGGGAGTCAGCCAGAGCTGCCAGTGCGGCCGCCCGTCCTGTCGCCTCCCCCTCGGCCTCTGGCGGACGGGTCCGCGCATGGTAGATCGGATCGGTGTTGCCTGCAGCCAACGCTTGTCTGGTGAGATAGTCGATCACGTCTCCATTTTCGGCATGCACCTGTACGAGAGCACCCAATTCCCTGGCTCGAACCAATGTCTTAAACAATGTCTCATCATCCGCTTGAAACACATTTTTGTAGGCCATAAATACCTTCAGCGAAGTGATCCCTTCCGTCTGCACCACGTCTTGAAGCTCCTCCAATACCTGGTCATTCGCTTCGGCGACCATCAGGTGAAATCCGTAGTCGATGACCGCCTTGTTGGCCGCTTTTTGATGCCAGGCAGCGATCGCCTGACGCAGTGGCTCTCCTTTCGTACTGAGACAAAAATCGATGATCGTCGTTGTGCCGCCAAACGCCGCAGCCCGTGTACCTGTCTCAAAATCGTCCGCAGTCACCGTGCCGCCAAACGGCATATCGAGATGCGTATGGGGGTCCACACCTCCCGGAAAAACGTAACAACCAGCAGCATCAATCACCTCTGCTCCAGAGACGTCGAGCCCCTCACCGATTGCGGCGATTTTCTCCCCTTCCAGCAGCACATCGGCTTGGTACGTATCGGCAGCGGTGACCATTGTTCCTCCTCTGATGATCTTTGCCATTTTCTCATCTCCCGCTCGATTTGTATCAGCAGTATCTGTACAGACACTCCGTTTGTACAAGGCTATGCCTCACTATCTCGGTGTATGAAGAAAAACGCAGTACCCTTTAGCCCGTTTCTCTGTCCTCATTGGCGGCAAGTGCGGCCTGCCGCTGATTCCAACTGAGCGGAGGCAAACTGGTCGGGACTTCCACCATCTCTATCGTTCCCTCAACCGGACAAACGATGGCGCAGAGATTGCAGCCCACACAATCTTCTTCACGAACAACCAGCGTTTCCCGACCGGTCTGTTCGTTATGGACGATATCAATACACTGGTGAGAAGCGTCCTCACAGGCAATGTGACATTTGTTGCAATGGATGCAGGTCTCCTCGTGAATCCGGGCCACCACTTTGTAATTGAGATTCAAGTTGTTCCAATCGGAATAGGTGTGAACGGCCTTGCCGACGATCTCCATCACCGAAGCAATGCCGCGCTGATCCAGATAGTTGTTTAACCCGTCGATCATGTCTTCAACGATTCGAAAACCATGATGCATCGCAGCGGTACAGATCTGCACCCCAGACGCTCCCATCAGCAGGAATTCGACCGCATCCCGCCAGGTGCCGATCCCGCCGATGCCGGAGATCGGAATGCCCACCTGTGGATCACGGGCACACTCCGCTACCATGTTAAGCGCGATCGGTTTCACTGCCGGGCCACAGTACCCGCCGTGCGCTCCTTTGCCATCTACATGGGGGATCGGCAGCCAGCGATCCAGGTCAACACCCATCAAACTGTTGATCGTGTTGATCATGCTGACGGCGTCTGCTCCACCTTGGCTTGCAGCGCGAGCGGTGTAGCGGATATCGGTGATGTTCGGTGTCAGTTTGACGATCACGGGTGTCTCGGCTACTTCCTTTACCCACTCCGTCTGCTGTCTGACCAGATCCGGCTGCTGACCCACTGCCGAGCCCATGCCCCGCTCAGCCATCCCGTGCGGACAGCCGAAGTTTAACTCCAATCCATCGACGCCAACCGCTTCCACCGCTTTGACGATCTCGTGCCACTTTTCTCGTCTCGGCTCCACCATCAGAGAAGCAATGATCGCATGTTTGGGAAAGCGCTTCTTCGTTTCCGAGATTTCTTTCAGATTTTCCTCCAGCGGTCGATCCGTGATGAGTTCGATGTTGTTAAACCCGACCACACGTCGGCTGCCTAGGTGGAGGGCCGCAAAGCGGGAAGTGGTGTTGATGATCGGATCCCCCAACGTCTTCCACACCGCTCCGCCCCAACCCGCTTCAAACGCCCGCTGCACCTGATAACCGGAGTTGGTGGGTGGAGCAGATGCCAGCCAAAACGGGTTGGGCGATTCAATTCCACCCAGATTGATCCGCAAATCAGCCATCGTTTCGCCTCCTATTGTTCGTTCCTGATCTGTCCGCCTTACCTGTCTGCCGCCGGTCGGCGAGTCAGCTAAACCGCTTGTCGCGCCTCTTCCAGCACGGCATGAATGGATTGTGCCGCCCGCTTCCCCTGCTGAGCAGCATCGACGACCATGGCATCCGTGTGACCGCCTCCGAAGATGCAGTCGCCTGCCGCAAAAACCTTCGGGTTGGAGGTTTGGTACGCCTCCGCATCAACCGAAACTACGCCATGGTGATGCTTCAGTCCAAAGGACTCGATCACGGACAGTTGCTTTTCCTGACCGATCGCGCGAATCACATAGTCCACATCGATCGTAAACTGGCTGCCCTCCACAGGCAGCGGACGACAGCGCCCCTTTTCGTCCGGGTCGCCCAATTGCATGCGAATCAGCTCCAGTCCTGACACCTTGCCTGCCTCACCAAGAATCCGTCTGGGAGCGACCAACCAGCGGAACTCCACGCCGTCCTGCTTGGCGAACTCATACTCAAATGCATAGGCGGTCATCTCCTTCTCTGTCCGCCGGTAGAGAATCTGCACGGTCTCGGCTCCCAAACGCTTGGAACAGGTAGCGGCATCAATCGCCGTATTGCCAGCGCCGATAACGACCACTCGTTTTCCTTTAAAGCGGGTGGGCAACGGTTTGGTTTTCGTCTCTTCCACCAGTTCAATTGCGTCCAGTACCCCCACCAGGTCTTCTCCCTCGATCTGCAGCATCGGTACGCAGCCCAGTCCGATTGCCAGCAGCACAGCATCGTAGCTCTTGACCAATTCCTCCGTCTCCACATCAACACCAACCCGCACACCGTAAACAATCTGAACACCGAGTGACTCAATCTGCTCTACTTCCCAGAGCGGAATCTCCTGCGGCAGCCGGAAGGAAACAATGCCATAGGTGTTGAGCCCGCCTCCTTTCTCACGTGCTTCGTAAACGGTCACCTCATAGCCCCAGCGGGCCAACTCACGTGCAGCCGACAGCCCGGCCGGTCCCGCTCCGACGATCGCCACCTTATGTCCGTTCTTCCTGGCTGCTGAGAATAGGGGCTTTTTCTGTTTGATTGCCCAATCCGTGGCATGTCGCTGCAGCAAGCCGATCAGGATCGGCTTGGAGGAACCGTTCAGCACACAGGCTCCCTCACATAGTTCGGAGGTAGGGCAGACACGGGCACAACTGGCTCCCACCGGGTTGGCTTCCATGATTGTGCGTGCCGAACCCAGCAGGTTGCCGCTTGCAATCTTTTTGATAAACGCGGGAATGTCGATGCCTGTGGGACACGCCTTGATACAGGGGGCGTCGTAGCAGTACAAACATCGGTTGGCTTCCTCGATCGCCTCCATCGGTTGCAATGCGGGCACCACTTCCGTAAAATTCTGCTGAAGCTCCGCTTCCAGAATGTGCCCCGCTTGATGAGATGTCATCGCAGCCCCTCCCTTATCTTCAGAAAATTCAGCTTATACTATATAAAAATGTCTTTCTCGCTTGTTTTATGATTTTTGATTGCGGCAGAGGGGTATTTTTTGCGGAATCAATTCGCCGCTTACACTCATGTTTGATTCCGCCAGCTCATATGGTTGGAGTGAGATGGAGATGGAAAGAGGGTTGTGGGAGATGGAGGATTTGCAGACGAGGATCGTCGAGCTGCAAAAACGGATCCGGCGTGACACCGTTCACTTAGCCAGACTGAAGCAGTCACAGAAGGAATACGAGCAGCAGTTGGCTGCACGAGCCCAATACCTCTCGTCAAAAGAGATACTTGCCCTCATACGAGAGCATTGCGGTCAATCATGCAGCATGACAACGATTAAACGGTGGGCGGACGAAGGATTTCTGGGAGAAGTTTTGGAGGAACGAAAGTTGTTTCCCGGCTTGGGCGGCAAAAGAGGCAACAAACGATTTCTCTATCACAAACCAGCAGTCTATCGTTTTCTTTATCAAAAAGGACTGCTTCAGCCTCGCTATGAAGTGCTGGATCGGGTACGGATTGACTCTTCTGCCTATGTTCCGGACGCAGAAGGACAAACGGCTGTCGTCATCGCCGCTGATCTGTCCGCTGAGCTCTTTTTTGTCTACACCGTACAGGTGGAGATGAGCAGCAAGATCGTGCGGGAGATTCCCGAGCATCATCTGTCAGCCGCCAGGGAAAAGCGATGACCCCTATCGTTACACTGACGCTCCCCAACACACTGGAGCATCAGCATCTCTGCCGGGAAATCCGTGACTACCACAAACGACACGAGCGCCCCCTCAGCATTAGCTTTGACGAAGCGATGAGCCAGATTCGGTTGCAAGCCGACTGTATCTACCTGCCGGACAAAAGGGTGTTGAAGCGGGAAGCGGTAATCGACGGTATCGTAAAAAAGAGAACAGCTCACTATGAAATCCTTCCTCGCAGCAAGGGAAAGACGATCAATCTGCACCTTGACTCCGAATTGGCTGCCGAACTGGAGCAGATCCGAAACCACGTATCCAGCAAGACTCAGCACGAGGTGATTCTCGATTTGTTTGTACGCGGCCTCCGATCTTTTCAAGAGGAAAAGCTGACGCAGCAGGCTGCTGACAAAGCCGATGAAAAGCAGGGGTGATCCCATCCGTAACGGGAATCACCCCGCTTTGTTACTTGATTGTCTCGAACGCCTCCTGCAGGACCCGAACGATAAAGTCCAAATCTTCGTCGGCCGTCGCAAATGGCGGTGAGAGGGTGAGAATATTGTTGAAACCCGGTACGGTATCTCCGTTGCGGCCAACGATCAGGCCTCTTTTTTTACATTCGGCGATGATCCGGGTTACCTTGTCTGGAACAGCCGGTTCCTTGGTTGTGCGGTTCTCCACCATCTCGATCCCGCAGAGGAACCCAAAGCTGCGGATGTCTCCTACATGGGGGTGATCTTCCAGCACCGCCAGCTTCTGACGAAGTTCCGTGCCAAGCTGCTCAGCCCGTTGGATCAACTGCTCCTCTTCCAGCAGTTCCAGATTGCGAAGCGCCAGCGCACAAGCAGCGGGATTGCCTCCAAAGGTATTGACATGGCGGAAGTGTTGGTCCAGGCCTTGATCGAGAAACTTGTCGGCAACCTCCTTGCGTACTGCTGTTGCGGAGAGCGGCAGATAAGCACTGGTGATCCCTTTAGCCATCGTCACAATGTCCGGTTTGATCCCGAAGTTCTGATGGCCGAACTTTTGGCCAGAGCGGCCAAACCCACAGATCACCTCATCGATGATCAGCAACACGCCGTACTTGTCACAGATCTGTCTCACTTTGCTCAGATACTCCTGCGGCGGTACGATCACCCCACCGCCGGTAATTGTCGGTTCCATGATGACGGCGGCAACGGTCTGCGCCCCCTCCCAGTTGATCACCTCGTCAAACACCTCGGCGCATTCCAGGCTGCAACTGCCGTAGGTCTTGCCGAACGGACAGCGGTAGCAATAAGGAGGAGAGACATGGAGGAAGCCTGGCGCCAGTGGTTCATACTTGTACTTGCGCACGGCCTGACCGGTGGCGGCCAGCGCGCCCATCGTATTGCCATGGTAAGCACGGTGACGGGAGATAAACTTGAAGCGGCCCGATTCACCGTTTTGGTGATGATACTGGCGGGCCATCTTGAAAGCCACCTCGTTCGCCTCTGAACCACTGTTGGAGAAGAAAACGCGGTACTCGCCCCCGAGCCACTCACTCACCTTCTCCGCCAGTCGGATCGCCGGCACATGGCTCTGTGTCAGCGGAAAATACGCCAACTGCTTCAACTGCTCGTAGGCCGCCTCGGCCAACTCCTGACGGCCATATCCGATATTGACGCACCATAATCCGCTCATCCCGTCAAGAAAACGGTTGCCATCGATATCAGTCACCCAAGCCCCGCTTGCTTCCGTCACGATCATCGGATTGGGATTGTAGGGTGACATATGGTGCCACATGTGGACACGATCTTTCGCCAATAGCGCATCCTTGCTGAGCGATTCGGACACGACTTGATCCTTGCTCATTCCCGTTCCCCCTTCCACCACGTATCCCAAACATGGTACAGTTTATTTGACAAACGTCTGCTGCGAACCGATGGAGACCTCACCGTCATCGAACCAGCGGGTCGTGACTGTTTTTTTCTTGGTATAAAAAGCGATCCCGTCCTTGCCATTGGCATGCAGATCACCGTAGAACGATTGTTTCCAGCCGGAAAACGGAAAGAATCCCATCGGTGCCGGCACACCTACATTAACGCCAACCATACCCGCTTCGACCCGCTGTACAAACTCTCGCCCCAGCCTGCCGCTGTTGGTGTAGATGCAGGCACCGTTGCCATAGCGGGATTTGCTGATCACTTTCAGCCCCTCTTCAAAGTCTTTAACACGTACGACACTGAGCACAGGGGCAAATATCTCGTCGCGAACGATCACCATTTCCGGGTTTGCCTGATCGACAACCGTGGGTCCGAGATAGTACCCATTCTCATACGCGAGCGCATCCTGTCGGCCATCACGGACGAGAGACGCTCCTTCCTCTATACCGCGCTCAATGTAACGGTGGACCCGCTCCAGATGGGACTGCCGAATCAACGGACCCAGGTCGACGCCTTCATCCAGCCCATTGCCCATCTTAAGCCCATCCGACTCTTCGATCAGGTATTGAACCAGTTGATCGGCGACAGAGTCTACAACGACGGCCACACTTGCCGCCATGCATCGCTCACCGGCGCAGCCAAACGCAGAGCTGACAATCGTCTTCGCCGCCCTACTGAGGTCGGTGTCGGGCATGACCAGATGATGGTTTTTGGCACCGCCCAGGGCCTGCACCCGCTTGCCGTAGGCTGCCGCCGTCTTGTAGACGTACTCGGCAACCGGCTGAGAACCGACGAACGAGATCGCTTTTACTTCTGGATGCTCCAAAAGTCCGTTGACCACGTCTCGGCCGCCATTGACGACATTGAAGACTCCAGCAGGCAGACCCGCTTCCTCCAACAGTTCGCTGATGCGGATACAAGAGAGCGGGGTGCGCTCCGAGGGCTTCAGGACAAATGTGTTGCCGGCGGTAATCGCCAGCGGGTACATCCACATCGGTACCATTACCGGGAAGTTGAATGGCGTAATCCCAGCCACTACGCCAAGCGGCATGCGGATGGTCTCGGAGTCAATCCCTTTTGCGATCGACGGGAGCGTCTCTCCCATCATCAGCGTGGGCATGCCACAGGCAAACTCCACCATCTCAATGGCGCGCAGCAACTCCGCCTGGGCTTCCGGCAGATTTTTACCGTTTTCCAACGTAATCATTCGCGCCAGTTCGTCCTGATGCTGTACGAGCAGGTGCTGAAAGCGGAACATCACCCGTGCTCGCTCCACAACCGGTGTTTCACTCCAGATCGGAAAGGCGGCACGTGCCGCTTGTACCGCGTCGTCTACCTCCTGCTTCGTCGAGAGCGGCACACGTGACAGCAGTTCACCAGTGGCCGGATTGGGGATCTCTTCATAGTGCTCCGTGTGCGAATCGATCCACTTTCCGTTGATATAGTTCTGTAAGACCTGTCCGGTAGTCATCTTCATCATCGTCACTCCTTTATGAAGAGGTGTACGACTGTATTTTATCAGAATATTCCCACTCGAACATCTGACGACCTGTCAGCTTCCCGCCGGGAATGTTTTGACAAACTGTCAAACGAAAAGGAAGAATGCTCATGAATTCAGATTGGAGACTTACCGTGGCCGAGGCTTTGAAGCGTCCGCTATTCCGCCACGCTGTAGTGATCGCCGGCAGGGGCGGACTGCACCGTTCGGTTCGTTGGGTGCACATCCTGGAAACGCCCGAGAATCACGTGTTTCTAAACGGCGGCGAACTGATCCTCTCAACCGGAGTCGGCTTCGGCAGCGATTCGGAGAAGCGGCTTGCCTATCTGCAGGGCGTGATGGAGCGTGGCGCAGTCGGCGTGTGCATCGAGCTGGGACAGTACATCCGGCAGATCCCTACTGACATGTGCGAGTTTGCCGATTATCACCAGTTCCCGTTGATAGCGTTTCAGCAGCCGGTGCGGTTTGTCGACATCACGCTTGACCTGCATGAACGGATCGTCAATCGCCATACCGAGGTGCTGCGTAGGCTGGAAGCCTATACACGGGATCTGCAGCAGCTAAGCCTGCAGCCAAATGGACTAACCCGTATCCTGCAGCGCCTGCAGGCAACCGTTCAGATGCAAACCGTGTACTATCCGCTTGAGGGCGCCCCCCTGTTTGTCCCCGCCATGCCGCAGTCCGTGCAAACGGAGTTGGTGGAACTGCTGCAGCAGTCAGCATCAGCAGGCCGTCTGTCGCAAAGAAACGACGGTCTCCTTGCCATATCTGATAAAAAAACGATTATCTACCAACCGATTACGGCGATGGGGCATGTCTTGGCGTACGTGGGGATCATCCTGTATGAACGGACTGCCGACGAGTTCCTGTTGCTAACACTCGATTACACAGCATCTGCCATTGCCCAGATCCTGCTGCGGAAGATGGTCGCGGAGGAACGAACGCGCGACAAGCAAGACGCGCTGCTCGATCAACTGCTGCAAGGAGGTTCGCTGTCAGAAGAGCAGCTGCGCCTGCTGCTCGGCATCGACTCATGGGAAAACCCGCCCCTCTATCTGGCAGCGATAATGGAGATTGGGCAGGAACGACCAGCCGTATTGGCGGACGGCAGCCCATTGTTTACGGATCTGCTCAGTCTCTTTCGAGTGCTGCTCAAAAGATGTGGCTTTCGCCCCCTGCTGCGCAGTCGGGGGCAGCGGCTCTATTTGCTGCTGCTGGTGGAGAGGGCCGACAACCTGAGGGAGAAGATGGAGAAGGCGATCGGTGAAGTAAACGAGATCATACGGAAGGGACTGGGAGGGGATCAAACGATCTTTTGGGGAATTAGTCGCGTCTCCAACCGCTATGAAACAGCGTCTCGTCATTTTCATGAGGCGGAACAAGCTATCTTCAGCCATAATTGGGCAAGCAGTCCATTTTACAGTGATCTGGGGGTGTTCCGGCTGCTGCTGTCTCCACAGGACCGCTACACGCAGCGGTCGTTTGTCGACGATTACCTCGGGCCATTAATTCGCTACGACAAGCAGCATAACAGTCAATTGGTGACCACACTTCGCCTATTCCTCGACCACCATGCAAATAAACAGGAAGCGGCGGAAAAGCTGTTTATCCGCCGCCAGACGCTCTATCATCGATTGGAGAAGATTAAGGAGCTGCTCGGCGATTCCTATCTGCTACCGGAGCACCGGCTTTGTCTGGAAATGGCGCTCCGCATTCACGAACAACTGGGGGGAGATGGGTAACAAAAAGCTCCGGCAGCAGCGTTAGCCAGAGCTTTCTTCATCTACTCCATCCACTGCTGGAAAGAGCGGAGCAAAATCCTCCCAGCGCAGTTCCTGCAAGATCTCGGCAGACTGTTCACTCAAGGGGCGGTTGACCAATCTCACCGCCTGATGCTGTATCGCTTCCTGCAGCAGATTGTGAACAAAGCGGGCATTGCCGTGAAGCTGCTGTTCCTGCTCCAGTTTTTGCAGGTGGGCCAAGATGGCGCTGCCTGTATCCTCCGTCAACAGATACCCTTTTGCGGCTGCTGCCCGAAGCAGGATTTGATGCAGTTCACCAGCCGTATAGTCGGCAAACAGATAGTACTTCTTAAACCGGGAAGAGAGACCGGGATTGCTCGCCAGCAGCCGTTCCATCTGCGCCGGATAGCCTGCCAGCACAACAACCAGATTCTCTTCATGCTTGGTCATCTCGTCGACGAGCGTATCGACCGCCTCGCTGCCAAAGTCGTTCTCACTCGACGCGAACAGGCTGTACGCCTCATCGATAAACAGCACTCCTCCCAGTGCATCGCGAACCTTCTGTTTCGTCCTGATCGCCGTCTGTCCCACATAGCCCGCCACCAGGTCAGCACGGCTCGCGGCTACCAAATGGCCTCGTTTCAGGTAGCCCACCTGACGCAAGATGCGGGCGTACAGACGAGCAGCCGTGGTTTTGCCGGTTCCCGGGTTTCCACTAAATACAGCGTGCAGCTCTACCGGCAGCACGGGAAGCCCACGCTGCTGCCGCTCCTGCTGGACCGTTAAAAAAGCGGCCAGCTTGCACATCTCCGCCTTCCATTCGACCAATCCTACCATGCCTTCCAGTTGTTCATCGATGGTGCGGGCAATTGAGTCTTCTCGATCAGTCGAGAGGTCACAGGGATCAGCGGCGACATCTTCGGGATACAACACGGTGAAATCGTCAATGCCTAAGTGTCCTTCCGTTTCCGCCAACTGTCTTCCTTTGGCAAAAATCGCGTCGAGCACCAGGTTTCGCGCGGTGCGTGCGTTGCCGAACGATGCGTCCACCCGTTCTCGTTCAATTCGCCGGAGAAACACCCGCTTGGCCTCCTCCGTCAGGCTATAGTCGTTTCGCTGTGCCATATCTTCGGCAATCGCCAGCAGTTCTTCATCGCTGTAATCCGGTAACAGAAAATGGCCTGTCTCCGGAAAACGACTGCGCAATCCCGGATTGGCCGACAAGAATTGGCGCATTTCCTCCGGATAGCCTGCCAGAATGACCACAAACTTGCCAGCCAGTTCCCCACTGGTCATGGCAGCGACCAGCGTATCGATCGCCACCTGCCCGTAGTCGCTGCCATGACTGTCGGCACGTTTTAAACTGTACGCTTCATCGATGAAAAGTACACCGCCAACAGCCCGCTTGATCGCCTCCATCGTCCGCTGCTCCGTCTGCCCGACATAAGCGCCGATGAGATGGGAGCGATCCACTTCGATTACCTCATCCCGCTCCAGCAGCCCCAGTTCGTGATACAGCCGGGCCAGCAGGCGGGCCAATGTGGTTTTGCCGGTTCCAGGATTTCCCATCAAGACCAGGTGCAGATCGGGCGAATCACGCAGAGTCCACCCCTTTTTGCTCCGCAGCTGCCGATACTGTAGAAACTGGGCCAACTGTCTGACCCGGTGTTTGATCACTTCCATACCGATCAATTGATCAATCTGTTCCAATGCGGATGGTGCGTGTTCGATACTCCCCACGTCCGATTCTTCTCGCTCAGCCAACAGCTGGTCCCATGTGGCCCGCTTTTCGCCTAGTTCCCGGACAGCCTTTTGCAATTGCTGCAGCGATTCGGATGAATAAAACATGCCCTCCAGCGATTTGGCGTAGGTTCGGGCTTGCTCAGCGACTGAGAGCAGTCCGGACTCCAGTTCAGTCAGCAGCACGGCCAATTGGGTATACAGGTCGCTTGCTGCCTCCTCTCCCGCCGTCAACGCTGCTGCTTTTCCCCGCTCCAGATGTGTCCGCCACAATCTTGCCTGCCGGATCTGTTCGTCCACTGCCACCCGCAGCGCTTCCGTCTGCCGTTTCCGTGCCGCCGGATTGTCCGTCTCGCGAATGACAGGCAGATCTTGAAACGGACTCTGCTCGCGAAGCATCTGCAGGAACAGGCAACACTGCAGCACCGCTGCCGGAGCGTACGCCGGATCGAGCTGACGGGCTCTGTCCAGCCACTCTTCTGCCAATGCCAGTCCGTCCGGTCGCGACATTCTCGCTTCTGCCAAACGTGTCAAAACGACCGCTTCCGCCCTGTCCAATTCTTCCAGAGGTGTCCCGTTTCCCCCCCCTCCTGCCTCTGCCCTGGCCTCTTCCAGGCGACGCAGTAGTTGATACGCCTCCCCTTCAGAAAAATGGGTACGGTCGTTGCTGTTTTCTCTCCAGGCCTCTATCTTCATCAACCAGTCTTTCTGTTGGTTCAGCATCTCTTAAACCCCTCTATCTGATTTCTCACCAGTTGTACCACGTTTTCGACAAAAAGAAAAGGCAGGCATCGGCATCAAACGTTCCGATTATCTGCCCGATCTATTGCTTTTTTAATCGATTCAGCCAATGTTTGTGGATGCTGGGAGCCTATCAGCAATTTCTTGCCATCTGACAAGGTCAGCTGTACTCCTTTTTTTCCACGCATCGTATAGGCCCAACCGTTTCGCGGCGACCAGCGAAGTCCGTATCCCCCATGTTTCAGCAAGGGACGGGTGGTGCATACGTCCATCTGTTCGATCTTATTCAACGGAATAGACCGAGAGGAAAACGGCGAAAGCGACACAAAGATCTCGGTCTCCCTCACCTCGGTACGAAGGCGGATCGAAAAAAAGAACAAGGGAAATGCGATGCCAAAAATGAGAACAAGGATGATCAGACCTGTATCGGATGCCGGTTTGTCCCCAAACGGTATGCCCCGCACGATTTGTTGCACAAATCCATACCACATGATCCCGGCGACTGCTAGAATCGATATCCATGTGATAATAGAAGAAAAACGCTGCACTTCTTGGTACACAACACGTTTCCCGCGATTGTTTCGCACCGGCTGTTTCTCCCTTCTATTCGGTATTACCTTTCTCTACGTTTCAACCGGTGAGTCCGTTTCATTCAAAATTCGATCTCAGGGGTGATGAATATTCCGACAACAGTGATACAACCTACCGATAAAGAAATAACGGACTTCCCCGTCCTGTCCGGTCGGCGAAGTCCGTCTTTTTATCACTCTCAAAGGGGCAGCTTTTGCTGGTCACATCTTCAGATTCCCCAATTCAATATCGGCCTCAACAAGCGCTTGCGCTTCCGTAAATACGTCGCTTTCTTGTGTTGCTGCTACTTTGTACTCCGTTATCAGCTTGTCGCCATCTTTTATCTGCACATGGTATTGAGAATCTCCGTCGTACGTAGTGGCAACCAGTAATGGACGACCATTTATGGCTATCGTTCTTTCCATCTTCTCCCTCCTCCATCGCTAGCAACTAGTTTATCACTGTTCTTTCTTTTTTATGCGGAGGGATTATGCCGACTTGCTTTCCCTTGGTTCACAAGTGGGTTATACAGGGGAAAAGTCGGTCAGCTTGGTAGGCTGACGGACCGTTTTAGCCGATGGCAGTGTGATAACCAATTCACCTGTCTGTTCCGTTTCGTTCGTCCAGTTGAACGAAAACCCAAAACGTCTGGCGGCAAACGGTTGTGACTCGTCAAGCTCGCCAAGCAGCATGCGCAAGCTGTCTGCCAACAAGGGAACAGCGATCCTTTCCTGCTCCAGGTCAGGAATCAAGAGCAGCTTTGGTGCCTCTTCAAAATAGAGGACCGTATCGAGCAGCAACGAAACCTGCTGCCAGTTCAAATCGGAGTGAAAGGGTTCAAACGGCTTCGTCATCGCTGCTCACTCCTTTTCACCTGATGAGTCGGATTGAAACAGACTGAACTGCTCCACACCAGGTTCGTCGTTTGGTGAAACAGCCGCAGATGGATCGGTCGAGCCGGGTGAGTTTTCCTCTTTTCCTTCCGACGTTTCAATGGCTGCTTCATACATCCAGTCAATCAGCGGGCCATCCACGACAATCCTGCCAATCCCGCCCTGCTCGTTGGTCGGCAGGTGGTCTGACTCAACCAGTTGCCATTGTCCTGAGTCGCTCTGTGCATACAGTTTGTCTGCAGCAGGATCTTCCACCTGGCAGGTGAGCAAGACATGGGGGGATGTTTTTCGTTTGCGAATCAGCACCAGTCCCTTGCCGGCCCGTCCCTGCACCGGTAAGTCGGCTAGTCGCGTCCGCTTGACCAGCCCTTCCTGAGTCAGCGCCCGCAGGATACGGTTGTCTTCCGTGGGCACAGTAAGTGCGGTGATCACTTCGTCCGTTTTGGCCAGGTTGATTGCCTTCACCCCGCTAGACGCTCTGCCGGTCGCCGATACTTCTGTTTCCGGAAAGCGGATCACCATTCCGTCCCGGGTAACGATCAGATGCGTACCACTCTCATCGGTTAGTTGGACATCGATGTACTCATCCGTCTCGCTCTTCAGTTTGGCTGCCACCAATGCTCCTGAGCGGTTGGTAGCGTACTCGGACAGCGCTGTCTTCTTGATCAGGCCGGAGCGGGTAACGTGACAAACGTACAGCGGCTGGTCGAAGTTTTCTACGATATGACAAGCGATCACTCGCTGCTGCTTTTCCAGCGGAATCACGTTGACTAGCGCTGTTCCGACGTCTTTCCACTTGGCGTCGGGAATGCTGTTCACCAGCAGGGAGAAATACTTGCCATCCTGCGTAAAGAACAGGGCGGTATGGGAGGTGTTGGTCTCCACAAAGGTACGGACACGATCTCCCTCCTTTACCCCGCAGGTTTCGATCGTCCCGCCCATCGACTTGAACGAGCGCGGACTGGTCCGCTTGATATACCCGTCATTGCTCAAGGTAACGATACAGTCCTCGGCATTGATCTGCATCGCGATATCCAGTTTGATCTCCTCAATCTCGCCCTGGATCTCGCTCAGCCGCGGTTCTGCGTATTTTTTGCGGATCTCAAGCAGCTCCCCCTGGATCACCTGGATCAGTTTTTTCTCGCTGCCCAATATCGCCTCCAGTTCCTTGATCTCCTTGGCCAGCGTACTTAGTTCTTTTTCCAGCTTGACAATGTCAATTCTGGTCAAGGAAGCCAGCTGGATGCTGAGAATCGCATCGGCCTGCACGTCTGTAAAACCGTACTTGTCGATAATGTTCTGCTTGGCATCTGCCCGATTCTCGGAGGCCATGATCGTGTCGACGATCTCGCGCAAGATTGATTTCGCCCGGATCAAGCCTTGTACGACGTGCTCCCGATGCTGTTTGCGATTCAGGTCGTAGCGGGAACGATTGGTCACTACTTCCTTTTGATGAGAGATGTAGGCATCCAACAGCTCTTTGAGCCCCATCTGGCGGATGGTTCCCTCGTGAATCGCGTTCATGTTGTAGTTGTAGTAGGTTTGCAAATCGGTATTTTTATACAAATAGTTGAGAATCGCCTCAGCATCCGCTTCCTTGCGTATGTCGATCACGACCCGCACTTTCTTCTGTTCCGCTTCCTTGCGGCCAGTCTCATCGCGGACGGCTAACGCCCCTTCGATCTTGCGTTCCAGCACCAACTCGTCAATCTGCGTGACCAGTTTGGACTTGACCACTTCATACGGCAGCTCGCTGATCACGATCTTTTTCCCTTTGCTGCCCTTCGGTTCCTCGATATGGGTCCGGGCGCGAATCACAAACTGGCCGCGACCTGTCTCAAATGCTTTGCGGATGCCGGAGACACCCTGCACGATACCGCCAGTCGGAAAATCGGGCCCTTTCACATACTGCATCAACTCGTCCAGACTGATGTCTGGCTGCTTCATCTGGGCTATCGTCGCATCGATCACTTCCCCCAGGTTGTGTGTGGGGATATCGGTGGCAAAGCCGACGGCAATCCCTGATGCGCCGTTGACCAGCAAGTTGGGAAAGCGGGACGGCAGGACGGCTGGCTGCTTGGTCGAGTTATCGTAGTTCGGGATAAAAGGAACGGTCTCTTTATCGATATCGCGCAGCATCTCATTGGCCAACGCGGACAGACGCGACTCCGTATAACGCATGGCGGCCGGCGGGTCTGCATCGAGACTCCCAAAGTTGCCATGACCCTGGATCAGCACGTGTCGCATCTTCCACCATTGGGCCATCCGCACCATCGTCTCGTAAATCGCGCTGTCACCATGCGGATGGAATGTCCCCATCACGTACCCCACCGTCTTAGCCGATTTGCGGTACGATTTGTCGTGCGTGTTGCCTTCCTGGTACATCGCGTAGAGGATTCTCCGCTGTACCGGCTTTAGTCCATCCCGGGCATCCGGAATGGCCCGTGACAAAATCACCAGGTTGGCGTAGTCGGAAAAACGCTTGCCCATAATCTCGGCAAAGCTTTGCTCGATCACTTTGTTGGACAGCATGGCTATTCATCCTCCCCCACTTCAAAGGTGACGTGATTCTCGATCCATTCGCGGCGAGGGGGTACCTTGTCGCCCATCAAGACCGTAACCAACTTCTCACAGTGAGCCAGATCTTCCAGCGATACCTGAATCAGCTTGCGGTTGGCCGGGTCCATCGTCGTCTCCCAGAGCTGATCGGCATTCATTTCCCCAAGACCTTTGTATCGCTGGATCTCGGCGTTGCGACCGAGCCGTTTCAAGGCCTGCTCCAAATCAGCATCGTCCCAGCAGTAGACTGACTCTGGTTTTTTCCCCTCCTTCGTCACCTTGTACAGCGGCGGCTGGGCAATGTACAGCTTGCCTGCGGCGATCAGCGGCTGCATGTAGCGGAAGAAGAACGTAAGCAAAAGCGCCTGGATATGGGAGCCGTCCACATCGGCGTCAGACATGATGATGATCTTGTCAAACGCACAGTTTTCGATGGAAAATTCCTGACCAATATCTGTTTCCAGCACTTCCAGAATCGTGCGGAACTCCTCATTGGACAGTACATCGGATAGCTTTGCCTTCTCTGTGTTAAGCGGCTTCCCCTTCAATCCGAAAATGGCTTGAAACTCGGAGTTGCGAGCCTGTTTCGCCGAGCCGCCAGCAGAGTCTCCCTCTACCAGAAACAACTCATTGCGCTTTGGATCGCGATACTGAGGGGGGGCGAACTTCTCGGAGATCGACTTCCGCTTCTTGGCCCCTTTGCCTTTTTTGTCGCCGCGCAGAGCTTCCCGCTGCTTGCGAAGCTCTTCCCGAATCTCTGCCGAACGGATCGCCTTTTCGATCAGGAGCTTGGCAATCTCAGGATTCTCCTCCAGGAAAAAGCCCAACTTTTCCGAGATGATCTGCTCGACGATGGTGCGGGCTTCTTCGTTGCCCAGCTTGTCCTTTGTTTGCGATTCAAACTGAACGTCAGACATCTGCAGAGAGAGTACGCCCAGGAATCCCTCGCGCAAATCGCTGCCGCTCAGGTTGGCATCTTTTTCTTTCAAAAAACCTTTGCGTCGGGCGAACTCGTTAAACACACGGGTTGTCCCGTTGCGAAATCCTGTAACGTGCGTTCCGCCATCATGGGTCGGGACGGAGTTGACGTAGGAGACCAGTGTTTCCGCGTATCCGTCGTTATACTGAAAAGCCAACTCGACGTAGATATCTTCTTTCTCGCCTTCGAAGTAGATGATTGGATGAAGGGTCTGTTTCCCGTCGTTCAGGTACTCTACATAAGCCTGCAATCCGTTTTCATAGTAGAATTCCTCCCGCTTCTCTTCCGGTCCGCGCTTGTCAATCAACACCATGCGCAGCCCTTTTAACAAAAAGGCGGTCTCGCGGAAACGATCGCGAATCAGCTCATAGTCGAAGCGCGTAGTCGAAAAGACGGTATCATCCGGCATGAAGGTAACCGTCGTGCCCGTCCGCTTGGTGTTCCCTACCACCATCAGATCGGTTACCGGTTTGCCTACATGTTCCACGCCGTTCTCAACAACGTATTCGAACCGTTGTTTATGTATTTTGCCGTCACGGTAGATCTCCACTTCCAGCCACTTCGACAGCGCCACCACGACGCTGGAACCAACGCCGTGCAGACCTCCGCTCTTTTTGTATCCGCCGCCTCCGAACTTGCCGCCGGCGTGCAACGTCGTAAAAATCACTTCCGGTACGGGGCGTCCTGACTTATGCATCCCCGTCGGAATCCCTCTTCCGTGATCCTCTATGCTGACACTCCCATCGCGGTGCAGGGTGACGATGATCGTATCGTTAACCCCAGCAAGGGTTTCATCCTTTGCATTGTCGACAATCTCCCACAACAGGTGATGCAGTCCGCGACTGCCGGTCGAGCCGATATACATCCCGGGCCTGCGCCTGACCGCTATCAAGCCCTCCAGTACTTGAATATCTTCCTCGGTATAGCTTTGCTTTTGGGCGTCAATCATTCACTTCTCTCCTCTGTGAAAAACCTTCTTTCTGCTGCTTCATGAGAAATAGGCGAACACTTAATCGCTATTTTATACCATTTCCGCCGAAGAAAAAACAGCTTGATCGAAAAATACAGCCATCCTATGTCTGCAATAGGATGGCTTCCGGCATCAAAAATCCCTCATTTGTTCAGCATTTCCATTTCCTCGTCGTCAATCTCAAAGTTGGCATAGACGTTTTGGACGTCGTCGTTTTCTTCAAACGCATCCATCATTTTTAACACGTTAGCCGCATCCTCGCCCGTAATCTTGACGGTATTCTGGGGGATCCACTGCAGGGAAGCATTGGCGAAATGATACCCCTCGGCCTCCAGGCCGCTTTTGACGGAGTCCAGTTCGTAAGGATGGGTGAGCACCTGGTAAGAATCTTCCTCCACTACGATGTCCTCTGCACCTGCCTCCAATGCCTGCATCATGATCGTGTCTTCGTCTACGTCAAACTCTTCGCGGTCGATGACGATGACCCCTTTATGATCAAACATGAAGCTGACCGATCCCGTCTCGCCGAGATTTCCGCCGCGTTTGTTGAAAATGGCGCGCACATCAGCTGCTGTGCGATTGCGGTTGTCAGACAGACACTCGACGATGATCGCAACACCGCCAGGGCCGTAACCCTCGTAGCGTATCTCTTCATAGTTATCCGCATTACCGGCATCAGTGGCCTTTTTGATCGCTCGCTCAATGTTGTCCATCGGCATGTTGATCGCCCGCGCATTGGCGATGATCGCCTTTAGTTTTAAGTTGGCATTGGGATCGGGACCGCCTTTTTTGGCCTCCACGTAGATTTGCCGGGCAAACTTGACGAACTGGTTGTTTTTCTTCTGATCGGCAATTCCTTTTTTGTTTGCAAATAGTTTAAACTTTGGCATATCCCAAACTCTCCTCGTTTTCCTGTAATCCCATCCTCTAGTGTAGCATCAGGCAAAAACCCTGGTCAAAAAGAAAATCGCTGCTGCCGTGCATGACGGCTCCCTTGTGCATCAACTCTTATTCCACCTTCGGTTAAACGATGGACCAATCGGGCAGTCTAAGCGTATTGACATTCCCTAGGGAGGAGGCTGTGAGATGTCGATCGGTACCATAAAACCATTTGTAAAATTGCACAAGTACGATCAGAATCTTGTCGCCGATATCCAGGCGCTCAATTCTTCCGGGTACAAACGCGAAGATATTTACGTGCTGAAATGGAACCCGGATAAAAACCATTCCAATCAGCGCGACAACTACTACAAATACAGCAAGCACTTTGAAGATGCCATAGGCGATATCGACAGCAAAGCCCAGTTTTTTGACAACGGGGGAAAAGAACTGCGCAGCAAACTGGAGCACCTCGGATTGAACAAAGATGAGGCAGCCGCTCTGCTGCGGGAACTGGAAGAAACGGACAACACCTGCATCCTTTATGTACGTGAATTAAGGGACCATATCATTGAGATGAAGTAGACGATCGGAAAAAGATCGCCGCCGGTTTGACGCTGGCGGCGATTTTTTAGCCCCACGGTATGCACAAAAAAGACAAGCGCTACGCTTGTCTTTGGCAGAACTATTCGTGACGGCTACTCGCTAACGTGCGCATCTTCGAGCAGCTCGTCCAGTTTGGCAAATGCTTCTTCTTCTTCTTCTTCGTCCAGTGCGGTCAGTTCATTATTCTCCAAACCGAGGATAAAGACATCCAGCTCCTCTTCATCATTTGCTGGTTCTTCCTCGAGAGCAGGAGTTAGCGCAACGTACTGCCGACCGTTCAACTCAAACAGCGCGATTACTTCGAAATCCCCTACCACCTCGCCGTTTTCGTCATCCAGGCTGATGACATCTCCGACTTCCAGCGCTTTGTTTTCGACTTCACTGCTCAACAGCTTCACGTCCTTTTCCAGGGTTTATCAGCTTTCTTCCCAATCTTACTGTTTTTTAAAGCCCGTTGCAAAAAATTTTGGGATTCACATTTGGCACCTCTACTCTTAGCATCAATGCGCCAAGCGGAGAAGTGGTCACGTCTAGTGCATCCTGCCAAACCAGGCTTTCGCCAACGTGGCGATCCCTTCTCCAATCTCTTTCTCTGATAAACCGCCAAAACCCAGGATAAGCAACCCATCGGGACATTGTGCCGGGTCGATCCAGTAGCGCTCCGGGGAATCAACGTTAACCCCCCACGCTCTCGCCTTCCTGATCAGTTCCTGTCTAGTCATTCCCTGTACCTTGAGCAGAATATGCAGCCCGGCCCGCGAACCAATTACTTCCACTTTCTCTCCCATATGCGTATCAATGGCTGACAACAGCGTTTGATGTTTTCGCTGGTAGATTGTTCGCATCTTGCGAACGTGCCGTTCAAAATCTCCATATTTCATAAACCTGGCAAGTGCTGACTGGATGATGGGTGAGCACGGCTGGCTGTATACGGGAAAGCTTTGGTAAAAACGCTCGATTAACCATGAAGGCAGCACCAGGTAGCTAATCCGTACAGCTGGCAGAAACGACTTGGAGAAGGTACCCATGTAAATCACCCGCTCACGAGTGTCCAATCCTTTCAGTGACGGGATAGGATGTCCCTGGTAACGATATTCGCTGTCGTAATCATCTTCAATGACCAGACTTTCGTGTCGTTCCGCCCAGGCAAGCAGGCGTAATCGCTTCTGGATGGGCAGCACCATGCCAAGCGGCAGCTGATGAGACGGGGTGATGTAGGCCAGCTTTGCCCCGCTTCGCTCCAGTTTATCCAGATCGATCCCATCCTCCTCCAAAGGTATGGGGAGGATATCGCATCCACTCCTGGCGAAGACAGCCCGCACTCCATCATATCCCGGATTCTCTACTGCAACCCCTAGTCGATCGGCCCCGAGAAGCTGACAGATCAAACTGATTGCCTGCTGGGCACCGGCACACATGATAATTTGTTCCGGACAACAAGTTACATCACGTGCCTGGAATAGGTACGAAGCAATCTGTTCACGCAAATCACGCTCCCCCTGGGGATCACCGTACAGAAAGATGTCCTGCGATTGATAATCGAGCACTTCGTTGATCCGTTTTCGCCAAGCCTTTAAGGGAAATCGATCCAGTTCAATATGTCCATAGTGAAAGTCATACCGCCATGTATCTATTTGCTTCTTGACCGAAATGTTCAAGCTCAGCAATGGTTTTTGCTGTGGCCGGGACAGCTGACCCCATTCTGTTTCCAGAGGTGCCACCAGAAGGCCGCTTTTCGGCTTGCTGGTCACATAGCCCTCCGCGATCAACTGCTGATAGGCCGCCTCCACCGTATTACGGCTTATTGCCAGTTGCTGAGCCAGCAGACGAATGGAAGGGAGACCGTCCCCCGCTGTAATCATGCCCGTTTCCATCTGCTCTTTTATGTACCGGTAGAGCTGAACATAGAGTGGCTGTTCACCTGTTCGCTGCAAGTAAGGATGCAGTTCCATTCAATCCCCCCAACTGTCCCTATCAAACTCTCTATTCCTGTCCCTTTTAAAGGGGACAATCGGTACCTATAATTCAGTATAGCAAATCGCGAAAGGAGTTGGTCATTGTGTACGAGATCAGGTACAAGAAGCGAGCCTGTGATGATCAGGACAGGATCGTGCAATTTCTGAACAGGGCAAAAACCGGCTATCTGGGGTTGGCTGACGGCTCCCTCCCCTACGTGATCCCCTTAAACTTCGTCTGGCTTCAGAACAGCATTTACTTTCACGGAGCCGCGTCAGGAAGAAAGACCGAAATCATGGCTGCCAATCCCAACGCCTGCTTCACCGTCAGTGAAGAAGACGGCACGATTGCCAATCCTGTACCAGCCAAAACCGACACGGGGTACTTCAGCGTGATCATATTCGGTAAAGTGGAGCCTGTCTCCGATCTTGCGAAAGCCACGTCCGTCATGCAAGCCCTGCTGGATAAATACGTGCCAGGGTATTTCGACAAGCGGCTGTCCCAAAACCACGTGGAAAAATATCGTTCTTCGTTGGGAAGCCGGACAGCGGTTTACGAACTAAAGGCCATATCCCTAACCGCAAAAGAAAACCCATTGGATGAGAATAGGAGGTTTTATCCAGGGCGGACGAAACAGCAAGATTTGCAGGGCTGATCGTGCAGCCATAACGAAACGGCATGCCGTTGACAGCATGCCGTTTCCCGTTTCGGATCATCACTCGGAGACGACTTCGATTAACCCTTTTTCCATCAGGAAAGCCTCTTCCGCCTGTAAAATTGTAATAATCTCGTCGCGTCCTACCTTCATACCCGCGTTTGCCAGACGCCGCTCGATATACGTGAGCAGCTCTTCAAAGTCAACGACCTGCACCTCTTGCCGGTCCTGTTTCTCCACAATGTCTACCCCCTCTGTTTGATCGATTCTCTTATTGTACACAATTGTTACGATTTTCTCCAACCAAACCAGGAACGACGAATCGGGCGAAGCAGGTATCCGCTCCACGCTACCAGCAGGGCGCTAAGCAGACAGCAAACAATGACGAAAAACTGCCATGGTTCCATAAACAAGCGCAGTTTTGGTCCAAAATCTTCTCCCAGAATATTGGACATGATAATCACAGGATTCAGAGAGCTAAGAACCTGCATACCGACGTAATCCATCGGATCTACGGGTTGTACCGAATCAGACATTTCTGCGATCAGTGGACCGAGAAACATGACGAGCAGCCCCGTGCCCACAACGAAAAAGAAAGCCAATCCATAAGCGAGTATCGTACTCACACCGGTACGCTTCACCCAGGTAGAACAAAACAGGCCAAGAGAGCCAAAAAGAATGATATTGACCGCAAAAAAGACGACCAGTGTAAGCAGCTGGCTAGGCGAAATCCCACCGTATAGAAACATCAAGCTATAGAGGGGGATGGAGGCCACCACCAGTAAAAAGATAAAGGCAAGCGAGGTTAAGAGCTTGCTCAGCACGATCTTCAGCGGAGAGAGTTGAGTCGTCAACAGTATGTTCAGCGTCTGCCTCTCCCGTTCTCCGCTTACCGTGCCGGCCGACAGAGCCGGAGCGATAAAGCAGATCATGCCATACTGGATAACGGCCATGACGATAAACGCCTCTCGATTTTCACCTGGCGCTGAGAGCGAGTTCATCTGTTCCAGGTAGACAAAACCGAGCAGGATCGCACCCAGTATGAGCAGGTAGAGAGCGAGAATCCAGATGCTTTTTTTGACTCGAAATCGCTCCCGCAGCTCTTTGACGATCAATGGATTGGTAAAAAAGCCGCCCATCAGTTGCCCACCCCTTCCGTAATCGCGAGGAAAACATCTTCCAGGTTTTCTTTTGAATCGCCAAAGTGAACGACAGGAATCCCCGCTGCAGTCAGCCGCTGAAGCAGCTCAGCCTTATCCGCCTCTGTACCGGTGAAGTGAAAGCGGAAATGACTGCTCTTGTTGTCCAACCGCCTGACAAAGGGCGACTCTGTCAATATCGTCTCCGCCTGTTTATGCCTGTCAAGCACTTTTAGCTGCATCACGGAGATACCGCGTGTTCCTACGCTTACTTCATCTACATCACCGCAGGCAATCAGCCGCCCTTTCTCGATGACACCGATCTGATCGCACAATTCGGCCAACTCCGGCAGAATGTGTGAGCTGATCAGGATCGTTTTGCCCATCGAACGGAGCTGCTTCAAAATCTCCCGCATTTCAATCCTTGCCCGCGGATCAAGTCCCGAAGCAGGTTCATCGAGGATCAGTACCTCCGGACTGTGAACGAGACACCGGGCCAAGCCAAGCCGCTGCTTCATGCCGCGCGACAGTGAATCAACGTAGGCGTCTGCCTTGTTGGACAGATTGACCAGTTCCAGCAAATCTGCGATCAACGACGTACGTTTGGCGGTCGGAATGCCGTAGGCTCCCGCATAAAAATCAAGGTATTCGGTCGCCTTCAGGTTGTCATAGACGCCAAAGAAGTCCGGCATGTACCCCAGCGATTGGCGCACCGCCTTTGGCTCCTTTGCCACATCGTAGCCAGCCACGTAGGCTTTCCCCGAAGTCGGCGCAAGCAGCGTGGAGAGGATCATCATCGTCGTCGATTTTCCGGCTCCGTTTGGACCAATAAAACCAAACACGTGACCTTTTTCGATTTGCAGATTGAGGTCAATCAATGCCTCTAGTTTTCCGTAACGTTTGCCTAAGTGTTCCGTTTGAATCATCGTTTATCTCTCCTCCCCTTCCACCTGGAACAAGGGCTCCGGCAGCGTTAGGGGCTGCGATGTCGGATTGCGGAAGCGGATCAGCAGATTCCCGTCTCGATTGAGGTATTCCGGCAGCTGTTCCTCCAGAACAACTCGTTCTTCCCGTCCAAGCGGCTTCCAGGTATTGCTCTTCGCATGATAGATCTCTTTGACAAAGGGGCGGTACGGATTGAGGTCAAGCGGCACTTCCAACCGCTTTACGTCGATGTCCGCTTCCCCTGCCGCCAGCGCAAAGGTTGCGCTGCCATCCGCCAATTCGTAGGCGTATGAGGACCGGGAGAAGAACTTACCTTCTTCATTCTCTAAACGAACAGGCAGTGTGCCGTAGGGGTAGACAATCCGACCGTCCTGATTGGGAGTGAGTTGGACTTCCTGGCTGACCATACTATAATGATGTGCCTCATGTTCTCCCTGCATCGTAAAGAGCTGCAGCGGTTGGGATGAGCTTCCGACCAGGCGAATCTTGTCGCGTCTATTCGTATCGAGAAAATCTTGGCGGATCATCTCCATCCTCTCTTCTCTGCTCGGCGGTTCGGGATAGTAGGCCTTATCATCGATCTCACCGATCACGTACTCTTCTATCTGTTTATCTACCCGCATCTCTTCCCCTTTTTCCAAAGGGCCAAGCGGAATCCGCTGCATGCCCAGATCGACGTACAATTGCTCTATGTCAAATGAAGTGTTGTTTTTCACCGTACCAAGGAGGCGTTTCCCTTCTACTGTCAAGGCCGTGGAGAATGCACCAACATCCTCCTTTAGACCAGCTGCAGCAATCTGCCTAATCGTCAGATAAGGGACCTGCTCCAACGTAATCCGGGTATTCTGCCCTTGTTGGCGGTAGATCGATGCTTTCACATCCGTTCTCTCATCTACGTATCTACCGTAGGGGTTGACGACAAAGTTTGGTTTCGCCTCGACCGTGTAAGTACCACCGGATATTTGCAGGAATGTACCAGTGGAGCTAACCTCAGCCGCCGTTTCATCGATAATCTCGATCCGTGAGACAGTGTAACTGGTGTTTTCGTCCACGACCAGGGTACGGCCAATGGTAAAGATGCCGATCGACAGCAGGATCGCCAAACCGGGTATGATTCCCCATGCCCACTCCCGTCTGTCGATCCGCTTCAACCAGATATACACGAGCGGTGCAACGACCAGTATATAAAGAAACCAAATGAAGAACAGCCAGCCGGCATCCGGTGTGCGAACACCAGGGATGATTCGGCTCAACTGGCTCCCGGTATGATCAAACAATCCTTTATGTTGGTTTATCCTCTCGATAGCGCCATGTTTGGTCAGAACATGCTGCCACCACTCGCGATTATGCTGCCACGATGCCAACGGTTCTGCCGTCACATCGTAATTGGCAAACAACAGCAAGCCCGCACCCAACTGCTTGGGCACAATGAGCGGAGAACCCTGGTGGTAGACGGGTAATGATGTAATAGGCAGCGGATCGTCCCCGGCCACTTCCTGCAACTCCCCCAGATCCTGCAGTTCTCCCGGCGAACCAGCCGGGACCGAGAGCAGGTCGGAGAATGGCTGTACGGTTTCATCCTGTCCCGGTCCTGCAGAGAGAAGCAAGACTCCCCCGCGATGGACCCACTCCTTGATCGCCGCAATCTGCTCCTCAGCAATCGTACTGGTGGAACCACCGATTGCCAGCATATCGACATTCTTCAGAACCCAGGACTGATCCGGAATCGCTGTTGGATCTACATTCTGCACCAAAAAGGATGTCTGATTGGTTGCCATTGACTTGTCTTTATTCATCAACAAAAAGTGAAAGGCATTGGGGTCATCGGAGACGACAGCAACAACCCGCTCATCCTTGGGGGAAGCGGAAGCTACCGGATAGCTGGCAACCTCCATCTCCCCATCCAACACTTTCACAACCAGCGATTGATTAAACATCTCTCCGGAGAGGTCGAAATCATATTGTTTGGTTTCCCCTGGAGTTAGTGAAACCTCCTGACGGATTCCCAGATCACGGTCTTCTTCCCTGTATCGTGAGCGATCCTGATAGATCGACACACTCCCCGAAAACGGCGCTCCATTATTCGTTAAGGTAACGTTGAGACGTGTCCATTGATCGTATTTGACGAGTCCATTCAGCGGTACGTGAACCGAAATGTCTATGCTGTCTGCCGCAGCGGCAGGTGGAGCTGCAATCCCTGACAGAGCAAGAACCAACGCCAGAATCCACTTCCACATCGTATTTCTCTCCTTTATCTAGTCTCGCTTGGCAATGGAAAAGACCATGCCCTGACTGGTTTCTACAGCTGTCAGCAGGTGATCGCCATCTCTTGACCAACTGGCCCGCTTCAACTGACCTTCTCTCTCGGGAGAAAATGGGATCATTTCGACGGTAAAGGGCTGTTCCGTAGTTTGGACAGAAGCCAACTGGCCGTCAGGAGTCGTATATGTCAACCAGTCTGTATCGGCCCAAGAGGGATAGGCTCCCTCGCCGAGTTGATAGGTGCGTTCATCTACAAGGCTCATCACCCATACCTTCTGCTGATTGACATAAGCCAGCAGAGTGCCGTCAGGCGACCAGACCGGATTGTGCCCTTCGGTCCATTTCGTTGTCTTTAAGGTATGGAGATCTGTTATCCAGATTTCGCTCTGTGTGCCGCGGGTGCGTGTAAACGCGATTCGACGGTCATCCGGCGACCAGTCGGGGCTGCTCAAAACGCCATTGGGCTCCTCCCAGACCAATTGACTTTTGGCCTGCGCCCCGCTGTCGCTCGCATCGATCACCCATAGTCGGGAACGCTCTCCTCCCTCTTCGGTAACGGCAAGCCGGGATGACCTTGCCCAAGACAGCGATCCATAGCGGCCGTCAGTCTTTGGAAGCTGGTAAGATCGCTCATGGGGTACCTCGTTGACAAACTGATGAATGTATAGCTTCTCGTCATCGGCGAGATAGGCAACCTGCTCATCAAATGGGGCGAGTGCTGTCCGTTCTGCCTCCTGTTGTACCGGGACAGCCAGCGTTTGCTCGCTGCCGAGACGAATCTCGTCATCCGGCCAAATCAACAGGACCATGGCCGCCACCACGATCAGGAAGGCACCTCCCCACCACCAGCCTCTTCGCGCCTGCTGCAGCTGCATTCCGGATGGCTCAGACTCGCTTTGCGCCAACTTTTTGATCTGTTCCTGCAGTTTCTGCTTCAGCTCTGCCTTCAACTGGTAGTTGATCGGGACCGCCTGACGCATCTCCTTTAAATGGGCCAAGAGCAGCTCTATCGTCGATTCCTCCTCTTGTGCTGCAAAGCGCTCATCTTTTTTCACGACGGTCTCCCTCCCTATACAGTTTTTGCAGCTGCTGCAAGCCGCGGTGCGAGAGCATTTTCACGCTGGACTCTGTCTTGCCGAGCACTTCCGCCACCTGACTGATTTTCAAATCGGCAAAGTAGCGAAGTGTCAGCACGTCACGCTGATCCGGAGACAGCAGCTCCAATCTTTCCTGCAGCAGATGGATCTCTTCGTTGCTGAGAGCCTGCCGCTCAGGCTGCCACGTCTCGTCCACTTCTTCAACCAGCAGCTGACTGTTGTCCACAGGGAGCTCCTTGTTTTTCCGCAGGTAATCGACAAACGTATTGTGCGCAATACGGAAAATCCAGGAGGCGAACGGACTGGTCCGACTGTACTGTTCAAACTTCTCCAACGCCTTTAAAAAGACCGTCGTGGTTAGATCGTCTGCATCCCAAGGGTTGTAGACCCGACAGCGCAGATATCGGTTGACCCGATCAAAATATTCATCATATAACTCCGTGAAATCTCTCGTTTCCAATTCTTTTGATTGTTCCGGCGGTGTAGAAGCTATCTCTCCCACCTTTTCCAGCGGCATCGCCATCACACTTCCTCCAACCTCTTGTTCTCTACCCCGTCTGACGGGAGGCAGACGAAAAAGGTCACGCGAGGCCAGATATTTTTTGTTTCCAAGCGAAAGCACTCGTCCCTCTTCTGAGCCGACAGTAGGCTTAATGGGGAACGAGTGCCAAAAGATCTGTGCTGTGCTGCTCTCACTCGCTCAACAGCGCAGACGTTAATTCAGCAATAATGTCTTGATAAGCTTCAATCCCAACTGATAAACGGACCAAACCGCTTGTGATGCCGGTCGTCTGCCGCTGCTCTTCGCTGAGAGCGCGATGGGAAGTCGTGACCGGATGGGAAACAGAGGTCTCGACACCAGCGAGCGAAGGAGCCAGCTTGATCCACTTGAGCGATCGATAAAACGCATACACGCGACTCTCATCTCGCAGCCTAAACGATATCATCGCTCCCTGCTTACGGCAGTGAAAAAAGGAGACATCCTCTTCTCCAGGATAATAGGTCTGCTCGACATCCGGATGACGTCTCAGAAAATCGGCTACTTGTTTTGCGTTGTCACACTGTCGCTCCATACGCAGTGCCAGCGTCTTGACACCGCGTGCCGCCAACCATGCTTCAAAAGGACTGAGGGAAGCGCCATAGTTGACGATCACCTCACGTGCCCGCTGGACCAGCCCAGCTCTGCCAACCAGAACGCCTGCTGTGACATCACTATGCCCGCCGATATACTTAGTGGCGCTGTGGACAACCAGATCAGCTCCAAAACGAATCGGCCGCACCAAATAAGGTGTAGCGAAGGTATTGTCAATCATCGTCACCAGACCGTGCTGCTTCGCCTCTGTTATCCAATGAGGCATGTCTACTACCGTGAGCAGCGGATTGGTGATCGTCTCAAACAACAGCATTTTTGTCTGGGGACGGATATGCCCGCTCAAGGAGCCTGCCCGCTTCAAATCGATCAAATCCATTTCGATCTGGAACCGCGACAGCTCTTTGGCCAGCAGTGCATAAGTACCGCCGTACAACTCGTCCGAGACCAGGATATGATCGCCTGGAGACAGCACTGCAAGCAGTCCTGCCATGATCGCAGCCATACCCGATGCTGCGCTGACTCCGTCTTCTGCTTCTTCGAGAGCGGCAATCGCCGCTGCTAGTTCGACCTGGTTGGGGTTGCCGTTGCGCGTATAGAGGTACCCCTGGTTCCCCTCGTAGTATTGCTCCACTTCCTCCAATCCGGAAAAGGCAAAGACGGAGGTCTGGTAAATCGGTGTCGTCTTGCTTACCCCTGGGCCGAGCGGGGAGTGGCTAATATGTACGGTTTTGGTCTCAAAACGTTCACTCATGTCGATTGCTCCTATCCGATTTTCTTTCTATCATAACACAAGTTCGCTATTGGCGGTCTGGCGCAAACTACCAGAGAAAAAAGCGCTCAAAACATACTTTAGAAATACTTTGCTTATAGTTTGGAAATACTTTTGTAGTATCTTTTTTACGTATCCAGTGAGGATGCAACTCGCGATCCGGGCAGCCCCGGTCGTGTCCACGAAAATGGTCTGCTTCTAAACCTATTATTAAATGCCGTAACAGGAGGGTATAAAATGAAGAAAAAGCACTTTTGGTGGTTGATGTGCTGCATCATAACCGCAAGTTTGTTGTTTGCTGGATGTACCGGCAACAACGGAAACGAAACAGCCACTTCTCCCGATACACCTGCCGAACAGGACAAGGCAAATCAGGGCGGTGAACAGAACAAGCAGCCAGCTGAGCCGCCGAAAAAAGTGGCCGAGAGAAAGTACGACAAGGCACCGGGCATGATGATCGATACAAACAAGCAATATCAGGCGGTCGTCTCCACCACTGCCGGTGATTTTACCATCACGCTGTTTGCCAAAGACGCGCCGAAAACAGTTAACAACTTTGTGTTTCTATCCAAGGAAAAATTTTATGATAACCTGACGTTTCATCGGCTGATCAAAGACTTCATGATCCAGACCGGAGACCCGCTCGGCAATGGAACCGGAGGTCCTGGCTATACGTTTGAAGACGAACTGGAGAATGGCCACAAATACGAAATTGGTGTGGTCGCCATGGCCAACAACGGTCCTGATACCAATGGAAGCCAGTTCTTTATCGGGACTGGCCCAGAGGTGACCGGTCTGAACAACATCCCCAACTATACGATTTTTGGCAAGGTGACAAAAGGGATGGATGTGGTGCAAAAAATCGCCAAAGGCCAGACAAAACCCAATCCGAAAGCTGGCGGTGAAAACAGTCTTCCGGTCGACCCGGTGACTATCAAGTCGATTACGATAGAGGAAAGTTGAGAAGCCATCAGGCACTCGTCCGACCCGGACGAGTGCCTTGCTGTTTTCACCGATCCCTGCGCTCCCCTTCTCTCTAGCTGGCATCTTTCCGGGAGGTCCCCTATACTGGGAAAGAAGGAGGAATCGGGATGAGAGTCAACAAATGGCTTGCCGCAGCAATATTCGGTTGGGTGTTGCTCTGGGTCGGCAGCCTTCTGCTGTACGATGCAAAGCAAGTGGCGAAACCGATCTTTTTTTCCCACTATTACGACGTTTACCCTGACGATAACCTATATACTTTTTCTCTCTATTACCTTACCAATGTGACTGACCAACGGCAGGTGACAGATATCGACCTCCCTGATCGAACTTATCCGGTCTTCGTAGATGATCGGCAGATCACTCACAGAACCAACTACCACCAGATCCGACAGCTGGATATCCGGATGGATCGTGAACCGGTCCGGCAAGATTCATGGGATGTGATCGAGGTCCGGTACTCGGATGGTACGTGGGATGAAGTAGACATCGGCGAGATCACGCTGCACAAGCAATATCCCCATCATGAATGGCTGGACTGGATTAGCGGTTCGAGCAGCTCCAACCATACCGGATCGGATACGTACCGTGCCAGGGAACATCTCCAAGTGACAGGGATACGATTTGATTCTCCTTGGCCTGCTGATTTTTTCCACATGCAAATAAACGGTCAATCGTTGAGTGACACCCAATTCCCGCTGACGCTTGGCAAAAACGAGACATTAACTGTTCAATACGCCTTTGACACCTCGGCAGATGTTGTCAGCGCCCTTCATTTCTACGATCTTGACGCGGACATACTGGTAGAGGATGGAGCTGGCAAAAGCGAAATCATTCCTTTACACATCGACTATCGTCCCAACCTGACCGATGAGCGGATCGGTCAGTTCGTAGAAGAAAGGAGATAGGAAGATGTACCAGTACGCATACAGACAACTGTTCTGGGGCAGCCTGATCGTGCTGCTCGATGTCCGTCTGCAGCATTTTGACATCCTGCCCGACTTTGTCGGTTATCTGATCGTGATTGCTTCCTTAAGAAAACTGTCCAGTCAAAGCAGCCGCTTTCGCAACGCAGTACCGTTCGCCGTCGTCAATCTGCCGTTCTTCCTCTTTGCCGTTGTCGAACTGCAGGCGGGGCTGGAAGAGTTTCCGCAATCGACATCTGATCTGCTGTGGATGTGGGGAGGACAGGCGTTTGTCATGCTTGATTTGTTTATGGTCTACTTCATCTGCAGCGGCATTGCCCTTGCAGCCAGAAACCAAGGCCATAGACGATTGGCGCGAACAGTTGATTCGCGGTGGAAGTTTTATCTGATCTGCCAACTGTTGATCCTGATCGGTTCGCCGCTGTATCCACACATTCCGTTCCAGTGGCGGATCATCTATGTAGCGCTGTTTGCGGCCAGCCTTGCAGCGGGGATCTCACTGCTGTTCCTATACAGAGAGTCGGCAAGAACATTTGGCAGATACTAAAAAATGGCATATCCGACAACAAAAGACTATTGAACCCAAACAATTGCTAAGATAGACTGGCACCTGATCGGTTCGCTGTTGCTTCGGTTTTTGCGATCAAAGCGAAAAGGAGTGCTTTTTTCCGGTGTTCATGAAACCATTGGCGCATTCGCGCTTTTTCTTTTGTATACAAACGCTGCTGGTCGTCCTGCTCTGTCTGTTCGTCCATTCGACAGAAGCAGCCGCTCCCAGTGAGATGTATCCTGGAAGTCGTGGGGAAGATGTATGGGATCTGCAGTATCGACTCTACCTGCTGGGACTGTACAACGGCAGGATCAACGGAATCGTCAGCGAAAAAACGGTTGCTGCCGTCCGGGCGTTTCAACGCCAGCAGAGTCTGCCGACGACAGGGGTCGTCGACCGTACGACAGAGAAGCGTCTGCAGCAAGTCAGCCTTTCTGGAAAAGAACTGAATCTGCTGGCCCGGCTGGTGTACGCGGAAGGACGAGGAGAGCCATATCAGGGCCAAGTGGCGATAGCTGCCGTCGTTCTGAACCGCATCCACGCAGAACGATTTCCCGACACAATGCGTGGGGTCGTGTTTGCTCCTGGTGCTTTTTCCTCTGTGAGAGACGGCCGATTGCCAAAGCAAACAAATCAGACCGCCCGTCGTGCCGTTTTGGATGCTCTGCGTGGCTCAGACCCTTCACAGGGATCGTTTTACTTCTTTAACCCTGAAACGGCTACCTCCACTTGGATCTGGAGCCGTCCACAGGCTGTGCATATTGGAAATCACATTTTTGCCCATTAACATTTTTTCCATTAAATCGATACAGTCATTTACCATTTTTTATTTTTGCTTTATCAGCGCTTTACTTTTATTTGTTATCCTGATTCCTGTAAGCGAACCACTCAACGTATAAAAACAACCGTGACGGTTACGATTTCTACCGATACCATGCTCAGGTCACTTGGTACACGACTTGGTCATGTTTATTGCGTGAGAACCTGCTGCGTCAGACAGTCGGGTGAGAGCGGCTGCCTGTCCATGGCAAACGACTGTTTTCGAAAAACCCCAATCCTTTGCATTCCCCATGTGGTGGAATGCTGTTTTTTTTTGCAAGCAAAGTGTACCCGGATTCTTTCCCTGCTACAATAAGAGCGTAATCCTAGTGATCGATCCTAAGGGAGGTTGTTTTCGATGAAACGATACAGCGAGATGACATTGGCTGAACTGCAAATGGAGATGGAGCACCTACGCAGAGAAGCAGAAGCACAGAAAGCGCGAGGTGATCAGGTCAGCCATGGGATCTTGGAGCAGAAGTTCTATCTGGCCAAATCGTACTATCTCGGAACCACACCGTTTACAGTCGGTAGAAGCTATCGTGTTTACGGACATGACCAACCATTCACGGTCGATTACTTCAACGGGGTTTTTGCCTGGGGGCGTTTTAGCGGCTCAGATGAGCAGGTTGGATTTCCCGTAGGGATGCTGGAAGAAGGGCCGGTCGCATAGAGACACGCCCTCTTCTTCTCGACAGCAGCAATGGCAATGTCAGAAATCGGGCATCGCTTTTTTGTTATAATAGGAAAAAACAGAGAAAGCAGGATTAGCTATGGACATCATCAACGTTATTCTTCTGGCACTACTCGCACTTGGGATTGTCGGCGGAAATCCAACCATTTCCATCGCCGTCTGCGTCCTGCTGCTGCTTCGTTTGGTAAACGCAGAGCGGGTCTTCCCCTATCTGGAGCAGTACGGGCTGCAGTTGGGGATTATCGTACTCACGATCAGTGTTTTATCCCCGATCGCCAGTGGCAAAATCAGTCCGGAGACGATGTATAAAACCTTGAACAACTGGCAATCCATCCTGGCCATTCTGATCGGTGCTGTCGTCGCTTACCTGGGCGGTCGCGGTGTAACGCTGATGTCAGAGAGCCCGCTAGTGGTCACCGGCTTGTTAGTAGGCACAATCATCGGTGTATCCTTGTTTCGCGGCGTTCCGGTTGGCCCGTTGATCGCAGCCGGGCTAATGGCCTTCATCCTGCAGTTTTTGCCAAAGACATAGGTAAACCAACAGAACCGTCATGCTCGTTCCCTTTCTCACTGGGCACGCTTCTATTCCACTCATTCACATGGGAGCCTGTTCCCGAACCATCCTGTTTGGCAGATCCATTCCCTTGCATATGGCAGCACGAAAGCGGAGAGGCTAGGAATCAATGCAACCGAATGGTGAGGAGAGTGCCGTTATGAGACGGGGAACAGTGATCCACGGCGTCGATCTGGTAGCAGAGATCCGCCATCAGACGGCTGTACACAACCGGAACAACCTGACACGAACAGAAGCATATCTCCGCTTCTATCTGCAATATCCCGAGGTGAACTGGGCCTTGCTCGCCCATCTGGTCTCACGCAATGGCGGCTGGAACATGACCGACCTACGCGGTGAATGGCTGCCCCGGCTGATGTCCGAAGAGGACATTCAGTCGTTTTTCGCCTTTCTGGAACGTTGCAACTGGTTGATCTTTCACGATGCATACCCCCAACTGCTGCTCTATGCGACCATGAAACGGGAAAGCGAGGATCTGACATCGCTTTTGCCTGATTTGGGCGTCTCCCGCTTCATGGTGCCGATCTGGCGGGACTTTTTACAGAGTGGCAACGGAGCACGTCTGTCACGTGCACTGATAATCAATGAACAACAATACATTGAGCAGCGGGTCGTTAAACACCCGTTTTATCGGGATCAGGTACTGGAAAGCTTCCCTTTCCTGGCCCAATCCATCCTGTCATTAAATCAGATCTTGTTTCCATATCGAGATCAGTCGGCTGCTAAACGTCCGCGATTGACAGGGGTCAGTGTAAAAAACTTCCCTTCCGTGGAGAGACGGATCAATGTCGGCAAAACATTGTACAAGCTGTTGTTTGACGATCCCAGACGGCATCAGGCGATCATCGATTGGGCCACTAGGGTGACGCATACTGGTTCACGTGCCGACTACTGGCCTGAGATCTTCTCGCCCATTCCCACCTCAAGGCTTGAGGTGCCGTATCAGGAGCGGTTAAAGGGGGCAGAACTGCTTCCAGGGCGGCCAAAGCTGTACAGCCCGCCCCTCCCAAGGGTATGGCCGGACACTGTACAGCCTGCAGCCGACGGCACCGACTGGTACCGAGATGAGAAATGGCTCCGCTTTCTGGAGGAAGACGACCTGATCCCAACCATTGACGAGAACGACTATGCAAGTGGTCTCAATATGGTCGAAGCCGGCTTGCAGATGGTTGCCCTGATCTCCTAAACGTATCGCCCGCAGCTGTATTCAGCCCCATTCGTGCGACCACCTTTTCCACAACAAGCCGCCTGCGAGGGCAAGTCGGGCGGCCCCCAACTCTTCAAAGCTTTCAAAAAACAGTGAAATCACGCATAATAGGCGGTAGGACAAAGAGAAGTGCAGAGATAAAAGGACGTGTTCATCTTGTGGGAGAAACTGCTTACGCTATATCGCACTCATTGGCTGGATAGACCGTATCGCCCTGGACAAACACTTGGCGGTTACACCATTCGTTCTGTACTCGGTGTGGGCAGTTATGGAATCGCATATCTCGCCTCCCCCCTTCACGCAGACACCCAGGTGGTTGTCAAGCAGACAAAACCAAGCCGCAGAGGACACCCGAAAGGCTTAGGGATGCAACTATACGAAAAGAAAATCCTGGAATCGCTGGATCACCCGCAAATCCCACAAGTAGTTGAACATTTTGTCCAAAACGATGTGGGCTTCTTGGTCATGTCCTATATCCCCGGCATAACCGTCGAAGAGTTGCTGTTTGACAAGGGCCAACAGTTTGGAGAGGCGGAAGCGGTACGCTTGATCTGCAAACTGGCCAGAATCGTCGATCACCTGCATCAGCATGATATCATCCACCGCGATGTACGTATACCCAACGTGGTGATGCAAAACGGCGAACCCTACCTGATCGACTTTGGTCTAGCCCGCTTCATCGGCGACTCTCCCACTTATACGGACGATCCGTTCGATCATTACCCCGCTGAAAAACAGTTGAAGCGGGCCGTTCATCCCTCCAGCGATTTGCTGGCGCTAGGCCACTTCCTGCTGTTCCTGCTTTATTCGACGTATGAGGCAGATGAATCAGAAGCGGAGCGCAGTTGGCAAGAGGAACTTTCCCTTTCACCGCCTCTTCGAACCATCCTGCAAAAACTGTTTCAAATAGACGGCAGCTATTCTACCGTGGCAGAGTTAATCGACGATCTGGATCACTTTCTACACATATAAATAATACAAATAGCAGTACCGCGAGCTACGCGATACTGCTTGCCGTCTCATTCTGCAATCTCCTGCTCTTTGGCCTGCTCCATTCTCTGGGTCAACTCGCCAACCTCTTCACGCAATGTCTGCCGTTCTTGTTTGGTCAGCACTTCACCGCCTACTGGTCCATTGACCAGCAGGCTTTCCTCCTCCATGCGATCTTTACGCATCCTAACGCCTCCTATTATGATCGGACTGAATCCAGAGTGGATTCATTACCGGTTGTTGCTGTCCAGACGAGTCTCTTTTCCCTCCATCTTGTCGTGTCGATCCTTCTCCGTCCGTTCGTTGAGGCTCCCGGGCGGATTGGTGCGATACGCTTCCACCTGATCCTGAAATTCTTCATCATGTCCCCGCACTGTGCATCACCCCCACAGTTTATTCTGCCCGATCCCCCCCAATCCATCCGCCTACATCATCAACCAGCGTTTGTGTCAGATCATTGCCGTATCATATGGAGAGCTGTCGGAAGTAGGCGGGGTGGTAAACCTCGCGATAACTCTCTCCCGACAAGATCAGCTCATCCAGCCGTGTTTTCAACTCCTGGGGCTTAATGTCCTCTCCATACATGTTAATCAGGGTGATGCGGACCAACTCGGCCAGTGTCTGCACTTCTTCGCTAACCCCTGTCTCTGGTGATTTACCACTGTGTACAATCTCAGAGCGATGATTGTAAGAGTGCTTGATAAAATCGGAGAGACGCTTGCGCTGTTCCCTTGTATCCGCAAAATAGTAAGCAGTCCGCATGCGAACCTTATACGTGATCTCTCCCTTTTTCCCGTCTGGTACAAACAGAGATTCCAAGGCAATCCACAGATCCAGCAATCGATCTTCCCAGTTCTCTCTTTCCAGAGAGAGCAGGTAACGGCGGAAGGGAACGGGAGGAAAGTGACCCTCTTGCCGCAAAAGCTGCTCGAATACCTGCCGTTTCTCCTCGTCAAACAGGTACGCAGGGCCATCTAAAGAACGTTTTAAATAGCTGATCCCATATTGATTCTGTTCAATCGTAAGCACGTATGGAATTGAGCAGACGCCATTCCCGCTGGCCATATTCAGCAGATTTTCGATCAGTTCGATGTAGCTGCGGTCCTCGGTCACTTTCATCTGTGGATAATCGGCGATCAGGAACATACTGTCGGCCGACACTTTTTCCTTAAAATAGAGCCGGTTTTCGTTCATCAGGTTGCGCAGATAACGATGACTCAGCTTGTACAACTTGTCGTTGCCAGACTCGAGCCGAAACCCGTTTTTCAGATTGATTTGGACTGGACCTGACGCAACAGAATTGAACACGGGAGCAAGCAATAGCGGCATCGTTTCACTCCTTCCACACCTTATCGGGATGCCAGGGTTTACAGTTCATGTTTTCTCCATTATCTCACATACTAGAGAGTGAAGGGAGTTGATCACATGTTGAAAGAAGAGAATCAACCGGCCAATCCGCATCAGATGTACAACAACGAGTACGATCCACGGGAGCAGGCTGGAGAGCCGCTGCCAGGATCAAAACAGGTGAAACAGGAGAACCACTCCCGCAACATCAAGACACGTGAAGGCTAGAGGAACACTCTCTGGCCTTTTTCTTTCTAACCGGGGAAAACTGGCGACTCTTCTTTTCTGTCATCCACGTCGGGTACCCCTCTCCGGATGAACTGGTTGGTGATTGAATTGTCCTAAAAACCTGCGTATGATGAAAGAAGCAAGGGTTAGGAGGCCGTAACGATGATAAAAATAGATTTGTCCAAGCTTTACAATCCCAACCCGCCTATCCGTTTTAGCGTCTCCCCACTATTTGAGATGGCGGCCAGTTTGCACACGCTTACCCAGGTGCTGCCTACGCTGCAGCACCACCAGTGGGTAAAAAAAAGCGTGGAGATCCTAAAAGGTGAGGGGCTTTATTCCGAATGGGTCTACTTTTCCCCCCTGTTTGCCTACTCTGTCCCTTCGTTATTCGCTGTGCATCGGACCGAATTACTTACGACAGAGGAGGAGCAATTCACCTACTTGGCCGAACTGCCCCTGGATCAGTTCATCCATTCGCTCAATGAAACACTCTGCAGCAGTATGGGCCGGAGTCAGCCGCATCTGTCTTCCCTACCAAACGATCTACAAGGTGAACCTGAACTGATTAGAGGCCGCTTCAACTTGTTTTTTGCCGCATACACCCATTACATTTTTCGAGAAAAGTGGGACGAGTTGCAACCGACTGTTGTGCGTGAGCGAACCCGGTTTGAAAACCTGCGTAGCACAAAAGCGATTTGTGATTACTTGCAGGAGATCGTCCCACTTCCGATTCAGCATGACTCGTCTGAGAGATTGATTTGCTTGCCGCTGACGACAAACCACCAGGACACGCAAGAGGTTGTGCGGATTGCCCTGCACCCAAGCTGGTTTTTGTCGCATCCGCCACGATACACGCAGTTTGGGGATACGCTGCATATCGCCTATAGTCTGATCAGCCAGCCGATTTCCTAAGAGGAAGAGGTCCAAGCAGTTCAGCGTTCTCTGCAAACAAAAAACGACCCCCGTGAATCTTGTGGTCGTTCCAGTTTCCATGAATGTCTGTTTGTCTAATCGCAGGTGCTTTTATCGATTGCCATGCACCATCTGCGCAACAATCAGCTGATCCAACTCCTGACTAATCTTGAGAATCTCAGGATTCAGCAAATCGTAATCAAGTCGTTGAACAGCTTTTTCCAGATATGCCCGCAATTCTTCAATGGCCTTTCTCGTATCCATCCAGATCCTCCCGCAAGCTGAAAAGGGATATTTTACATAAAAATGGAACAAATGAAAAGGTTTCTCTAACATTTTTCACATTTTTTTAAGAGATGCCAGCTTTTTTTTTAGCGTTCTGCCGTTGAGAATATGGTATGATGGGTACAATTACGAAAAGAAAACAGATCAAGAATGGAGCGAATGAATGGCAGAGCATTATGCGGTCAAGTTGCTTGACCATCGTTTGGAACCAACGCTAAAAGAGCTGTACGAAACCCACCGAAAACGAGCCGCACAGATTGATTGGAGCTACCACGAATTCCTTCCCTGGGACAAAGGCAGATGCTTTAAGCGCGAACCTTGGGACATCAGTCAACGCACCTTGTCAGATGAGGTGTACACGGCAATCGAGACGGCTTTGCTAACAGAGGTTAATTTACCATGGTTCACCACCTATCTCGCCGTTACCTTTAAGGGGTCGCTGGAGGTGCTGACGCAGTTCGTTCACACCTGGACCGCTGAGGAAGATCAGCACTCTTCTTTATTGGAGACCTACCTGCTGCTCACGCGCAACGCCGACCCTGACACCCTGCACCGCTTGCGAAAGCTGGTCGTCGAGCAGGGGTTCGAGCCCGACTTTGACTCGGCCTTGGAAACGATGGTTTACACCACGGTCCAGGAATTGGCGACCATGGTCTTTTACAATAATGTAGCGAAGGCCGCTACCCCGTACGATCCGGATCTTTCCCGCCTGTTGAGACGATTGGCCAAAGACGAGACGCTGCATTTTGCCTTTTACCGCGATGCCGTAAAAGCGTATCTGGCGATTGATCACAATTACGTCTACTACATCGAAAGGGTCATGACGGATTTCAAGATGCCGGGCAGCAGTATGCCTGATTTTGATCAACGGATGAATACCATCGCTACCCATGCCAATTATGGTCCGATCGCCTACTTTAACCAAGTATACGAATACCTGATTCACTATTGGGGAATCGACAGCCTGCAGCCGAGCAGGACGGAAGCGGTTGAGTCAAAGGTTCGCCTACTGAAGCATTACGAAAAGATGAAGCGAGTCACCGAGCGCCTTGCTGCACGTGGATTAAGCTGATACTCGTCCAATCCGCGATGACGATAGGACGAGCACACGAAACAAAGAAGCCTTGCTCTATTGCGGTAGAGCAAGGCTTCTCGTATCATCATGGTTATTTGTTCAGCACATGAATCGGGTGACCCAGCGCCAACTCGGCTGCTTCCATCATCATTTCTCCCAAGGTAGGATGCGCATGGATGGTCAACTCGATATCTTCCAGTGTAGCACCCATCTCAATGGCCAGGCCGATCTCAGCAATCAGGTTGGATGCTTCCGGACCGACGATTTGCGCTCCCAGTACAACACCCGTCTCCTTGTCAGCCACCAGTTTGACGAATCCTTCCCCGGCGTTGACGGAAAGCGCCCGGCCATTGGCCGCAAACGGGAACCGTCCGACAACGTAATCCAGTCCTTGCTCTTTTGCTTCCCGCTCACTGATGCCGACACTGGAGATTTCCGGATCGGAGAAAACAACGGCCGGAATCACTTTATAGTCGACGGCTGAGGGTTGACCGGCAATCGCTTCCGCAGCCACTTTTCCTTCGTAGGAGGCCTTATGGGCCAGCGCAGGTCCCTCTACGATGTCACCGATTGCATACACGTTGGGAATGCTGGTCTGTCCCTGCTTATCGACAATCACATACCCTTTTTCCGTCAGCTTCATGCCGATGTCGCTCAGGCCCAGTTCGTCGGTGTTGGGACGCCGCCCTACCGTAACCAGGACATAATCCGCCTCAAACTTCTTCTCTTCACCCTTCACTTCTGCCGTTACCACGACGCCGTTTTCGGTCTCTTCCATACCTTTGGCCATCGCTTTGGTGAAGACGTCCACCTTATTTTTCTTCAACTTACGCTCTACCAGGCGGGTCATCTCCGCTTCAAATCCGGGCAGAATCTGGTCGGATCCTTCCAGGATGGTTACCTTGCTGCCGAAGCGGGCATATACACTGCCCAGTTCGATGCCGATATAACCACCGCCGATCACGACCAAGTTTTTGGGAATTTCCGTCAGGTTGAGGGCCTCTGTAGAGGATAGCACCCGCTCGCCATACGGAAATGCCGGCAGTTCAATCGGTCGTGATCCGGTCGCAATAATGCAGTGGTTAAATTTGTATCGATTCACTTCGTATCCGTTGAACACGCGGACTTCGTTCTCGCTGACAAACAGCGCTTCGCCAGGCACGGTCTGGATCTTGTTCCCTTTGAACAGCGAACCGACACCACCCGTCAACTGCTTGACGACTTTGCTTTTCCATTCCTGCACTTTGCCGAAATCGACGGATACGTTCTCAACGGAAATCCCCATCTGATCGGCAGCTTTCATATGATCGTAGGTATGGGAGGCATGGATCAATGCCTTGGATGGAATGCAGCCTACATTCAGGCAGACTCCGCCTAGCTCACCTCGCTCGACGACCGTGACGCTTTTGCCCAGTTGGGCCGCTCGGATCGCCGCCACGTACCCGCCGGGACCTGCACCGATGACCAAAACATCTACTTCCGTGGTGAATTCTCCGACTACCATATTATCCCTCCATGACCAACAGTGTCGGGTTTTCCAACAGCTGTTTCACGTAGTTCACAAAGCGCTGCGCCGGTTCCCCGTCTACCAGGCGGTGGTCAAAGCTGAGTGAAAGCGCCAGTACGGAACCAACTACGATCTCTCCATTTTTGACAACCGGTTTTTCCGTGATCCGACCGACCCCGAGAATCGCTACTTCCGGATGGTTGATGATCGGGGTGAAGAACATGCCGCCAGCCGAACCAATATTGGTAATGCTAAAGGTAGATCCCCTCAGTTCGTCAGGTGCAGCTTTTCGTTCACGAGCCTTACCGGCCAGTTCGCTGATCTCGGCCGCAATCTCGAAAATCGACTTGCGGTCAGCCGCTTTTACGACCGGCACCAGCAGGCCTTCTTCGGTAGATGTGGCGATACCGATGTTGTAATACTTTTTATAGATAATCTCTTGTTTCTCATCATCGAGGGATGCGTTCAGTTCAGGGAACTTCTTCAAGGCTGCCACGACCGCCTTTACGATAAACGGCAAGTAGGTGAGCTTGATTCCCTTTTCCTCGGCGAGCGGTTTTCCCTCTTTGCGCAGGGCAATCAACTCGGTAACGTCTACTTCATCGAGAATGGTTACGTGCGGTGCCGTATAGGCAGACTTCACCATCGCCTTGCTGATTGCTTTGCGGATGCCTTTCAACGGTACCCGCTCTTCTACTTCGCCGGCTTGAGCAGCGTAGTGAGTCGTCGGCGCTGCTTGTGCTGCCTGCACCCCGGTCGGCTCTGCCGCCGCCTCCTGTACTGGCTGACCAGCTGCCGGTTGTGGAGCAGCCGCTCCGCCTGCGAGATAACCATCCACGTCTTGGCGAGTGATCCGTCCTTGTTTGCCTGTACCCGGTACGTATGAGAGGTCGACTCCTTTTTCCCGGGCGTATTTGCGGACAGATGGCGTAGCCAGGATGTACTTTCGCTCAACTGGCGCCCCCTGTGCCTGCCCGTTCGGTGCTGCCGCCGCTGGTGTATCGAGCGGCTGACTGGCGTTAGCATTTACCTGTGCCCCAATATCACAGCCTGGCTCCACCCCATCGGTCTGCTGCGCTTGCGCAGGTTCCGACTGAGGTTTGTCCGCCTCCGGAGCATGATGCTCAGGCTGGTCGGGAACCTCTCCCTCTACTTCAAAGACAACCAGCGTGTCGCCAACAACGGAAACGGTTCCTTCGTCTACCTTCAGTTCCGCCACTTTCCCTTTGACAGGAGACGGTATCTCTACGACAGCCTTGTCGTTTTGCACCTCAAGGATAACTTGATCTTCCTCTACCGTATCGCCTGGCTTTACGTGCCATTTGACGATTTCGCCTTCGTGAATACCCTCCCCGATGTCAGGGAGTTTGAATTCAAAACGACTCACGCATAATTCCCTCCTCTATCATTCCATAATCGCTTCGTGTGCCGGAAAAGACGGCGGAAAGCTGTCCTTTCCGCCGTTCACCTACAGATCTCAGAAATCGAGCACCTGAACAAGAGCGTCAACGACGCGTTTTACATCCGGCAGCCAGATATCTTCCGCCTGGGCAAACGGATAGACGGTATCAGGTGACGTTACCCGCAGCACTGGCGCCTCCAGATGGAGAATCGCTCTCTCGTTGATCTGAGCGATGATTTCCGCCGCTGCCCCGGCTGATTTTTGTGCTTCCTGGACGACAATCGCTCGATTGGTCTTTTTCACAGACTGGATCACGGTATCCATGTCAAGCGGATTGATCGTGCGCATATCGATCACTTCTACTTTGGTTCCCCGCATCTTTTCGATCTCTTCCGCTGCCTTCAGGCTGGTATGAACCATCGCGCCATACGTGATGATTGTCACATCGCTGCCTTCCCGTACCACATTGGCTTTGCCCAGCGGAATGGTATATTCACCCTCCGGCACCTCTGCACGGAACGAACGGTACAGTTTCATGTGCTCCAGGAAAATAACCGGATCGTTGTCGCGGATCGCAGAGATCAAAAGTCCTTTCGCGTCATACGGAGTGGACGGGATGACCACTTTGACTCCGGGGGTTTGCAAGAACAGACCTTCCAGCGAGTCAGCGTGCAGTTCCGGCGTTTTTACCCCGCCGCCAAAAGGCGAACGGAATGTGATCGGGCTGTGGAAGCGGCCGCCGGAACGATAGCGCATCCGAGCCGCCTGAGAGGCGATCGCGTCAAACGTCTCAAACACAAAGCCGAAGAACTGGATTTCCGCAACCGGTCGAAAACCGTTTACACCAAGACCGACGGCCAGTCCGCCGATCCCTGATTCGGCAAGCGGCGTGTCAAATACGCGGTGTTCGCCGAATTCCTTCTGCAATCCATCTGTGGCCCGGAATACACCACCGTTTACGCCTACGTCTTCCCCAAACACGAGTACCTTTTCGTCGCGTGCCAATTCCACACGCATCGCATCGGTAATGGCTTGAACCATCGTCATTTGCGCCATGGTTTACTTCGACTCCTTCTCCACATACTCTGCCTTTTGCTCTTCCAGTCCGCTCGGCAGGGTCTCATACATTACGTCAATCAGATCGCTTACCTTCATCTTCGGATATTCGTCAGCCTTCTTGATCGCATCAGCCACTGCTTGCTTCGCTTCCTCGATCACTGCTTCTTCATCCTTCTCGCTCCACAAATCCTTGCTTTCCAGGAACTTGCGGAAGCGAATGAGCGGATCTCGCTGCTCCCATTCACCCTGCTCTTCGTTGGTCCGGTAGCGCGTCGGGTCGTCACCAGCCATCGTGTGCGGGCCGTAACGGTAGGTGAGTGCTTCGATCAAGGTCGGACCCTCTCCGTCAATGCCACGCTGCTTCGCTTCCTGGGTCGCCTTGTATACAGCCAGTACATCCATGCCGTCTACCTGTATTCCGGTGATGCCTGCGGCAACCGCTTTGACCGCAATGCTTTGGGCCGCCGTTTGTTTTTCGAACGGAACGGAAATCGCGTATTGGTTGTTTTGGGAAATAAAGACTGCCGGAAGTTTGTAAACGCCAGCAAAGTTCAATCCTTCGTAGAAATCGCCCTGGGACGTGGCGCCGTCGCCAAAGTAGGTTATCGCAATCCGTTTCTCATTGCGCAGTTTGAAGCCCATGGCCACGCCGGTTGCTTGTGTACACTGGGCCGCAATGATAATCTGCGGCATTAAAACGTTTACATCCTTGGGGATTTGACCGCCGTGAATGTGTCCCCGCGAATAAAGGAACGCTTGATAGAGAGGCAGACCGTGCCAGACGATCTGGGGAATGTCACGGTAACTGGGCAGAATGAAATCCTCTTTGTTCAGCACGGATTGCGAGCCGATCATCGAGGCTTCCTGACCTGCGACTGGAGCGTAGAAACCGAGTCGTCCCTGACGATTCAAGCTGATCGCACGCTGATCCCAGACACGGGTAAAAACCATCTTGTGCATCAGCTCACGCAGTTGTTCATCAGATAGCTCCGGCATCAAATCAGGGTTGACGACAGTACCGTCTGGTGCCAGAATTTGCAGCGGTGTATTGTTACCGGTTTGCTCTACAGCAGTAGAAACGCTCATCAACACTTCACCTCTTTGTTTAAAATAGGGTCATGCCAGGCAGAAAGGGAATGCTTTTACGCAAACGCTTTCTTCTGCTGGACAGACACCTGTTATAGCTCAGTTCAATAAACTGTTTTAGTTGTTATAACCTCGCTATTACAGGGTTTATTTGCATGCTGTTATCATTTATCATAAAATCTGTATTAGTATTTTTCAAGGATAACTTTTAGCAAAAACTGCTTCTCAACCTGCAAAGGGTCCCAAAAATCCCGGAAAAGAGGTGTTCGCCATGTCTGAATATCTGAAACGCACGATCGTCAAAGAAGAGGTGCCCAGCCGCTTGCTCAACGCATTTCGTCCGGTGAAGGTGTACCTTCCCCCCGGGTACAACGAATTGTTGTCCTACCCTGTGGTCTACTGCCAGGACGGAAATGATTTTTTCACGATGGGGCGGATCGCCACCCTGACCAACCAACTGATCCTAAACGAAGGGATGGAGCCGATCATCATCGTCGGCGTCTCTGTCGAACGAAGCAAGCGAACCAGCGAATATTCCGCGATCGGAGAACGGAATGAAGCCTACAAGTGCTTTTTTGTCGAGGAGCTGCTGCCCTATATTGAGCAGCGCTATCCGGTTCGACAAGACCCCGCAGCGAGATTGTTGGCCGGCGACTCCTTAGGGGGTACCGTATCGCTGCACTTGGCTCTCGACTATCCTACCGTGTTTAGCCGTGTCCTTTCCTTGTCTGGTGCGTTCTTCCAACCTACTCTGGAACGGATTCAGCAAGAAACAGACCTCTCTTGGCTGCAATTGTGGATGGTTGTGGGACTGGATGAAACAGCAGTAGAGACCCATATCGGTACCTTTGATTTCGTTGACTGGAACCGCCGCATCAAACAGGTGCTTGTCGAGAAGCGTGCCGATCTGGCATATGTAGAGGATGCAGGCGATCATCTGTGGGGCTTTTGGCAACGAATGCTGCCGGACGGACTCCGCCACTTTTTTGCTGTCAACGATTACGGTTCCTAATATAGTCCATTGATCTCACGGATTTGGTCATAGCTGTACCGACGACCGTCGACAAGTTGAATACCGTCGCTGGTCGCCTGTTCAATCTCACCTGCCACCTGTTCTTCATCGATTAAAACGATGTTGACCAGTTTGCTCTCGTCGCTGCGCAGCTGTTTTAGCAGCATCTCTCTTTGCTTGGCCGAGATCATCAGACCCCTCCTGTCACTTTGGAATGGACTGGCTATGGTCTAGTATTTCTTTTCCACTACAGATTTAGTCCCGCCCGTTTTACCCTTTCTCCTGCATGAGTCAAAGAAAAAGCACCTGCCGTTGCAGGTGCTCATCAGTCGCTCATACGAACGGGGGGTCCCAGGCTTTTTTCCGCCAGCCTAGTCTGTCACGAACCACATTGAGATTCCGGTCGAGGACAATGTCTGCGCCAAACGGCAGTTTGCGGTCGTAACAAAAACGTACGTCGCTCCAGTACACTTCGTAGCCGTCCTGAATCTCTTTGCAGGTGACGTGAATGCGCTGCGCGAACCCGAGGAATGCCCGGACACCGTCGGTACCCATGGTAGCTTTGATCACCTCTGTTCGCTCTTCTTTTGGATAAATTTCTTCTCTCTTGATTTGGCCGTACACGATTTTGCCGGTGATAAAACAGGTTTCCGTCTCCACGACAAAGCTCCAGTGGAACCAATGAAAACTGGGCAAGACATGACATGCCTTCAGTTGGGAGAAGGAACGTTTTAGCTGCTGCACCAGCCGACTGTGCTGCCAGGCGCGTACGGCTACATAGAGAGCTGTCGCTCCATACACGCCAACGAAGATGAGACTGGGCTCCCATGTCGTGCCCAACCAGAGCAGGAGTCCTGTGATATGAAGCAGAAATAAGAACGGTTCAAAGATGGCAAGAATATCGAGATGGACCCATTTTTTGGATAAGGGAAGAAGAGACTGTACGCCGTAGCTGTTTAGCATGTCGAGCAGTACGTGCAGCACGACAGCCGCCAATGTCCAGAGGAAGAGTACATGCCCGTACTGGTACAGCTCACTGCCGAAGATCAGCGGCAGCGTAATCAGCACAGGCCAAATCACCAGTGCGGGAAGGGAATGGGTCATGCCGCGGTGGTAGCGCAGATAAGCCGGATACCCTCTCAGGCGAACAACCGCATCGAAATCGGGAGCGTTCGATCCGATCAACGTGCCGATCAGCACCGCCTCGGCTACGGCCGGATGCTCCGCAACCAACGGATCTACATGAGCCAATCCCGCCAAGGTTAATCCAAACAACACGTGGCTTCCAGTATCCAATGATATCCCTCCTGCTGGCAGCAAGTTTAGCGTGCAAGCTCAAGTACGCTTCTGTTTTATCGTAAACCAGCAAGGTGAGGCTATCGTTAACGCACCGTAAAGCGCGTTTTAAGAAAGGCGACGGGTTGTAAACACAGAGGTGCCCAGGAGTTAGCAAATACAGGGCAAACATAAGCTTGTCGGAGGACAAAAAGAAGCATGCCGTTTTGTCGGCATGCTTCCGTCAACTACAATCCTGAAACCATGTCAAACGTTGCTCTACTGGTTGAGCAGGCGGATGAACTCCCGCATAAAGCCGGGAAGATCGGGCCAGGCATGGCCGGATACCAGCTTGCCGTGGACGTGCAAGGTGTCTTCCTTGTAGATTCCACCACAAGTCTCCACATCCGGTCTGCAGGCTTGATAAGCCGTCATTTCTTTGTCCTGCAGATGTTCCTTGATCACTGTGAGCGCCTGCACTCCGTGGCAAATCACTGCCACCGGCTTATCCGCTTCAAAGAAGTGAGCAAGGATAGGCTTCAGCAGCGGGTTGAGCCTGATGTACTCGGGAGCCCGGCCGCCCGGAATGATCAGACCGTCAAACTCTTCCGGTTTCACTTCTGCAAACGACACGTGGGAATCCAACCGATACGCAGGTTTTTCGGTGTAGGTTTCGCTGTGCGGTTCAAAGTCGTGACACACGGTATTCAGCGTTTTTTTGGTTGGGGATGCGATCACTGCCTCTAGCCCTTCTTCCAGACAGCGATAGTAGGGATAAAAGATCTCCAGCGCTTCAACTGCATCACCTGTTACGATGAGCACCTTCTTTGGCATAAGATCCTGTTCACCTTCCTTCTGAATTTTTTGGTGGTTGCTTGCACCTATTCTCTTCGATAGCCCCGCCCGCTTCCCCTGCTCCAGGAAGAAAAACCGGGCTTACGATCCTGCAGCAAATCAGCAAAGGTCGGATTACTCCATCATTATGATCAGAACCGGTTTGTATGCATGGGACTCGCCGCCGTATATTTCCAACACATCGGAGGCAAAGTCGCTGTTTGTAGTGGCTGTTAGGCGAAGTTGAGTTTTTCCGCTCCTATTGAGATAGGCGAAGGAGCTAGGCGGCAGATCCACTTCCGCGTAGTCGTTATTAGCCGTGGGAACCGACAGGGTAGCGATATGCGCTGCGGAAGACGCTGCGGCGTAATCGGCCTGCTCTAAACTGCCATTCGCGCCAAACGTCCCGCTTTTGATCGCGACGGCAACACCGCCGACAGTTCCGGTCAAGGATTTTCGGTAGACCCTGAGCTTCGCCCCTGTTATGTTGGCTGTATCGGGCAGGGAACTGGTGTCGAAAGATAAAATCGTACGATAGGTATCCGTGTTGTACATCCCCTTATCGCCGACTTTATGGACAGTCGCGCTTGCTCCATCGGCTGGATATTGGCCGACATAGCCGTCTTCCGCAGCAATGGATGCAAATGTAAAAGGAGTGCCGTCCCCTTGTATGGTATACGTCTCCGTTTTTACAGACTCACTGTTCCCGCTCTCATCTTGGCTAAAGAACTTCAGCGTGGACGTTGTCTGGATGAGGATCGGATCGGTATACCTGGCAGAGTTCGTGGTAGGCGTGCTTCCGTCAAGCGTGTAGTAGGTAGCCGCTGGTTCATTCGTCTGCAATGTGACAGACACAGGATGGGCGAATGTACCGCTGGACGGATTTGCCGTTGTGATCGGCGGCGTCGTATCGATTTCGTCCGCTCCGTCCATCGGGTGATCTAGGAAAAAGTCCCAACTGAGCTGCGTAGCATTCGGCCCTTGCGGATCTGTATAGGAACCTGTGCTGCTCCCTCCGGACCAGGCATGCCCCATTCCGTCCACCAGGTATTTTTCCATGACAATGAAGCCGTTTTGATCCTCGTAAACATACTTGGTATAAGATCGGCCTCCAGGCACGGCACTGTGTATCGTTTGGTCCGCTGTGTCATCGATCTGGTTGTTGTCGACGCCATCAGCCGCCAGGTCGTTTGTTTGGGCCCACTGCGAGATCACTTGATCGGCATTGACGGGATATACTGTGTAATCAGATGTTCCGTGAAACACGATAACCGGGACGACTCTGCCTCTATTGCCCATCGCGGTATACGCTTTGTTGCCTTGCTGAACGGGATCAGGCCCGCCACTACGCATCGCTGTATAGGCAGATGTTACGCTCGTTGCCGCTTTGTATTCCAGACCTGCCCCGACCGAAATGGCCGCAAACACGTCAGGATACGCCGCTCCCATGATCACACTCATCGCTGCTCCTGCCGATAGTCCGCCTATGTAGACCCGGTTGTCGTCGATAGTGTATTGCGACTTGGTCTGGTTCACCATCCCGGCAATCAGCGCTGGCTCCCCACTGCCTCTGGATTGATGCGCAGGCTCAAACCAATTCCAACACTTGTTGATATTGGCCGATAAAGGCTGTTCAGGGTAGAGAACGAGAAAATTATGCGATTCAGCCAACACATTCATTTGCGTCCCTGCGGCAAACTGATCAGGGTCTTGCGTACAGCCATGCAGCATCACAACCAAGGGAACAGGGGTGTCGGCAGAATAACCACCCGGTACATACAGCTTGTAGTTTCGTCCGTTATACGTCTTGGTGACAAAACTGCCTGCAGCAGAAGCATCGGGCATCATCATAGCGAGGAAAGCGAAGAGCGAGAAGAGCGCGATCCCCTTTTTCCAGATTTTCATCCATTACCATCTCCCTTCCTGCAAATGGATCAAGAACCTACATTCCGTGTCTCTTGCAATTTCTGGACCAAACCTTTTGCACCGTTTTATAGGCCTGCAAACGGTCCGTATGTCGCAGATCGGCAAACGCTTGCTGCAATCAGCTGCGACATGTTGATTCTCTGAGACAGGAAGAGCAGTTTTCTCTGGTAGGGAATCATCAGGATGGAGAGGTGAGATAAAAAAAACAGTCTGCTTTGGCGGATTGATGGTAGGAGCTGCGAATCGCACATGGATCGTCAACAATCTGAACGGCAAAACCAAACGATGCAAAAAACACCTCTGTACAGAGGTGTTTTGTCTGAATGATGGCGGATGGGGTGGGATTTGAACCCACGAGACGAGTTATCCCCGTCTACACGATTTCCAATCGTGCTCCTTCGGCCTCTCGGACACCCATCCATCTATCTAATAGATTGCCAAAACAACAGAAGATAGTGTACTACGAACCGGCCTAAAAAGTCAACGTTCTATTATTGGTATCCCTTAGCCAGAAGCACATGTTGTTTTGCGAGATGCAAGAAGTGATTTGCGTCCCAAAATCTTTCTCTGGTATGATGGGAGCAAAGCGTTTTCACATCGTTAGCAAATAGTTAGGAGAATGCCAGATGAAATGCAAGATTACCCGCAACGCCGCCAAGAAGTTGGCTGAAGTGCTGGCAAAAGAAGAAGACAAGGAAATGAAGCTGCGCGTCTACGTGACGCATCGACACGGCAACCACGCCCACTATGGTTTGACGCTGGACAAGCCAACAGATGGTGATGTGGTCATCTCGACAGACAAAGAGATTGACGTGGTTCTGGAAGAAGGGGAGCCGCTTCTCGATGGAGTGGTGATTGATTATCTTTATCTTCCCCAGGAAGGATACGTGATTACCAATCCCAGCAAAGGAAACACGGGCGATCACTAAGAAATGCAGCGTGCGACAGATCGTTTGTCTCACGCTGCATTTTTACTGTCCTAGGTCCTAGCATTCTCTCAACCTGTCATCTCTTTCTTCTCTGCCCTATCTGTTGCCAGCAAAGAGGAGAGCTTCCCCTGCATATGGTAGATCACCAAATGGTGAACCGGACGTGTCATCGCCACGTACAGCAGTTTTGCCGCTTCCCGGTCCAACGGATACTGGTCCTCATCGACATCGAGCAGCAAGACCACATCGAACTGCAGTCCTTTGGTTAGATACGCCGGGAGAATCGTCACACCGCCTGGGTATGCGGTATCTTTGGCCGTGAGCAGCACCACCTGAGGCAGCAGGGGACGAACCGCTTTCGCGGCACGGCGGCTTGCATCCACCGTTTGGCCCACGATGGCTATCGAGGAGTAGCCTGCTTCGAGATACTCTCGGACCCGATTGGCCAAGTCCTGATACATCTCGGATGGTTTGCCGACGGGTACGATCAATGGTTCTTTCCCGTGCCGCAGGACCGGCTGTACCGGAGTAATCCCCGGCAGTTCAACAGCGCTCAATACCCGACTGGCCAGACGCATGATCTCCACCGTTGAACGATAACTTTGTTGGAGCGTGTAGAAGGCCGCACGGTCATCGGTGAACACGCCTTCAAGCAGTTCCCGCCAGTCTTCCAATCCTCTATACGAATGAATGGCCTGAGCCAGGTCGCCGACGACCGTAACCGATTGTCGTTTGGTCATCTGAGCGATCAGCAGGATTTCAAGCGCACTCAAGTCCTGTGCCTCATCAATCACCGCATGATCAAACGTAAGCTGCTTTTTTGAGCCATGCAGCAAATGCTTGAGGTAAAGCAGCGGAGCCACATCTTCCGCCTCGAGCCGTTCCTGTTCAAACAACAGACGGCAAGATTGACTCACATCACCGATCACCTCATCTTGAATATAATCTGGCACCAGTTTTCGAAGCTTCCGCGGGTCCGTAAGCAGTTCGCGGTAGGCTGCGAACACCTCAAAAGACGGCCAATCCTTAAAATAGGCATCGATCATCTGTTCCAACTTTGCTTCAAACCGGAGCAACGCCTGCTTGTCCAGATCCATTTTCAGTTCACGGATATGGGCGTAAAACTGTTTGGTCAACTGCTGCTTCAAATGTTTCCGGAGCATCACAACCCGCTCGGCCAGCGGCAGTGAACCGTATTGCTCTGTGAACAATTCACGAATATCCGCGCCGGAGACGGAAAACACCCGTTCTGTTTTTTTATACAAAAATCGTACGGGGCGAAAAGGAATTACTTCGTCAATCAAGTACCCCACATAACAATCAAGCGTGTCACGCATCGCCAAGGAGCCTTTGAAACGGAGACGGTTGCGGGTGATGTCCCTCTCTCGTTCCTGCTCTGCGCTGTGCTCAAAAAATAGCCGCAGTGTCCGCCCAGGATCGATCATGCGCCACCCTTTCGGCACTTCTGTCTTGATCTCCCGACTGGCCCACTCCAGAAATGTGGACTGCTGGACATCCTCTACTCCCAGTTCCGGCAACACTTCGGAAATGTAATTGAGGAACAAGCGGTTGGGAGCGAACACCATAAACTTTTTGGAAGAGAGCGTGTCCTGATAGTTGTAAATCAGATAGGATAAGCGGTGCAGCGCGATTGTCGTCTTCCCGCTGCCGGCCACACCCTGAACGATAACCGGACGATCTTTTTCTGCACGGATGATCTCGTTTTGCTCTGACTGAATCGTTGCAACGATGTCCTTCAGACGGCTATCGTTGGTCTGATTCAGACTGGATGCGAGAAACTCATCAATAAACCCCTCTCCCAGGAAGTCGTCAGGGCTGCCGATCTCTTTTTGGATCGTCTCCTTCAGCGCACCATCGTATATGCCGGTAATCACACCCTGTTCGATCGCAAAATTACGCTTTAAGGTCACCTCTCCACGAACAAGCTCCTTCGGTGTACGGTAACAAGCATCTGTACTCTCACCGCTATAGAACAAGCTGGCAATCGGAGCCCGCCAATCGATCACAACGGCATCCAGGCTGGTGCTATCTACAATTCCCCGTTTACCGATGTAAACCGTGTCGTGCTCTCCTGTCTCCGCCCGACTGAAGTCGACCCGCCCAAAGTACGGCTTTTCCCGAGCGGTCTCCAAATAGACCAGTTCTTTTGCTTTCTTTTGGTTGATGATCTGCTTGACATCGTCGTCTGTGGCTTCCCGGACATCTTCCCGCAGGAGCTTGATCTCCTGATCAACCACCTGAACCGTCCGCTCCAATCGCTTCTGTTCCTCCGGGTACGCGGGATGACGAATGGTCATATGGCCCTGACTCCTTTCCCGAACGATCTTGCTGGCGTACTTCCTACTTTTATAACAATTGACGTCCCAGCCACCAACCACACGAGACTGCCAATAAACCAGAACCTACGCTAGTCAGTATGTAGAGGCCCGCTCGCCAGGGCATCCCCTGCAAAAAGTACGATACCGTCTCCAGTGAAAAGGTAGAAAAGGTCGTGAACCCGCCCATCACACCGGTCGCAAGCAGCAGATACAGTTCTGGCGAGAGCCATCCTTTTTCCTTTCCCCATACGTAAACCAACCCAATCAGAAACGAACCGATCAGATTGGCCAGCCATGTTCCCAGCGGCCAACCTGGCTGATTGGCCCACAGTCCGATCAGGTAGCGCAGCACAGAACCAATCGCTCCCCCTACTGCCACCGCCAACAGAGCCATTTTCTCCACCCCTCTCGTATCATCGGTGCACCCGGCCGGTTAGCTCCTGCCGCGCTTACTGTCTTTTCCAGTCTACCGCAGCCAGGTCTCCGTTGCCAAGCACAGCGAAAAAACCCGCAAATCACTGCGGGCTTGATGATTGCTATTCTCTTTCTGCTGCTTAGTGTTTGCGCCGCTGGTCGCCCTCTTCCACATCTTCGACAAACCGGATGGAGTCCAGACTGGCCTTTAACGATGTGCGAACAGAATCGATGTACTTCCGGCGCAATGTTTGCTGTTCCTGCTTCTCCTCATCCGTCAATCCCTGCTGCTTTGATTTTTTAGCCAGTTCGTTAATTCGCCGGATTTCTGCGTCTGTAACCATTGTCTCCCCTCCCATCCCCAAGCATTGTCCCGTCATTATATCACAGAAACAGAATCGCATCGACCTGTAGATGGGAGAAGGCTAGCAGGCTAGCAACACCGTTACCTATCAAGCGGAATGATCAGATTCTGACCGGGATAGATAACAAACCCAGGCAAATCGTTGCTCGTCTTGATTGCGTCAATCAACTCATACAGATCGATACCCGCCTCTTCCTGATATTTTACGGCCAACTCCCACACGCTGTCACCCGGCTGAACGGTTACCAGCTTGTGCGAAGAATAGCCTTGTTCTTCCTCAGCGGCTGCAAAGACGAACCCTGTGAGCAAAGAAAAGAAAAGAGAACATGCTAGCAAAATCAACAGAGCCTGACCGCGCGTAATGCCGATTCTCCCCTTATGTCGGCCGCTTCTATATCTGGAGTGAACGTGATTCATACGTATCATACACCTCAACTTCTCCTAAAATGGACGAACATTCGTTTTCCAAACGTTTGTTCCTGTTGGTGTTATTGTACATGCGAACATATGTTCATGTCAACAAAAAAATCGAACTTATGTTTGTCGAACGCAAGATCCCATGGTATAATGTAGAAAAATATTGGATCGAGAGTAGAGGTGTAAGCATGACCAAGCTTTCCAGCCGGCAACAGGCAATCATGGATTTTATTCGGAAAGAGGTAAAGGACAAGGGCTACCCTCCGTCTGTACGAGAGATCGGTGAAGCCGTCGGATTAGCATCCAGCTCCACGGTTCACGGCCATCTGGCCAGATTGGAGAAAAAGGGCTTGATTCGTCGAGATCCCACCAAGCCGCGGGCAATCGAACTACTTTCCGAGGATAACCGCTATCAGCCCGATTTTGAAATGTCGGTCGTTCGCATTCCGGTAGTAGGAAAAGTTACCGCAGGACAGCCGATTACGGCCGTCGAACATGTGGAAGATTATTTTCCACTTCCAGAGAATCTCGTCTCGACAGATAATGTCTTTATGTTGCGGGTATCAGGGGACAGTATGATCGAAGCCGGCATCCTGGACGGCGATTATGTGATCGTTCGCCAGCAAAATGTGGCTAACAACGGGGACATTGTCGTAGCGATGACAGAGGAAGATGAAGCGACCGTGAAGCGGTTTTTCAAAGAAAAAACGCACGTTCGCCTTCAGCCGGAGAATGCTGCTTTGGAACCGATTATCCTGCAATCTGTCACCATCTTGGGAAAAGTGATTGGCGTCTATCGTCTGGTTCACTAGAGAAGCCCATCGGACAAGCTTCCCTTCCGCATTGAAAAAGTTGGACGCGTGACATATGTTCTACCTTTAATTGTATGAATGAAAAAACAAGCTGACACATCTGCATCCTGCAGTGTCAGCTTGTTTCTTTTTCCAGATTCCCTCCAGCACGATGGTGGTTGCCCGCTCTCTCTTCCCTGCCAAGTTCATGCTTGATGTGCAGATACTGTTCGATCTCCCGCAGCAGATAAAACAGAGAAGCTCGAGTTTCAAACTCTTCTCTCGTCTTGGGAAGCGGGGATTGCTGCAGTTCCTTGCGCATCTCGTTCAGCTTGTCCAAAAAGAGATAAGCGGTGTTTCCAGGGTGGATCGACTGGCTCAAGTGATCCAGAAAGTCAGCAATCTGCCCTCCCTGAGGCACCTGCTGATCGAGTGAAGAGACGATGGGCAGCATCCGCTCCAGCAACTCAAACTGTTTTGCCCGCATCGTGAAATACTGGTAGTATTCATCCTCCGGCTTGATCAGACGATTCTCCACGTCCTGTACCGACAAACGGATCGCCTGTTCCAGCAGCTGTACCGTTTCCAGCATCTCTCGACCATCCCAGTCGCTGCTGCCGTTGCGCAGATAATAGCAGAATTCCCGCAGCACGGTGGCAAAATTGCGCTCCACCTGTTGCTGCAGTCGCTGCAATTCCTTTTCTGCACTAGGCATGTGCAGGTTCATCAGCAGCGCTACGCCGATCCCGATTGAAAGCAGTGCCAATTCGTTGGCGATAATCGCTAGGTCGACCCGTTCCAACGAATAGATGTGCAGCAGCACGACGGCACTGGTGACAAAACCTTCGTTCACTTTCAGACGAACGATCAGCGGGATGAAGACAAGCAGCAAAAGTCCGAACGTATAAGGGTGATAGCCCAGCCCCTCAAAAAAGAGAACCCCGATCACCAATCCCAACAAACAGGCAAACAGACGGTGAATCGCCGTGACGATCGACTTTTTCCTTGTCACCTGCACACACAATATGGTGATAATTCCTGCGGCTGCGTAAAACGTCAATCCTGCTTGCTGAGCAATAAAAATGGACAATGCCGTCCCGACTGCCGTCTTGATCGTTCTGTATCCTATCTTCAACGAGCTTCCTTCCTTTTTGCGATGATCAGTTTACACCATGACGGTGTCGAGACACGCCGCTTGGCTCCACCTATTGTCATTTTCTCCGACTATCCACCAGGTTTCAAGCCTGAACTGATCCAGTCACATCGTCCCTCTTCTGCGATGTGAAGAAGCGGGTGACAACGGGCACCCTGCTATCTCAACTTGTTCGTCTGTGGCGTCAGAGACAGAATTGATCTTGATCGTCGGTCATCATCGGCCAAAACACTACAATGCCAGGAAAAACCAAGCGATCATCGCAAGCTGAATCGCGATTTTGACTACGGTACTGCCGAGAAAAGCAATCAGTGTCCCCACCGCCACTTTCAGCGCGCTGTCCAGTTTCTTTTTCTCCAGTCCGATCTCGACTGCCAGAACGAGCAAAAACGGCAGAATCAGCATCCCGAACGGCGGAAAAACGAGCAGACCAAGCAGCAGACCCACAACGGCGGCGAATGAAGACCACTTCGAACCACCGTACTTCTTTACAAAATACAGGTTGGTCAGCAGATCTGCGCCAAACAGCATGATACTTAGCACGACCATCCCCCACCAAAAGGAAGCAGGCAGGCCCATGCCTGGGTCGGCGACGAAAAAGTGATAAAGCAAAAACCCGGCCCACAAAAACACGGTGTCCGGCAGAACTGGCAGAAAGATACCGGCAATGCTAAGAACGAAGAGAGCGACGATTACGATCCACAAAAAAATCTCCATCTGGCTTCCTCCTCGGAAAAACATTCGATCCGTTACGTGTAAGTGTGGTACTCTCTTATCTTACGTAAACCAAGTGGGGAAAGTTTCATCCTACGAAGATTCTTCCCCCTGTCGCACGGGATCATCTTGTCGTTTTTCTGCGGCGAACCATCGTGATAAAGCACAAGACGGCACCAAGATCTGCGACAGCAATCACGACCCCCATCGGGATGGCCGTATCGCTTCCCCCTAGGCCCACTAGTGGAGCCGCGAGTCCACCAGCAATGAACGACATCAGCCCCAGCAGCGCCGATGCACTGCCTGCCGACTGCCCCTGATTCTGCATCGCCAGCGAAAACGTAGTGGTGCTGACAATCCCTACACTGGATACGACCAAAAACAGCGGCGGCAGAATCGTATACAGCCCACCTCCCGACAAAATCATGATCAGCAGCCCGGTAGCACCCAGCGCCGCAATGACAAGACCGCTGATGAGCAGTTTGGTCTCATCCACTCGACCCGCCAACCTACCCGTCAACTGGCTGGCGATAATGATGCCAAGTCCATTGATCGCAAAGAACAAACTATACAGTTGGGGCGATGCTCCGAAGAGATTTTGAATGACGAATGGCGAACCGGATATATAGGCAAACATCGCCGCGATGACCAGTCCCTGTGAGCACGCATACCCCATGAACACCCGGTCTCGCAGCAGGCTGCGGAAGGTGTTCAGCGTGTTCTTGATTCCCCCTTTTGAGCGTCGTTCGACTGGCAGAGTCTCCGGCAGACCGAACAGTACAGCCAGCAGCATCACCATCCCCCAGACGCTGAGAATCACGAACACGCCCGGCCAAGACGTTATCTGCATCAATTGCCCGCCTGCAATAGGAGCAAGAATGGGTGCAGCTCCATTGACCAGCATCAGTAATGAAAAAAACTTCGTCAACTCGGATCCGGAATACAAATCTCGCACGATGGCCCTAGAAATCACAATTCCTGCCGCCCCGGCAAGCCCCTGAACAAACCGTAGCGCAATCAATCCCCAGATAGAAGGACTAAATGCGCAAAGCAGCGAGACGGCAGCGTAAACCGCTAGTCCAATCAGCAGCGGGGTACGTCGTCCCCGCACATCGCTGATCGGTCCGACAAGCAGTTGACCCAGCGAGAGGCCCAGTAGGAAAAACGTCAGGCTGAGCTGTGTCAGCGATGTGCTTGTATGCAAATCTTTCGCAATAGTTGGTAAAGACGGCAAATACATATCGATCGACAAAGGGCCAAATGCCGCTAATGACCCCAAGATCACCGCCATCCACAAGCGACGCGAACGCGTCGACGACTGGACAGCCGTATCGATCCCCGCGAGGTTGCTCATGTCTCTTCATACCCTTCCTTTACAAGATGGTTTCTCCTAGTCCTTGCAGTTCGTGCGCTTCTGTCTGTATTCACGTTAACGCTGCTGCTCTCGCTTGAATTCTTCCAGGTTTCGGTACATCTGCTGCAGCAACCGCCGCAACAGTCGCTTCTCCTCCTCATCTACATGTTGAAGACAAGCAGATTCAATCACGGACAAGGCTTGGGTGACTGCTTCTGCGGCACGGCGGCCTTTGTCAGTGAGAAAAACACGAGATACCCTTTGATCGACAGGGTCCGGTTTTCGTAAGACCAGCCCGTTTTTTTCCATTCGGTTCACCATCACCGTCAGTGTAGCTGGCTTGATGCTCAATCGACTGGCCAGCTCTTTCTGAACCTGACCGTCCTTCTCTACTAGCCGCATCAGCAGCGGTGGCTGGCCAGGATATACATCATACGCTTGAATCAGAAAATCCACATTCTCCCGATGGAGCTTTAACACGTGCCCCATCAAGTGCGTCAAGGCATCCGAATAGTGAAATTCCAACTGTCTGCCTCCCGTTAGTTAGTCGACTAATCAAAAGCAACATTACCCGATTCTTCTTTATCTGTCAATCCCTTGGATCGATAAAAGTCCCTGCTCCGCTGCGGAAACGGGAGCAGAATAATTGGAAGTAAAGAGGAAAAGATGGTTCATTGTTGCTTAAATGGATGACATTTGCGCTATTTCAAAAATTACCGAGCCAACTAGGTACAACTCCATTCCAACTCAAGAGCCCTTCCATAATGTAACTATATCACAGGAGGTGATTATTCTGAGATGTCCTAAACGAAGAAGAGGCAAGGATAAAATTTTCAGAATAAGTTGTGGCGCACCAAAAACGAAGTCGTTTGTTTTTAAAGTTCGGAAGGGTGGAAGACACCGATATGGAAAGCCAGGGCCACGGGGGCCTCGAGGGCCTCGAGGAATACGGGGACCTAGGGGACCTCGAGGGCCTTGGGGAGAACAAGGCCCCCCAGGACCTCAGGGAATGCAAGGACCTGCTGGACCTCCAGGGATGCAAGGGCCTCCAGGGCCTGCTGGACCTCCGGGAATGCCGGGACCTCCAGGGCCGCCTGGACCTCCAGGATATGAGGGTGAGCCAGGACCTGCTGGACCTCCGGGACCTCAAGGTGAGCCAGGACCCGCTGGACCTCCGGGACCTCAGGGTGAGCCAGGACCCGCTGGACCTCCGGGACCTCAGGGTGAGCCAGGACCTGCCGGACCTCCGGGACCTCAGGGTGAGCCAGGACCTGCCGGACCTCCGGGACCTCAGGGTGAGCCAGGACCTGCAGGACCCCCCGGACCTCAAGGTGAACCAGGGCCCGCTGGACCTCCGGGACCTCAGGGCGACCCAGGGCCCCTTTTGGGCTTCGGATCGCTTTATTCTGGTTCAGGTACTGCTCTAGCTGACGATCTTATTGATTTTGTTACGAGCGGTCCTGCACTGAACACGATTCCCGATGTCGCAACCAATACCATAACCGTGCTCGATACTGGAGTATACCAAATCTCTGCAAACCTAAACCATGTTTCCGTTGCTGCAGATTTTCAGATATTTGTTGGGGACACTGGAATCGGTCCGATTTTCTCAACAATTCCCCCACAGACCGTTTCCATTACGATTCAACAAACCCTTGCTGCTGGCGATATCATCAGTCTTCGCGTTGTACAAACGGAGTTGAATCAACCTACGGAATATCAATCTCCATCTCTAGCTGTTCTGCAAATACAGTAACCTTCCTGAGATGCTGCATACCAGATGAGGCAACGTGTAGGATTCGGTGGTAAACGTGAGTTGACAATGCCCATGTTCAGAGGATTTGCGACGTGCGTATGGGGCGGCCGGTCTTGTGATTCTTCAGTCTGTTTGAGCGCGCAAATACACCGTCGCCCTGACTCCACCCAGCTAACTGTTGCTGAAGTCAGACGGTGAACTCTCTCTTTTCAGGCTTTCCGCCTCTCTTTTCTTGGAAAATGGAGAGCGAAAAGCAAAACACCCCCGCGCCAGCAGGCGCAAGGGGTGCGGCAATTATGCGATTAATAGGTACTCATGTACTGTTCGCGCTCCCAATCGTGGACGCGTGTGCGGAACATGTCCCATTCGATTTCTTTTGCTTCTACGAAATGAACCAGCGCGTGTTCACCAAGAGCTTCACAAATCACCGGATCAGCTTTCAGGCTTTCAATTGCTTCCTTCAGCGTAGAAGGCAGGCTCTCGATACCGCTAGCTTCCCGCTCATCTTCGGTCATCACGTAGATGTTGCGGTCAATCGCCGCAGGCAGTGCCAGCTTGTTCTTGATTCCGTCCAGTCCCGCTTTCAGCATGACAGCAAGTGCCAGGTACGGGTTGGAAGCCGGGTCAGGGTTGCGCACCTCAATCCGCGTACTCAGACCGCGGGACGCCGGAATCCGCACCAGAGGCGAACGGTTTTTCGCCGACCAAGCGACATAGCATGGCGCTTCATAGCCAGGCACCAGGCGCTTATAGGAGTTAACCAGCGGATTGGTGATGGCAGCAAACCCGCGAGCGTGTGCCAGAATACCTGCCAGATAGTGCTTGGCTGTCTCACTCAGGCCGAGCGGATCGGATTCATCGTAAAAAGCATTTTCGTTGCCACGGAACAGCGATTGGTGGCAGTGCATGCCGGATCCGTTTACCCCGAACAACGGCTTCGGCATAAAGGTGGCGTGCAGCCCATGCTGACGAGCAATCGTTTTAACTACCAGTTTAAAGGTTGCAATCTCGTCGGCCGATTGCACGGCATTGGCGTATTTAAAGTCGATTTCGTGCTGACCGGGAGCCACTTCGTGGTGAGAAGCTTCCACTTCAAAGCCCATTTTTTCCAGCGTAAGCACGATGTCACGACGGCAGTTCTCACCCAGATCTAGCGGCGCAAAGTCGAAGTAACCGCCTTGGTCGTTCAGCGTAAGCGTCGGATCCCCTTTTTCGTCCAGTCTGAACAGGAAGAACTCAGGTTCCGGTCCAACGTTGAAAGCAGTGAAGCCCAACTCTTCCGCTTCTTTCAGGGTGCGCTTCAGGATGTAGCGTGGATCCCCTTCAAACGGAGTGCCGTCCGGCATGTAGATATCACAGATGAGGCGGGCTACTTTGCCTTCTTCGGTTCCCCACGGAAAGACTACCCAAGTGTCCAGATCCGGATACAGGTACATATCCGACTCCTCGATGCGAACAAACCCTTCGATAGAAGAACCGTCAAACATCATCTTGTTGTCCAGTGCTTTGGGCAGCTGAGAAAGCGGGATCTCCACGTTCTTGATTACGCCCATCAGGTCAGTGAACTGCAAGCGGATGTACTTGACGTTTTCTTCCTTGGCCAAGCGCAGAATGTCTTCTCTGGTGTACTTGCTCATCGTTTTCTCCTCCTACCGTTTGCTGATGAATTAGTGAAAAAAGCGGGACAATTCCCCACGGATCAGGGCTGTGTCACCCATCCGCGAAGAACCGGGATGGAGCAGTTGCTGCTTCAGCAGTTGATGCAGCTGCTTGTCGGTCAGTTCTTTTCTCGCCTGCTCCGACTTATTGGTGATTTCTGTCCTCTCGGCAGGCTCACCCTTCATGCTGATCACCTGCTTGATCCCCGCTATGTTCAACCCTTGCTCGATGAGTGCCTTGATTTCCAGCAGCCGGTCCACATCGTTAAAAGAAAATAGACGCTGCTTTCCTTCCGTTCGGGCCGGATGAATCAATTCATGCTGCTCGTAATAGCGAATCTGGCGTGCTGTCAGATCCGTCAGTTTCATCACAATGCCCATGGGAAAGAGGGCCATGTTTCGGCGAATATTATCGCTCATCCCTGTAATCCTCCCTCCTGTCACACTCAGCTCTCCTTGAAACTGTCTTCATTATAACCACAGGAAGAAAAGCTGTCAATACACGTAATAAAAACTTACACAGAAATCTTAACATATTCCCGTCACTCGATACCTAACCCTACCAGAGAGAACCGAAGCAGACTCCTTTCTCATCCGCTTTTCTCTGACTTTACCCTTTTTTGATCCATCTTACCCACAAAAAAAGCCTTAAACGACATTCCTCTGGCAGGCATGCCATTTAAGGCAATCAAGCAGCTGTAACCGCGACAATGATTTGATATCAGATCCAGAAACCACACTGGGGACAAACGTGTTTGAGCTAGCGTCTACGCTCGTAGAGATAAAACGTATGCGGATAACGGTTCTTCTCATCCACTATGCCTTCCCGCTTCTCCACAAGCTCAAACGCATTGCGGTCCCACTCCGGAAAAAACGTATCGCCCTCCGTATCCAGATCAATCTCAGTGATATACAGCCTGTCGACAACATCCAAAAACTGCGCGTACAACTCAGCACCGCCAAAGATAAAGACATGGCCCAAGGCGAGCACCTCTTCTTTGCTATGTACCACATCCACTCCCGGGGCAGAGAAGTCACGGCTGCGGGTAAGGACGACGTTGCGCCGATTGGGCAGGGGACGACCGATCGACTCAAATGTTCTGCGTCCCATCACGATCGTCTGTCCAGTGGTTAGCTCTTTTACATGTCGGAGATCGGCTGGCAGATGCCAAGGCATTTGCCCATCCTTGGCGATCACCTGTCCATTGGCGTAAGCCACAATCATGCTGATCATACGGAAACGCTCCCTTTGATGTGCGGATGGGCCTGGTAGTTGACAAACTGGATGTCGTCATACGTAAAGTCCGTAATCGAGCGAACCTCGGGATTGAGCTTTAACGTCGGCAGCGGCAGCGGTTCCCGGGCGAGCTGTTCTTTTACCTGCTCCAGATGGTTGAGATAGAGATGAGCATCCCCGATCGTATGGACAAACTCGCCCGGTTTGAGCTCGGTCACATGAGCAACCATGCAGGTCAGCAAAGCATAGCTGGCGATGTTAAAGGGAATGCCCAAAAACGTATCGCCGCTTCGCTGATAGAGCTGACACGACAACCGCCCTTCCGCGACGTAGAATTGAAACAGGCAGTGACAGGGAGGCAAAGCCATCTGATCCAGTTCAGTCGGATTCCACGCACTCACCACGAGACGGCGGGAGTCGGGATTTCGTTTGATTTCCTCCACCACCCACTGAATCTGGTCCACTGTCTGGCCATTAGGCCCGCTAAACGAACGCCACTGTTTGCCATAGACTGGTCCTAAATCACCGTTTTCGTCTGCCCACTCATTCCAGATGCGGACATTATGCTCCTGCAGGTAGCGGATATTGGTGCTGCCCATCAAAAACCAGAGCAGTTCATGGACAATTGACTTGGTGTGCAGTTTTTTGGTCGTCAACAGCGGAAACCCCTCACTTAAGTCAAACCGCATCTGATGGCCGAAGACACTGATCGTTCCCGTACCTGTCCGGTCCTCTTTTTTCGTTCCTTCCTCCAGAATTCTACGGCAAAGGTCCAGGTATTGCTTCATCCGAATCGCTCCTTCCCATATCTTCATCTCAATCTCGTTTTACTGCTGTAGGTTGAGCAGATTTTTTTTCAACATCTCGTCCAGCGCGGTCAGAATCCCCACTTTAACGTGCGAGTAAGTCAATCCTCCCTGCACAAACCCGAGATAGGGCGGTCGGATTGGTCCGTCAGCGGAAAACTCGATGCTGGACCCCTGGATAAAGGTTCCCGCCGCCATGATCACCGGATCGGCATAGCCCGGCATCTCGCTCGGATAGGGAGTGACGTGGGCATCGACCGGGGCTGCTTTCTGAATCCCTTGGCAAAAAGCGATCAGGCGATCGGCCGAACCGAACTCAACTGACTGAATCAAATCGGTTCGTGGTTCGTGCCAGAGCGGGTTGGTGCGAAAACCGAGCCGCTCCAGTAGAGCGGAAGAAAAGACAGCTCCCTTCAACGCTTCACCGACGACATGGGGAGCGAGAAAAAAGCCTTGGTACATCTCATGCAGCGAATAGAGCGAGGCTCCACCCTCGGCTCCGATCCCGGGAGCAGCCATGCGATACGATGCCAACCGCACAAGATCGGCTCGGCCCACCACGTAGCCGCCTGTCTTGACAATCCCCCCGCCGGGATTTTTGATCAGTGACCCGGCCATGATGTCAGCTCCCACCTGCAGCGGTTCTTGCTGCTCCGTAAACTCGCCGTAGCAGTTGTCGACAAACACGACCAGTTCAGGGTTGATCTCCTTGACGAACCGGATCATCTCAGCCAGCTTGGCGATGGAAAAGGACGGGCGGTCAGCGTATCCTCTGGAGCGCTGAATGCCGATCACCTTGGTCGCCGGAGTGATCGCCTCCGCAACACCCCGCAGGTCCACCTCACCGTCTTCCCTCAATGCTACCGCCTGGTAGGAAATCCCGTACTCTTTGAGCGAGCCTTGCCCTTCGCCGCGTACACCGATCACTTCCTCCAACGTATCATACGGTTTGCCGGTGATGTACAACAGCTCATCCCCCGGCCGCAAAATACCAAACAGGCAGATTGCGATCGCGTGCGTTCCCGACACGATCTGCGGGCGGACCAACGCTGCCTCACCGCCAAATACATCAGCGTAGATCGATTCCAGTGTGGCCCGACCGACATCGTCGTATCCATATCCAGTAGAAGGAGCGAAGTGAAACTCGTTCACTTCATGCTTCTGGAACGAGCGCAGCACTTTCAATTGATTGTAATCGACCACTGCCGCAATCTCGCGATGACGGTCGGCGATTTGTTCCTCTACTTCTTTTACTATTGGTTCCAATTGCTGTCCATACGTAAACAAGTCAAACATGAACCAGACTCACCTTTCTGCCAAAACCTCATCAGTACCTTCTATAAGGATGCTTCCTGCAACTGATGGTGAGGGAGGCTGCCCCTTCGGCAACAGTCGAACAGTCACTGTCCCACTGTTGCCGGGGACTGCATGCTTCACACTCTTCCATTGTCATGTATCATGTAAGCTGTTGTTGATCCGTTTCCAAAAACGGGCACAGCCGCCCGTACACTGGACTCTGCTGGTTCAAGCGAACCTGTACCTGGTAGACGTCGTCCTCTTCCACGAACTGCTGTCGAACCTCGATCCCTTCCCGGTACAACAGCGACAGCAGGTCCCCCCTCTCGGCAGGGATGTGCAGAATCAGTTCCCTGTACGAGCCGCAGACCATCTCTTCGATAGTACAAAGCAGTCGATGCAGATCTTCGTCACGCAGTGCAGAGATCAAAATGGCGTGTTCTGCCTGCGGCAGGTACGTTCCTTCCTGGATCAGATCTGCCTTGTTGTAGACGACCAATCGGGAGATCCCGTCAGCCTGCAAATCGCGCAGCACCTTTTCCACTACTTCCATATGGATCTCGCAGTCGGGGTGATGACCATCTACCACATGCAAGATCAGATCTGCCTCCCGTACCCCTTCCAGCGTGGAGCGAAAAGCGGCCACTAGTGCCGTCGGCAGATCCTGTATGAATCCTACCGTATCGGTCAGCAGTACATCCGTGCCGTTCGGCAGCTTCAGCTGCCGCGTCGTCGGATCCAAGGTGGCAAACAGCTTGTCTTCTTCCAGCGTTCCGGCGGCTGTCAAGCGATTTAACAGTGTGGACTTGCCGGCATTGGTGTAACCGACCAGTGCGATCTGGTAGACGCTGTTCTTCTTCCGCCGCTCTCGGTGCAGCTGTCTCGTCCTGACGACATCCTCAAGCTGCTGCTTCAATTCACGAATCCGACGCCTGATATGACGTCGATCGCTTTCCAGCTTGGTTTCCCCCGGACCTCGCGTGCCAATCCCACCGCCCAGCCGGGAGAGCTGTTTCCCCTGCCCGGCCAGACGGGGAAGCAGGTAATTGTACTGGGCCAGCTCCACCTGCAGCTTTCCTTCCCGGGAATGGGCGCGGCCAGCAAAAATGTCGAGAATCAACTGTGTCCGATCGATTACTTTGCAGTCAAAGACCGTATCCAGATTGCGGTTCTGGGTCGGTGACAGTTCATCGTTAAAAATGACCAGGTCCGCATCTACATCATGGGCGTAATGGGCAATCTCCGTGATTTTGCCGCTACCGAGGTACCAGGCTGGGTCAATTCTGTCGCGGTTTTGGGTGAAGACGCCTGCTACCTCTACGCCAGCCGTCTTGGCCAATTCAGCCAGTTCCTCCAGAGACAGCCGCATCTGCTGCTCGTCACGCCCATCCAGCAGGCAGCCAACGAGCAAGGCCCGCTCTTGTCTCTGATTCAAGGGTTCCATCATATAGGCAATACGTCCTTTCCGCTTCACAAAGATCGGGAACTCCTCCCGCTCTGATGTAATCATACCGTACTCCCTGTTTGTGGACAACAAGCAGGGGATGCGATTCCAGCTCTCAGCCAGTCCCTGCAACGCTGAAAACACTTGCTCGTTCAACTTTGGATAAAAGTAAAATCCTCCGCCCGCAAGAGCAGCAGTTCTTCGCGAGACGGTTCTGTCAAATTGAGCAAGCGGACAGCCTGAGCACGAATCGCCTGTTCAATCTGATTGCGTACATACCGGGCATTGCTGAAGTTCACCTGATACGGGTCGTTGCGAAGCTTGATCAACTGATGCCTCATCTTCTCCTTAGCCTGTGACGATAGCACATACTCTTTGTCGGCAGCAAGCAAGTCGGCGATTTGCAACAGCTCCTCCACGCTGTAATCCTGGAAGTGAATCTGGATCGGAAAGCGGGAAGGCATACCGGGATTAAGCGACAAGAAGTCGTTCATCTCTTCTGTGTAGCCTGCGAGGATGCAGACAAACTCATCCCTTTGATCCTCCATTGCTTTTGTCAGGCAGTCGATCGCTTCTTTGCCAAAATCTTTTTCCCCGCCTCTGGCCAGCGAGTACGCCTCGTCAATAAAAAGAATGCCACCCAGCGCTTTCTTGATCAAATCTCTCGTCTTTTGCGCTGTGTGACCGATAAACTCTCCCACCAGGTCGGCCCGCTCCACTTCAATCATATGCCCTTTCGGCAGAATTCCCATTTCCTTGAAAATCTTGCCGACGATACGGGCTACGGTCGTTTTTCCCGTACCCGGATTGCCGGTAAACACCATGTGATATACCTGTTTTTCCTGCTTCAGCTTCTGCTTTTCCCGTTCCAGGTTGACTCGCAGCAGGGCATAGATCTCGTACATGACTCGTTTTGCTTCGGAAAGACCGATCATCCGCTCTAACTCGTCAAATACCTGTACGAGCTCGGCCCCCGCTGTGGTCCGCACCTTTTCGGCCAGCGTCTGGGGCTGCTTGGGGGCTGCAGGATGGTTGATGATGACCTGTATGCGGTGGGAAGGCTCCGCCTCTTTGCTCCTCATCGATGAGTTCGCCGGTTGCGTCACGTTTTACTCACCCGCTTTCAGCATCATATCACCAGTATACGCGGTGGGCGGGGAAACTTTTCCGTTTGGTTGGTGAATCGAACACTCTTCATGTCTGCTGCGACATCCATGTATTGACTTCGTGACGACCACACCAAACCCGATCAACGCCAATTTATGCGACATGTGAATCACCTTTACATTTGATAGACGCCTTCCAAGAACTTGCTCGCTGTATGTGCGAATATAGCTGCGCCCATTGACAAAACGCGTTCATCAATATCAAAAATCGGAGTATGCAAGTCGCGGACGACTCCATCGGGAGTGGCCGCACCGAGGAAAATCATCGCTCCCGGGACGGCTTGCGTCATCCAACCAAAATCTTCTCCGCCAAGTCCGAACGGCTTGGCGATCATCCTGCTTTCCGGATACAGCTCTGTGATCGTTTGCCGAATCCATCTGTTGACGCGAGGGTCATTTTTTAGGGCCGGTTCGCCGCGTACGACGTGGAGCGTATAGTTGCCGCCCAGGTTTTTGACGATACTGAACGCTTTTTCCAGTTCCGCAATCAGCAGCTCGCGAATCGCCGGATCATAGCTGCGGAGGGTCCCTTTTACTGTTGCCTCAGTGGGGATCACGTTAAAGGTAGAGCCAGCTTCTACGCATCCGATGCTGATCACAGCCGGCTCCAGCGGCGTGACACGCCGAGTCACGATGCCGTGCAGCGCTTGAAACACCGGGCCAAGCACCCAGATCGGATCTGTTCCGAGATGTGGATAAGCACAGTGACCGCCCGTCCCCATCACCGTTGCCTGAAACGTATCAACATTGGCCATGCTGTAACCGTCATGCACGAGCATCTCTCCGTACGGATTTCCCGGATTCATGTGCAAGGCGATGACGGCATCGACACCGTCCAGCGCACCTTCGCGGATCATGTAAGGAGCACCGGTCAATCCCAAGTCGTCGGCGTTTTCTTCCGCCGGTTGGAACAGGAACTTTACTGTCCCTTGCAGCGAGCCTTCTGCCATTCGTTCACTTAATAGTTTTGCCGCACCGAGCAGAATCGTCGTATGCGCATCGTGGCCGCAAGCGTGCATCACGCCATCATGTTTGGAGCAATAGGGCTGGTTCGCTTTTTCCACAATGGGCAACGCGTCCATATCGGCGCGAATCGCGATTGTCGGACCACTGCCACAAGAGAGTCTGCCGATGACACCCGTTTTGGCGATACCTGTTTGGATATGCACGCCTGGCATTTTGCTTAATTGATCCACTACAAATCGGGAAGTCTCCACTTCCTGAAAACTTAACTCAGGATATTGATGAAGATGTCTGCGCCATTGCTGCAGCAGAGGAAACATCGCTTCCGCTTCAGCAACCATGGAGTCATTCTTGACCTTCATCTGCCCCACCTCTGATTCTTGCTATATTCGTTTTTCATGTGATCCAGTCCGTAAAGATCTCTGGCAGCATCTCTCGGGCACGTATTACCTCGTTTGAAGCAGCTCCGGCATCTGGGCGGCAAGATAATCGAAGGCTTGCTGCAAGTCGTTGATCAAATCATCAGTGTCCTCAATCCCGACAGAGTAACGGATTAAGCTTTCCGGAATCCCCATCGCGGCGCGCTCTTCAGGTGTACATTCAACGTGGCTTGTTGTGCGTGCAGGACCGACGACGGTTTCCACTGCACCCAGGTTGGCGGCGAGGTGAGCATACTTTAGCTTCGGCAAAAAGTGACGAACGGCGTCGATATCCCCTCTGAGGCTGAAGCTTAGCATCCCGCCAAACATGTTCATTTGTTTCTTGGCGATATCGTGGTGTTCATGCGTCTCCAAACCTGGGTAAAACACCTTGTCAACGAGTGGTTGCGTTTGCAGGAAACGGGCGATCTTCATGGCGCTTTCACTTTGCTGCTTGATGCGCAGATGCAGGGTCTTCATCCCGCGCAGGAGCAGGTAGGCTGCCATCGGGTCAAGCGTCGCACCGTTGATTTCGCGGTAGTGATAGATTTTCTTGATCAGATCTGCGCGGCCAACTGCTACGCCGCCTAGCGCATCGGCATGACCACCCAGGAACTTGGTTGCACTATGGATCACGATGTCCGCACCCAGTGAGATCGGATTCTGGTTGATAGGGGTGGCGAACGTATTGTCTACGACACAGACAGCGCCAACCGCGTGACCTGCTCGGATCAAGCGCTCCAGATCCGTAACTTTTACGGTCGGGTTTGTAGGGCTCTCCAGGTAGACCACTTTCGCCCCTTTGGCAATCTCTGCTTCGATTTGTTCATGGTCTGTCGTATCGCAAAGTTGAACCTCTATGTTGAAGCGCGGCAAAAACTCGGTAAAGATCTTGTTTGTTCCGCCATAGGTGTCTTTGATGGTGACGACCCGATCTCCTGGGGACAAGAGCGTAAACAATGTTCCGCTGATGGCGGCCATACCGGTAGAGAAACTGGTTGCGGCTTCCCCTCCCTCGAGAATGCGAACTTTTTCCTCAAATGCACGGACAGTCGGGTTGGTGTTGCGGCTGTAGATGTGGCCCGGTTTCTTTTCCAGCGCCACTTCCAACCAGTAATCGATGTCGTCATAACCGAACGATACGCTGTGCACCACAGGGACTTGTGTCGCACCTTCGACCAAATATTCACCCTCACCTGCCCATACCGCACGCGTACCGATCGTTTCGTTGCGGTCAAAAATCTTGTTTACATTGTTCTGTGGGTTTACCCTCACGTCCAACACTCCTTCACTACATCATGTTTTTTATCTTTCTCCCGTACGCTCTCGCTGCGGAAATCTTACCGCACGGCACAGATGGATTTGTTTTCATAATTTGTTACTATATGGTTATTGGCTGGTAAGAAGAACAGAGGTGGGGCACCTCGTTCTATGAGATTTCCAATCCCAAACCGTTCTTGGTCAGCGTTTTGTAGGCATGAAGGGCGATTACGGTATCTTGTACCCCCGTACCAGTCAGATCGCAAACCGTGATCTGCTGCTCGTTTTCCCGACCGGTTCGTTTTCCGGACGTTATGTCACCCAGCTCAATCTTGGCATCTGTCAACTGCATAACACCTGCATCAATCGCGTGATGCAGTTCACCAAGACGAGCGACCTGCGGGACAGAATCACATACATACTGGTCCGCCTGTGCAAGCACGGCTGGCTCAAGCTCTTGTTTGTGTTCCGCATCAGAACCCATTGCGGTAATATGCAATCTCCGATGCAGCCATTCTGCTCGAATCACGGGTGAACTAGCCGGGGTTGTAGTCACGACTACATTGCTTTCTCTAACTACTTCTTCGGCGCTCTTGGCGACGATTACGTTGACACCGAGCTCTCGCTTCATCGATTGGACGAAGTCCGCGATCCGCTGCTCGCTGCGGGCATAGACGATAATATTGTGAAACCTTCGAACATTGCTAAGAGCCCTCATTTGCCACTTCGCTTGCGAACCGGCGCCAATCACCCCTGCTGTTTCGATCTTTTGCGGTGCCATATATTTTGCAGCAATCGCTCCGGCGGCTGCCGTGCGGACATCTGTTAAATACCCGTTGTCCAAGAGAACCGCTTTCGGTATACCCGTCTGACTATCGACTAGCAGCATCATGCCATTTCCGCTCGGCAATCCCCGTTTGTGATTATCAAAAAACCCTGACGAGATTTTGATGCAAAACATCTCAAGTCCCTTGATATACGCTGTTTTCACATCGACTTCACCATTGTGTTCGTATACGTCTACGCGCATAATCGGCGGCATGGTCGCCTCCTTGTTCGACAAGCTCGTGAAGCCCTGCTCAACAACTGCGATTGCTTGCGGATCGACATCGATGTGTTGGCGGATCTCTTGTTCACGGAAAATAAGCATCCAACACCCTCCTTTTCGCAACAGTTGCTACCAAACTATGCAACGCTATTCTTTTATGAAAAGCTGGCGCGGAAAGTTATACAGTGCCTCACATCCGTTTTCGGTGACGCGGAACGCTTCACTGATCTCGACGCCGTAGTTGTCTTTCCAGATCCCCGGGATCAGGTGAATCGTCATGTTCGGTTGCAGCACTGTTTTGTCTCCCTCACGCAAGCTAACGGTGTGCTCACCCCAATCGGGAGGGTAGTTTAAGCCCGTAGAGTACCCGATCCTTGAATCCTTCACAAAGCCGCGCTTGCTGATCGATTTTTTCCACGCTGCTTCCACTTCCTCCGCTGTCGTACCTGGTTTTACCACTGCTAGTGCTTCGGCAATCCCTTCCGTCACCGCCTCCGCCAGATCGAGCACCTCTTGCGAAGGTGTGCCGAGGGAGAGCGTGCGCGCCATCGGAGCATGATAGCGCTTGTGGCATCCTGCCAGCTCCAAAATAACGAGGTCGCCGTCCTTGTAACGACTGTCCGACCAGGTGATGTGTGGCGTACTTGTTTTTTCACCGGCTGGCAAAAGTGGCACAATAGCGGGATAATCTCCGCCGAATTCATCCGTACCGCTGATTTGCGCCTCATAGATCCTGGAGACAACCTCGCATTCACGAATACCTGGCTTGATCGACTCCAGACCCACTTTCATCGCTTTTTCAATAATCTTGCCGGCTCGCTTCATATACTCGATTTCCCGGTCAGATTTGATGATCCGCACCCAGTTCACCAGGGATGTGGCATCAACGAATGAGCTGTTTGGCAAACCTTTTTGCAAGCTTGCCGTACACTTTGCCGTAAAATAGTAGTTATCCATTTCTACGCCAATCGACTTGCCTGCTTTCCCTTTGCTCTTGATCACGTCACTCACAAAATCCATCGGATGTTTTACGGTAGATTGGACATAGTCATCGGCATAAGAGAGGATGTTTTCTTTGCTCAGCCATGTAGTATATTCGGCAGCTTTTGCATCTTGACCACGACCGATCCAAAGCGGCTGCTCCTCATCGTCAAACACGATGAGACATTGGTGCACGTAGAAAGACCACCCATCATAACCGGATAGATAGTTCATGTTGGCCGGGTCGCTCACGATCAGCACTTCAACTCCAGCTTGTTCCATACGCTGTTTCGTCTTTTGCAACCTTTCTTTATACTCTGAAATATCAAAATTCAACAGAGCATCTCCCACTAGATTTCCTCCTCTAGCAACAACTACAATCAAATGGTTCAACTGCCTATTGGAATCATAAAAAAATGCATATGTGCCTCTTGGTCTGATTTGATCACACGTACCGAGTTGACGAGTAATGTGGCATCGACCAATCTGCTGTTGGGCAAACCTTTTCGCGCATCGATCATGTACTTCTGTACTTCGAACAACTTGGAACTCTCAATAAAAAAGTTGGGATTTTCCTGACCGTCAATGGTGCCCAACTGCAATCCAGTGTAAACTTCAGAGAAGTCGAGAGGAGTCGGGTTTGCACCGAATACTTTATAGGACTTCACCATCAGCGGGGACGTTTGTGTCCTCATCTTGAATCCTTGTAGGTCATCGGGTGTCTTAATCGGCTTGTTGGCCATGATTCTGTCAAAATCTTCAGACCAGGAGTGCATCACTTTCATGTTGTGCTGTGTACTTCGTATTCGCAAGCGATGATTTCCGTGAATGCTTTGCCGTCCGTTTTTGCTTCGAGCAGCTCTTTAAACTTGTTTGCATAAACACCCTGCAAGTCTGTTTCTGCTTCTTCGTGAGCGAACTTGATTTCGATTTTTCCTCACTGCCACCAGCGTTTGCACTGGCTGTCGTGCTGCCTGCGGTCTCAGATCCTGAGGAACCTACCGCTCCAACGATAGCTAAGTGTTTAGGACCAGAATGATGACAAAAAGTTTCCTCAATTTTGACATATTCGTTTCCCCCCTACTTGTGTTCATGATTGCAGATGATTTGTTTCCCCGATTTCTTGCCCCTTTTCGATCCGCCTCCTTCCTCGCGATGGCTACGTCGAATGACTTCCTTGCAGAGCGAGATTTTGCGACCTGTGGATACTCATTCCTCGGGATCGCTGCCTCTGCTTCCTTGCAGAGCCAGTCTTTATGGCCGATGGGTGATGCTGATTCATCTGCCACTTTGATCGAGCGAAAGATGGAGAGTTCTAGAATCAAGGCGTACAAGACAGTGGCTGCGGAAGCCTCCACCGGACTTAAAACGCCTGAATAGATGCCGCCGAGAATCAGAACCGGAAATCCGAAGGGAAGAAGCACCTCTTTCGTCGCTTTCCCGCGTTCCGCCCATGTTGCTTTTTCTGTCACCGGAACGTTTTTCCGCTTCGCTTCGAAATAGCAGCAAATAGAGAAGAACAATACAATGGATTAGGATTGCCGTATCCGCCCCGTTGACAATGAGCGCCATAATGTCGTTGTCACGGTAGCCTGCCCTCAGCATTCGGCCGCGCATCGGTTTGCCAATTGCGGCAACCGTTAAGCCCCATCCTTCCTTGTCAGGTTGACGAGGGCGGTAGCGAAGAATTGTACACTCATCAACAGCAGCCCGATCGGTGCGCACAACATGAGCAAATACATCGGCACCCGCAGCGAGTTGCTGACACGACCGTTTTCAAACAAAAACAGCACGTATTGATAGCAATAGTAGGTGACGACAAGCAAAGCCAATGCCGTAATCAAACTGATGAAGGCACTGAGAATAATGTTAGGAGGATGGATTGGATGCCGGAACGCGCATTGCCCAAAACACTCTCAATCCGGGACATTTACGAGGCACGAGCCATGATCAGCGGTGTTGTAAGGAGAACTCCTCTGGTCCTTTCTCATGCGCTGTCAGAGGCTACAGGTGCGTCCATACACCTGAAGCTTGAACAACTTCAAGATATCGGCGCATTTAAAGTTCGTGGCGCAGCAAACAAATTGTTGCGACTACCTGCTTTGCAACAGCAGCAAGGAGTAACGACGTTTTCTACAGGAAATCACGGACTTGCCGTAGCATTCGTGGCCAACAAAATGGGGATTCCCGCCGTGATCTGCATTTCCAACAGGGTGCCAAAAGCAAAAGTGGACCGGATTCGTCGTTACCACGCCCAAGTGGTGATGATTGGACAAAGCCAGGATGAAGCTGGTGAACATTGTGAAAAGCTGCAGCAGGAACAAGGATTGACGATTATCGCCCCGTTTGATGATCCTTATGTGATTGCCGGACAAGGTACGATTGGATTGGAGCTGGTCGAAGATCTGCCACGACTGGATAAGGTGATCGTCCCGCTATCCGGCGGTGGACTGCTGAGCGGCATTGCACTCGCTGTGAAATCGATTGACCCGAGGATTCAGGTGATTGGTGTCTCGATGGAAAAATCAGCCGTTATGTATGAAAGCCTGAAAACGGGAAAACCACTTGTACTGCCAGAAGAACAGACATTGGCCGACAGCCTGCTTGGTGGGATTGGCCTGGAAAATCAGTACACGTTTCAAATGACAAAAGATTGGATGGATGATGTCTATCTCGTTTCGGAGGAGGAAATTGCCAGAGGAGTGGCCTATGTGTTGGAGCATCACCGCATGATCGTGGAGGGAGCAGCAGCAACCTGCATAGCCGCGATTCGCCAGCACCATATAGTACGCCCTGGCGAAAATGTGGTGTGCATCATGAGCGGTTGCAATGTTGATTTGTCAGTGGTTACAGCCATCGCCCAAAAATACGCAACAGGATAATGGGATCGAATTCGCCGCCGCCAGGCCTTGTCATATCGTGGGGTATCGGAGAAGCACATAGCGCGGACAAGACTCCTATCACGCCAGTTACCATGATCCCCGTATCGCACGGCAGCGTCAGTCAATCGGCGCGGGTCCGGAATCGCCGATGAACTACAGTACAGTAAGGGCGGGTCATTCAATAGTAGGCAGAAGCACAGCAAAAAGTGCCCTTCACAGAGTGGAGGGCACTTGTCGTTTGATTCGCCTCGCGTTGAAAGTCCTCAAAGGGGCGGATCATCAGTATTGCGGCTCACGGCCAGATCAGTCAAGTAGCAGAAAAGCCGGGAAATAGGTCCGGCTTTTATCGCTTCCTACTGCTGGTTGTTGTTCTCAGGTGGTACCAGCGAAACGGGGCGTTGCGGCGTAAAGGTAGAGATGGCATGCTTGTATACCAACTGCTGTTTTCCTTCGCTGTCAATCACAATCGTAAAGTTGTCAAATGCTTTAATATATCCCCGCAACTGAAATCCATTTACCAGGTAGATGGTGACGGCTACATTTTCTTTGCGCAGATGGTTTAAGAACGTATCTTGGATGTTGATCGACTGCTTCATGTTCATTACCCCCTAACAGGACTTGTAAGTTATATATTCGGTGTATGGTGAAACTTTCCTGCCAATGTACGATGAATTGTATTGACAATCGTCGGATAATTGGCAGGACTGCTCAAATCAAACCAATTGATCTCCGGCATCCTGCGAAACCACGAGAGCTGCCGCTTGGCGAAACGACGTGTTCGCTTTTTTATCTCGGCAATCGCCTGCTCCAGTGAACACTCCCCATAGAGATAAGGAACCAGTTCCTTGTAGCCAAGGCCCTGTAGGGAAACAAGCTTGGGATCATATCCCCGATCCAAGAGCTGCCGCACCTCTTCCACCAGCCCGGCAGCGATCATGTGATCTACCCGCTCATTAATCCGCTCATACAGCAATTCCCGATCCATGGTCAGACCAATCATGTACAAATCATATGGCGAATGCTCGGTACGGTGCTGATAGTCGGCCATTCTCTTCCCTGTCAACTGGTAAATCTCGATTGCCCTAATCACACGCTTCACATCATTGGGATGAAGCCGCTCCGCGGTAATCGGGTCTATGTCCGCCAGTCTGCGGTGGAGAGACTGAAGCCCTTCAACCTCTGCCATTCGTCTCAGTCTCTCCCGCAGTTCCGGGTCTTGCTCCGCTTCGGAAAATTGAAAGCGATGCGTCACCGATTCGATGTACAGGCCGGTACCTCCTACGATAAACGGCAGACGGTTGCGCAGATTAATCTCTCTGATCAGACGTGTCGCCATTTGCTGAAAGTGGGCAACAGAGTACTCTTCATCAGGGTCCACAATGTCAATCAAGTGGTGCGGCACGACAGCCATCTCAGCGGGAGATGCTTTGGCCGTACCGATGTCCATATATCGATATACCTGCATGGAGTCACCCGAGATGATTTCACCGTCCAGACGTTCTGCCAGCGATAGGCTGAGAGCAGTCTTGCCTACGGCAGTCGGACCTACAATTACCACCAGTCTTTCTTTCGGCTGCACGTCACTCCCCTCCGTCTGTCTCTTTATAACTATATGTAACCTGATCGCGACGATTGCGAAAAGGTGTAAATCCAAATCGCTCAAACAGCCTGCCTGCTTTTCCCTCTTTAAGCACCACCCGCCGTCTGGCCACACGCAGCGCTTCACAGATCGTCACTTCGTCAGGCAATCCCGCCTCTGCATACAATCGCAACGGTTGGATCCCGGAAGATGCGGAAACCTCCTGCTGAAACATCGGGTCAAAGTAGACGACATCAAACGAGCGATCCGGTTGTTTTTGCAAAAAGGGAAGGTGATGGGAGCACACAACCTCTACTCTATCCATTGCCTGCCGTAGTGCTTCTTCCTCCGCACGGTAGTGGCGGAGCCCATCCTTGACGATGAGAGCCACTTCCATTCGGGCTTCAACGCCAACTACCCGGCCGGATGCTGTCACCCCATGCGCAAAGACAAGCGCATCGGCCCCGAGCCCCATCGTAGCGTCCAGTACGTGATCGCCTGGCTGAATTTGGCAGACTGCAAGCATGGTATCAGTATCGCCTCGCTCCAGGCGCTTTATACGAAAAGAGGCAGTATTTGGATGAAAAAAGAACGGTTTTTCCCCTGCTGATTCAATCCGAGCCCCTTTGGCTGTGACCACCAGGATGCGGTCTGTCTGGTGGAGAGAGCGCAGTTCGTCAAGCGAACGTTCGCCGCGCTCAACCAACGGCAGACCAAAGGACGCGGCCAGCTGCTCAGCGTGTATTCGTGTGGACGAACTAGGCCCAAGTCCGGTGGTTACGATCAACTCACATCACTCGCTTAAACATTTTCTCCAGATCATAACTGGTAAAGTGGACCACAATGGGTCTCCCATGCGGACAGGTAAAAGGGCTGGTCGTCTCCCGCAGCCGTTGCAACAGTGCCTCCATCTCCGCCTGGGTCAGATAGCGATTTGCCTTGATCGCAGCCTTGCACGACATCATGATCGCCGCTTTTTCCCTAATATCACGAATGTCAATCGCTTCCTTATCCCCCGCCTCTAGGACAAGTTGGATCAATTCATCAATCACGTCCAGTTCACTTCCCGCGGGAAACCATTGCGGATGTGCCCTGACGAGAAAGGTGCGGCTGCCAAACCATTCGATCTCAAGGCCGCATGAGTGGAGCAGCGGCAATCGCTGCTTAAGCAGTGCCTCCTCGCCGGCCGTGCATTCTACCGTGTGAGGAAACAGCAGCAATTGGCTGGCCTTACTCTCGTGTAGCAGTTTTTCCATGAAAAGTTCGTAATAGATGCGCTCCTGAGCAGCGTGCTGATCGATCAGGTACATGCCCGTTTCATTTTGTGCCACAATGTACGTACCGTGAACCTGGCCGACCGGATATAACTCCGGCACTACTGACCGTTCCCTGTCTATTGGCTGTTCGTCAGCGAAAGTTTCCCTGAACGATCTCTTCTCTTCTGCAGCAGGGTATTTTTTCCCATTGCTCGTCTCTCTATCTGTGATGATCGTTTCAGACATTTGTTCCGCCTGTTCAACCACCATCTGACGACTGGCGACTAGCCCCTGCACATCCGCTTCCGCACCGGAATCAGTCGATTGACCAACTTCACCTGTTGTTCTCATGGGTGACGAGGACTGCTCCGCGGAAGATACCGTATGATGGATGTCCTCCTTCGAGATTGGCAGCATCGGTTCGGTGGATGATGGGCCCCAGTTCACTGCCGGCGGTTGGTAGCTTGTTTCACGAATCCTTGCCGCGGAAGTGGGCGCAGAGCGATCAAGCGAATAAGCAGGGGCAAACGAAAACTGGGATTGCACCACCCGTTCCCTCGGACGATTCCATTTGTTTTCTGCCTGCAGCGGCTGGACGATCGAGAGATTTTCTCGCAACGTGGTGCGGATCGACTGTTCGATTTGCTCACACAGTTCCTGTTCCTTGCTGAAGCGCACCTCCAGCTTGGCGGGATGCACGTTGACGTCGACCAAAGCCGGATCCATCTCTATCTGCAGGATGACGATCGGGTAGCGACCGGTCGGAAGCAGGGTGTGATAGCCGCGCATGACGGCATTGTTGAGATAGTGGCTTCGGATGTAGCGTCCATTGATCAACAGGGAAAGATAGGAGCGGCTAGCCCGCGTCACCTCTGTTCCGGACACAAAGCCGTTCCAACGGAAATCAAGTGACTCGCCGCTTACAGGTAACATCCGCTTGGCTACCTGCACACCGTAAATGGAAGCAATTGAGTGCAGCAGTTTACCGTCACCGTTTGTCTGCAGGATCGTCTTTCCATTGTGGACAAGCGAAAAGGCGATATCTGCCTTTGTCAGGGCCAGGCGATTCATAAAATCAGTGATGTGCCCAACTTCAGTAGAGATGGATTTCAAGTATTTTAACCGTGCAGGTGTATTGTAAAACAAGTCCCGCACCAGTATTTCCGTCCCTTTTACGCCAGCAACATCGGAAACGTCGGTTACTTGGCCGCCTTCCACGACCACTTTTGTCCCGATCTGACCACTGGATTCGCTGCTGCGCAGCTCTACCTTGGCTACTGAGGCGATGCTGGGCAGTGCCTCTCCGCGAAAGCCAAGTGTGCGTATGTGAAATAAGTCGCGGGTAGAGCTGATTTTGCTAGTCGCATGCCGTTCAAAAGCACAGACACAGTCGTCCCGATCCATCCCGCAGCCATCATCACTGATCCGGATCGATTGAATGCCGCCTTCCTCGATTTCTACGTCAACCCTGCGGGCTCCGGCATCAATCGCGTTTTCCACCAGTTCTTTCACAACCGAAGCCGGCCGCTCCACTACTTCACCGGCGGCAATCATGTTGCTTAACTGACTGTCCATCACGCGGATGCGTCCCATCGAACCCGCTCCTTTGTCTCCGGCCGGTGACCGGTTATTTCTTTAAACGTTGCTTCCAGTCGGAAAGTTTCACCAGAGCCTCAATCGGCGGGAGTCGGTCAAGGTCCGTCTCCAGCAGTTCCCGCAGGACCTCCTGATCAGCGTCGGCAATCGGAGGCACTACCGAATCAGGAACCTCAGACGGGAGGTGATGACTGGTAGATGCTTTCCGCTTCGACCCGGTCGTCATCGTCCCTGTCTCGGCAGCCGCCGTCTCGCCAAATAAATCCAAACTGATCTGCTCCACTTGGGTCTGATCACGTTTTGTCTCCAACTGATGTAGGATCTGACGAGCACGTGAAATCACCTCTGCGGGCAGCTCCGCTAGTTGCGCAACGTGAATCCCATAACTTTTGTCGGCACGTCCCGGTTCAATCTTGTGTAGAAACAGCAGCTGCCCATCCCGCTCTTCGCAGCGGGCGTTCACATTGACAAGCCGCGGCAGGCTCTCTTCCAATGAAGTCAATTCGTGATAATGGGTGGAAAACAGTGTCTTGGCGCCAATTCTCTCATGGATGTACTCGATCACCGCCTGGGCAAGCGCCATCCCGTCGTAGGTAGACGTACCGCGGCCGATCTCGTCCAAGAGGATTAAACTGCGGGAAGTTGCTTTCGAGAGTGCGTTTTTCGTCTCCAGCATCTCCACCATGAAGGTACTATGGCCGCCAACCAAGTCATCGGCAGCACCGATTCGTGTAAAGATCTGGTCCACAAGGGACAGACGGGCATAGCTGGCTGGCACAAAACACCAATCTGAGCCATCACAGCCATGAGCGCGATTTGCCGCATGTACGTGCTTTTCCCGGCCATATTCGGACCGGTGATCAAGAGAATCTGTCGGTCCTGATGATTTAATTCCACATCGTTGGAGACGTAGGTCTCCTTGTCCAGCACCGCCTCGACCACAGCATGACGGCCATCGCGGATCACGAATTCGCCATCGGCGGCCAGCTCGGGGCGCACAAATCGCCGTTCATCACTTACCGTTGCAAACGATTGCAGCACATCCACAGCAGCCACCTGCTCGGCTAGGGTCTGGATGCGCGGAATATGGGCAGCAACCTCGCTGCGAATCTGCACGAACAACTGGTATTCCAGTTCTACCATTTTCTCTTCCGCTTCCAGAATCAGCGCTTCTTTTTCTTTCAACTCTGGAGTGATAAATCGTTCAGCGTTAGCCAACGTCTGTTTTCGCTCGTAGCGTCCCTCCGGTATAGCGGACAGGTTGGCACGGGATACTTCCAGATAATAGCCAAATACTTTGTTGAAGCCTACTTTCAACGAGCGAATCCCGGTTGCCTCCCGTTCCGCTTGTTCCAACTGGGCGATCCAGTTCTTCCCTTCCCGGCTTGCCTCACGAAGTTTGTCCAGGTAGGCGTCATAGCCGCTGCGGATGAGCCCCCCTTCGCGTACGGAGACCGGGGGATCATCGACCAGTGACCGTCCCAGCAATTCAACCAGATCGCTGCATTCGTCCATCCCTTCCGTTAACCGGGAAAGCTCCGGCATCCCACTAGCCAGCAGCCGTTCTTTCAGCGCGGGGATCGCTTCCAGCGAATGGCGAAGCTGCACCAAATCCCGCCCGTTAGCGCTGCCGTATGCGATGCGCCCCGCCAATCGCTCCAGATCATACACCTGATGCAGCGCTTCCCGGATGTCGGTTCTAAGCAGCAGATCTTGCTTGATCTGCTCCACCACTTGCAACCGCTCATTAATCTGCGCTTCATCCAAGAGCGGACGTTCGATCCAGCGGCGCAGCATCCGTCCGCCCATCGCTGTCTCTGTCTTGTCTAACAGCCAGAGCAGCGAACCTTTTTTCTGCTTGTCCCGTATGGTCTCTGTTAACTCCAGATTGCGACGGGAAAAGGGATCCATCTGCAAAAACTGTCTGGCTTCGTATGGGAGCAGGCGGCGAAGATGACTGAGGCTGCGCTTCTGCGTCCTGATTATGTATAAAAGCAGGGCATTGACGGCAAGCAGCATCGCCTCATCGAGGCTCCCTGCCTCGGTAGAAAACTGCTGTTTGGCAGACGTGGGGTCCACCTCATCCCTTGTGATCAGCGTAACGGTTCGCCCGTTTGCATATGAGGCAGGAAGATCCCCACAGAGGATCAACTCGCTCGGTCGGTATTGGAGTGCCTCCTCTAGACCACCTTCACCCGAAGCCGACACGGAGGTGACGAGAATCTCACCCGTACTTACATCTGCGGCTGCTACTCCTTCCCTGCCGCCAACTGCGGCAATCGCCACCAGATAATTGTTTTCCTTGGCCGACAAGTACTTGTCTTCCATCATCGTGCCGGGAGTGATCACACGGGTGACTTCCCGGCGGACAACGCCTTTAGCCGTTTTCGGATCTTCCACCTGTTCGCAGATCGCCACTTTGTAGCCTTTTCTTACCAACTCGGCGATGTAGTTCTCGGCCGAATGATGAGGGACGCCGCACATCGGTATCCGTTCGGTTCCACCCCCGTCACGTCCGGTCAAGGTAATCTCCAGCTCACGGGAAGCTGTGATCGCATCGTCAAAGAACATCTCGTAAAAATCACCGAGGCGAAAAAACAAGAAGCTGTCCGGGTACTCTTTTTTAATCGCCAGATACTGTTGAATCATCGGCGTGTATTGTTCCATGATTATTGGCTCCTACTGGATCAAATCTCGTCCTTTATTATATCATGCCTTGCGACGCTTGTTGAGAGCTGAAGGCAAATCCCACGCAGAACGAAAATCTTTGTCCGCTGGCCAGACTGTCTCGGACCATAAGTAGTCAAACAGCGGATCGAGTGCCTGACGAAAGCGATCGTATTGCGGCAGCCAGACGAGTTCTCCCCATAGCTGTTCAACGATCGGCCGCAAACGTGCTGCATCTCCCGTGTAGTATGCTCGCTGTACTCGCGGATCGCCTAGCGGCTGCTGTCGCAACTGTCGGTAGTTGGCAGCGATCAGCTTTGCCAGCGAGAGCACTCCCCGTGTGACAATCGGCGTAACCAGCCAACTAGGCGGGGTGCGGTATTCAAACCCACCATACGGCTGCAGACGAAAGTCACCGAGAAACCCGTATCGGGGCCGCCGCTCGCGGCAGCCAGGATCCTCGACCAACGCAAGCGGCAGCGTTAAATAGGTATCTAACGCACGAACCAGCTGAAAACTGAAAGAAACGCCACTGAAATGGATGTGACCGCCAATCGGGTACTCCGGAAACGGCATACCTCCTGCGATCCACTCCAATGAACGGTCGGTAATCATGTTGGCCGCCTTGTGAAGCGCATGACGGATATGAGCAAACAGCACGTCAGGATCATCGGATGGGTCAGGTCGCAACTCCACCAGCGGGTGTTCGCGGGACAACGGGGCATCTCGCAGCCTGGCGGCGTCGCAACCGACCATGCCGCGCTTTGGCAAAAAGCGCGACGCAATCCCGATCTGTCCTGAAGGATCGCGCAACGCGTATTCGGGATCAGCCCCTAATACCACTTCGGGCCGGGTATGCTCTTCCTCTATTTGCTGCTGTCGATACCGTTCACATGCCTCACGGTAAAGTGGAAGAAGCAGATTCCTGTCTCCCAGTGGCGTTGGATGAACATCCAGCACACGTATGCGATTGGGGCTGTACGCGCCGAGGTAAACGGCGCCATAGTCAAGTCCCGCCGCATACAAACTGCGGACAGCCAACTGCTGCACCTGCTTTTGCTCAGGATCGTCCGGGAGGTGGATTGTCTGGGAAAAACGCAGGCTCTCCCGACTCTCTGCCTGACGATGCAGCCAGACACTTGGTGTCTCAGCCCTTAATAGGCAAAGCAGATGCTGCTGAAACAGGTGTACATAATATCGTCTTGCTGGTCCGGGTTTCCTCGATTCTCCTGGTCGCTGTCGAGAAATCGGAAGAACAGGGATACCATTCATACGTAAAACAGAAAGCAACGGCATATACTGTTTACAAAGATCGACTGCATGACGTCGATTCAGAGTCGTGTCATCCAAGACAATGCCGGACGCATCAGACACATTGTCGGAATTCGGACGCACCGTGGTTTCGACCATACCGTCCGCCCCTCTCCGCCAGTGATCACAGGCTATGCGTTAGCCTATGCCAGGGAAATAAGAGACGTGATGCGGTACACGACAGTATGACGGAAGTATGCTGCCGCTGTTGTTGCCGGACGACGTCAAGAAAAAAAGAGAGGAGTCTTTCGTCCCCTCTCTATCAGTCCAATTCATCAAACAAATCGGTTGATTCGAATTCGTCAAACTCGTCGCTTGTTTCATCAAAGCCGCCGTCATAATCCTTGTCATCGCAACCACCCGCGCATACGACGACACATACTTTGGTTTCACCAATCACTTCAACCGCAAACTCCTTCTCTACGCGAACGGTTACCGTACCGCCTCCGGAAATCTCTGCTTTGACGCACTTGGGCTGCTCGACGGCGTGTGCGATGATTTCCAAGTCACCCCGGCAGTGGCTGTCAAAGAAGGACAGGGGTACCAGTTCGGAATAGGAGACCGTTTCCTTCTTTACTTCTGTTTGCGTGTTGTCTTTGAATGAATACCACAGGTTGACGTCATACGTACCAGTAATTTCGATCGCATCTCCGACTTTTTCCGCCTGAAAACTGTTATTGGCAACCCAGCATCCAAGGATGGTCGAAGGTGTATGTGATGGCAAAATGGTATGTGTCGTTTGGGAAAATTTATGTCCTTTGCCACATACGGCTTTTGCGATGAGTTCCCGGCACTGCAGGTCTTTGTCTGTACCCGACATTTCGTTCCCTCCTCCATACAACGTTTCTGTACATTTGTATGCAGGTCATTCGTCTAGGGTGCAAGAAAAGCAGGTACCGTTTTGGGAAAAACTTGACGACCCTGAGCAGCTTCCAAAGTTATATATACGAAGAAACACCCCGGTGCTGTGCCTGTGCCGAGAGAGGGTAAGAAGAAGGGGCTGCCTAGCAGCAGCCACCCGTTTTCTTCTCTGGTCCGCCCCCTGTTTCACCGGTCAGCGGATTGCCGCCTGTGTCGAGAATGATCCTTTCCGAAACCGTGTTGGTGATCACATTGGTCACCATCTGCAGCAGGTCGTTGACATCTACTTGTGACTGTTTAAACTCGGCAACGATCGGAATGCTGTCCAGCTCGTCATGCAGTTGATTGTATTCCTGCTCTATTTTTTGGGCCAGATCCATTTTGTTCATCGATTCAAACATGACCATCTGCTTTTGCTTTTGTTTTAATTCGTCAATCATCTCTTGAACCCGTTCATTGTGCTTGATCTGCTGTTCGGCCCGTTTGTAAAAATCGACTTCCTTGGTCCTTGCGATCATGCCGGCCAATTCTCGTGCCTTCTCCAAGATTTCCTTGTGCGTAATCATTGTTTGGCTCATCCTCTACACCTCTACCTTGGTGACGATTTCCCCGCGCAGGGTCCACGTTTTCGCTTCTGTGACGCGAACATTGACGAATTGACCGATCAGCGATTTGTCGCCGGCAAAATGGACCAGTTTATTCGCCCGTGTCCGTCCAGAGAGCACATCAGGATTGTTCTTGCTTTCCCCTTCGACCAGCACCTCCAGCACCTGTCCTTCAAGAGCGAGATTTTTCTCCAAACTGATGCGGTTTTGCAGATCCATCAGGCGCTGCAGCCGTTCCTTTTTCACTTCCATCGGAACGTTGTCTTCCATACCGGCAGCAGGCGTCCCTTCACGCGGCGAATAGATGAAAGTATAAGCGGAATCGTACCCTACTTCCTCTACCAGGGACAGCGTCTCTTGGAACTGTTCCTCCGTTTCGCCGGGGAAGCCGACGATAATATCGGTAGAGAGCACTACGTTGGGAATCGCCTCTTTGATCTTGCGAACGAGTTCAAGGTAATGCTCGCGCGTGTACTTGCGAGCCATCTTTTTCAGTACCTCTGAACTACCCGACTGTACCGGCAGGTGGATGTGTTCAACCAGATTGCCCCCCTTCGCCAGTACTTCAATCAACCGATCGTCAAAGTCGCGCGGATGGCTGGTCGTAAAGCGCACCCGTGGAATATCGATCTTGTGAATATCATCCATCAAGTCGCCTAATCCGTAGGAGAGGCCCTCAATGTCTTTCCCGTAGGCGTTTACGTTTTGACCCAGCAGCGTAATCTCCTTGTAGCCTTGACGGGCCAATTCACGCACTTCGGCAATGACATCTTCCGGGCGTCGGCTGCGCTCTTTTCCACGGGTGTACGGTACGATGCAGTACGTGCAGAACTTGTCGCACCCGTACATAATGTTTACCCAGGCTTTGATGTTGCCTTCCCGCAGCTTGGGCATGTTCTCGATGATGTCGCCTTCCTTGGACCAAACCTCTACCACCATCTCCTTGCCAAACATGGCATCCCGCAGCAGCACCGGCAGGCGGTGAATGTTGTGCGTTCCGAAGATGAGATCGACGTGCTGGTACTTGGAAAGGATTTTGTTGACAACCGCTTCTTCTTGGGACATGCAGCCGCAAACCCCAAGAATCAGGTTGGGATTGTTTCGTTTGATCGACTTCATGTGTCCCAGTTCGCCAAACACTTTATCCTCGGCATTTTCGCGAATAGCACAGGTATTAAACAAGATGATGTCGGCTTCCAACTCATCGTTCGTTTGCGTAAAGCCCATTTGACGCAAAATGCCGGCCATCGTCTCACTATCGTGTTCATTCATCTGGCAGCCATAGGTATTGATCAGGAAATGTTTTCCATGACCAATCCCGGCCATCTCTTCCGGAATGGAAAAATTATAATGAACCTTCACTTCTTCCTTGCCCCGTTTTTTGGCATCCTTCAGGGAAGGCGGCTGGAAATACTGGCTGTAGTCTTTCGTCGTCTTTTTCGGGCTGACGGATTTTAAGTCCGCTCCCTCCGTTTTCACTGTCATTTCTATCACCTCAACATTTGTTGTATTTTCTTTTGCTACATCAAGTCATTATAACACAAGAAAGCCATCGATGATAAAAAATAAGCAGCGTTTTCCCAAAAGTTTGTGGATAGAGTGGAACTCGCAGGCCTCATGTGTCACTAATATGTAATATAAAATTACATAATGCGTGCATTTTTTCCTAATCATGCGATTCAGCGTGCTATTTATTGATGTAACCGTTTTATTTATGTTATTTTATCTTACATTTAACTTGCCGTTTTTTCTTTCCTCTTTTATAGTTACAAGTAAGATGAAGATCGAGGTGAAAAACGATTGGACTGCTGCCGCAACCAGGGGGAATGAGAAATGAAACTGCTCGTAGAAATCCTCTTGCTCAGTGTGCTTTATGGGGCCGCCGTCCTGCTCCACAAGGTGATCACGCTCCCTTTTCCACCCGTGCTGACCGGTATGGTTCTCATGCTGTTTCTGCTGTGGACTGGAGCTGTAAAACCGGAGCGCTGGGAGCTCTCCAGCCGGTTTTTCACCCGTCATATGATGCTGTTTCTTGTTCCACTAGTCGTCGGGATGATGAACTACTGGCCGGAACTTTCACAGGGCGGTTGGCGTCTCTTGGTCATTATCGTATTGAGCACAGCCATCGTTCTGATCTGCACGGCGTGGGCGGCCATGATGTTGAAAAGAGGGGAGAGACGAAACGATGAACAATGACCTCATGACTTGGTTAGTGATTTTGACATTGGGCGCTTATGTCGTTGGGTGTGTCCTGTTTCAGAAGATCGGCGGGATTTGGACCAGTCCGGTATTGATCAGTCCACTATTGATCATTGCCGTCCTGTGGATCACGCATATTGATTATGCCACCTACCAATCGGCCACCCGCTCCATCACCTTCTTTCTCGGGCCAGCTCAGATGGCTTTGGTCATTCCGCTGTACAAATACAGACATCTCCTGCAGCGATATTTCCGTTCTATTGTCGCAGGGGTGACGCTTGGATCAGGAGCTGGAATCGCTTGTGCGATATGGCTTGCTTATCTTCTTGGATTTGCTCACACCACGATTGCTTCTCTGGTACCCAAATCCGTCACCACCCCAATGGCGGTCTCCGTCTCTCAATTGCTAGGTGGACTCCCGGAATTGACCGCGTTGTTCGCCGTTCTGACCGGTCTCACCGGGATCTTGATCGGCCCCGCTCTTCTGCAGTTGGCCGGGGTAAACAGCAACATGGTCAAAGGATTGGCACTTGGCACGGCAGCCTCTCTTGTCGGCGTCTCTCGTGCCGCCCAATGGGGGGAAAAGGAAGGAGTAATGGGCAGTTTAGGGATGACGATCGCTGCTGCACTGGTTGCCGTGGTCTCACCAGAACTGTACACCTTCTGGTTTTGATGCACCTGCTAACCGCGTAGGAGGGTAAAATCATGAAAAAAGAGATCAGTATTACGATGACCCGCAGACTGCTGCCTGCACAAATCACGCAGTTGGTACGGGATGCAAACCGATTTGACAGTTATATCTTGATTGAGGCCAATAACCGGCAGATCAATGTGAAAAATCCGCTTAGCGCCATGAGCTTTTTTCCCTCCATCAAGGGGCTGACCATTGTGGTTCGGGCGACAGGCTCCGATGCGGATCAGGCGCTTGGATGCTTGTGCCCCTATTTCCGTGAAGAGCAGCAGGATGGTGTTTGAGGAAAGTTGCTGGACGAAAGCGAAATCCAGACTGTGATCGTCTGGACTTTTTTCGTTTCGGACTCTGCCGTCTATTTTTCCTCAAGGTGGGCAAGCGTCTTTCCCTGTCGTTCACCCCATACATAGACTATGATCAAAATGGCATACGAGGGGTGATAACAGCATGTATCCTTATTATGCCCGACCGGGTGAGAGCCTGTTCACCATTTCACGCAGGCTGCGTGTGCCACTGTCGTTATTGATCGCAAGCAATCCTCAAGTTCGCAGACCCTACCGCAGATTTCGCAGGCCACGCGTCGTCTTTATACCCATTTTCATACCTCCCTACGGGCCGATTCCACCTTACAGACCGTATTAGTAAGGATATGTTCACCTGGCAGCTTGCCCGCCATGCTGTCTCAGCCTACATTCCAACTCTTACGCAGTTTTGCTCCGAACTCCCTCTCCGCAATAAACAGAGGGAGTTTTCTCATGTCGAAACAGCGGTCTTCCCAACAACTGCCTCTTTCAACACTAAGGATTCCTGACTTGGTCAACGTTAGGAGCCCAGCATCATCTGATACATTTGGTTAAGATCACGCCCGCGGATCAAAAAGAAGGCAAGAGCTAGGCGACAGGACTCCTGATAGAAAAACGGAAGACTGGGGTGTATAATGGGAAACGGACTTTCGCAGCACAGGAAGGAGCTGTCACCATGCCAGAACCCCGTCTCTTTCATTGGATTGATTCTGGTACACACACGTCGCAGCCGATTGAACCGCTTGCCTTTGACGAGGCTATCGCCAACGGAATGGATCGGCCAGAGGCCGTCCCGATCATTCACTGCTGGATATATGACCGCGGGTTGTTTCTAGGGCGCCGCGATGCCAAACTGCCTCGGCTGCCGGAGGCCTTGCGCCATATCGCGCAGAGTGGATATGGTGTCGTGCTTCGCTCCTCGGGAGGTGCATGTGTCCCGCTGGACAGTGGTGTGTTAAATATAGCGTTTCACTTACCGAATACAGGTGTTCCGCTTGATACGTTTTTCCAGTTTGCAGCTGAGGCGATGCAGCTCGGGCTACAGCACTACGGACGGATTGTTGTGGGGCCAGTGATTGGCTCCTACTGCGTAGGTGATTACGATTTCTCCATCGATGGCAAAAAGATTGGTGGGATGGCCCAGCGCCGTACCAGGCAAGGAGCTATATTGCAATTATGCATCAATGTAGAGGGAAGCGGACGGGAACGGGGAGAGAGAATGGAATTCTTCTATCAGGAGGCCGGTTTGGCCGAGATGGAGCAAAAGAGTCGGCCGGTACCGTCGATCTACGCCTCCACGATTGGCAGCCTCAGCGAAGCAGCAGGGCGCCTCGTATCTGTAGATGAGGTAAAGCAAGTGATCTACGATGCATTTTCCGCCCATTGGCAGTGCGAGCGGATCCCGTTCTCCTTGCCGCTGGCAGCTGTGGTAAAAGCACGCGATCACCTGCAAAACAGGCTTGGCTTATTTTCGTACACGGCTGATGAGTTATTGCGGACTGACTGGCAGTTGCCGAAATAGACGATGGATGAGAACGATACAGGATGACGTGTCGTAAGAAAAATCAGTCACATCCCTATATGTGACTGATTTGCGGTTCTCCTTGCTGATTTACGGTATGTACTGATGCGTTTGTTCATCGTATGTAAGTGTCTCGCTCGAGCTGGTTTCCGTCTGCACTTCACCGGTTGGCGACCTTTTTTGTTGCAGCCGCAGGTACACCAGATCACCGGACATGCTCATCTGCACGTTGCCGTAAGTGACCTGAATCTCCTCAGGATAAGCGGTGTGAGCATATCCAATATCGCTCCACACTTCCCTGTATCCCTCCGGCGTGTATCGAAGGGCATGCAACTTGTTTTCCTGGATGCCGGTACCACCAAACCCGCTGGTAAACACCAAGGTCTCTCCGCCTCCGACAGAGAAGAGTTGAACGCCGTATACGGGCTCTTCCTTTACATAAACAGGCTGATAGCGTCCGTCCTGTTGGGCGTACAAAACAAACAAACCGTTGAGATGATCCAAGGTAACAAAGACAGCCAATTCCGGCTCCTGCCGCTGTCCAGTCTTTTCGTCATAGCGAAGATGAGTACGAACGACAGTAAGTGAAGAAGGCTGCAGCAATGCTTGAGCGTTCCCCGTCAAACGCGCCTTCACGTCTTCATATAACCAGTCTGGTACCGGATCAAGTTGGGCAGCCTCTGGCTCTATGTCGTCCTCTGCCTGAACCGGGTACAACTGAGGCTGTCCAGCATACCAGAGCGTGACGGCTGCCGCGATGATGAGAAAACAGAATAACAACAATGATTTTCTTCGAATCACATTCGTTCCTCCTGAGCCTCTATTCACATGCCTACTGCCTAGACGAACCATACAGACCAAACGTTGCGCCCGTATTTTCCTTCAACTTCCTAGTGTCAGGCCGAGCGGTTTGCTGCATAATACTGAAAAGGGAACGATGATTCCACACCTCGATTCATTTTTACCCGGTCTGTCAGGCCGGGTTTTCTTATGCCCCAACCGATATCGTTTTGATAACGATGGGATGGCACTGCACATGACCATGAATGGGTCGCCGGCTTCAGCGTCTATCGCTTTACAAACGTAAAGGAAAACCGTATCATGAACGATGTACGAGACGCTGGCAAAGGAGTGAAAGGCGTGAACGATCCTCAAACCCGACAACTTCTTGAAAATGAAATCAAAGAACTGATTATCCCCGCTTCACAGGTTGCACATGTACAATTGAACAATTCGCTGGAACACGCTTTACTGGTGTTGATTAAATCGGGGTATTCAGCGATCCCCGTCTTGGATAAAGAATACAAAATCTGCGGACAAATCAGCAAAACACTGATTCTAGAATCCATACTCGGCATGGAGCGGATCGAATACGAAACACTGCACGAACATCAGGTGGTAGAGGTCATGAACAGCAAAATCCCTCGCATGAAGGACAGCGATACTTTCTTGCGGGCACTTGAACTGTCGATCAATCATCCATTTGTCTGCATCGAAGATGATGCTGGCCGGTTTGTCGGCATCCTTACCCGGAAATCGATTCTCGCCATCGTTTATCGATACTTTCGAAATAAAAAGACAACATAACGTTCGGCCATCGCCTGGTTGGTTTCGTTGGCCTCGCTTCTGGTGCCTGACGCAGCAGAAGCGTTTTATTATACAGCTTCGCGGTTCAGCGAATTTTCTCAATGGACAGATTGAGCCGGTAGTTGCCGTACCGCAGCACATCGTCTAAAAAGTGGTTCAGTTCCTTTTGAGAGGAAGCGGACACTTTTAACCAGAAGCATCCCTCACCGCTGATGCGATAGGCCTCCTCCACCATCGGATGATCGGCAAGAAACTGCCATAAAGCGCGATGATTGGAAGACTTCATAAACACGGTGACCAAAGCGGTGATCGGGTGACCCAACTTGGCCTGATCCAGTTTCACTGTAAAACCTTCGATCACCCCCATCTCTTCCAATCTGCGGATACGTGCAGCCACTGCTTGTCCGGTCAGATGTACTTTCTCCCCAATCTCTTTCCACTGCATACGTGCATCCTGCTTCAGCCAGTGCAGGATTTCACGGTCGGTTCGATCAATCATCTCTGTTCTTTCCTTTCATCACGTAAGTAAACAAAGACAAACGGTTTCACCACGAGATCGCCTTTTTTTGCTGCTCTTGATACGATAGTCAACATAACCGAGTAGAGAGGTGATTTCCATGAAGCTTCAACTGGTTCGTCATGCCACACTCTTAGTCAGTATACGAGACAAAACGTTGCTGGTCGATCCCATGTTAAGCCCAAAAGGAGCTCTGCCGCCTATTGCCAACAGTCCCAATCCTGCAGCTAATCCACTTGTACCGCTGCCAGAGGCGGTATCTGTAGCAGGAGTAGATGCGATTCTGGTTACCCACACCCATCCAGACCACTTTGACGAGGCAGCAATGGAAATCCTGTCCAAACAGCTACCTGTATTTTGCCAACCAGAAGACGAGGCAAAGTTGCTGGAGTCAGGATTTCAGCAAGTCTCTCCGATCCACCACCGCTTGGAGTGGAAAGGGCTGACTTTCGATCGAACCGGCGGACAGCATGGTACCGGGGTCATCGGCGAGAAGATGGGACCAGTCTCCGGCTTTGTACTGCAGTCAGCAGAAGAACCCATTCTATACATCGCCGGAGATACGATTTGGTGCCCAGAAGTAAAAGAAGCACTAGATCGATACAGACCGCAAGTAGCAGTGGTGAATGCAGGAGGAGCCCGATTCCTGGAAGGCGATCCAATCACAATGACAGCCGAGGACGTTGAAGCGGTGTGTCGCCACGCACCTGAAACACGGGTCATTGCCGTTCACATGGAAGCGATCAACCACTGCCTGCTTACAAGAGAGGAATTGTCACGCAGTCTCAATCAGGCTGGTCTGCGGAAGCAAGTAGTCATCCCGGGAGACGGGGAAGTGCTCACTCTGTAGCAAGACAAAGCAGCAGCGTACAGAGACTTTCAGAGAAGGAAATCAATTAATGGAAGTGCTGGAAATCTGAGATCGATCTGGTCTGTTTCCAGTATCCGCTGCACCCTGCACAGGAGAGACGGACATGCTGGACTGGGCTGTCGAAGTGGTCGTGGAAGCCCTTGTTACCATCCCCTCCATTAGGCCCTTGGCGTACTCTAGGGGCAGGCGATAGGTGTTTTGAAACACGTCCCCTTCGCCTGCCGCCAGAAACGAATAGCGCTGATCGCGAACGTTGATCTCGATTAGATATGGATTGCCGCTGCGATCAATCCCGATATCCAGCCCAACATCAGCCAGGGACGGGAATTGATGTTCGTAATAGCTCGTTATCGCAATGCTTGCCTTGTGAATCTTATCTTTTACTTGTGTGACTTTGTCCGGTTCAAAAATTTCGGAGAGAACCTGATCGATCGGTACAGCTCGCCCTCCTTGGGCCAAATTACTCAGTTTGTTTTTCGGATTGGCGATCTTGGCTACCATGCCTGTCACGTTCCAAACACCCTGCCCGTTTTTTGCACGGATGCCCGTATATCAAAAGGGGCTCCTTGGTAGGTTTTTAGCGGAATCCCCCTTTGAATCAGGTATGGGCGACGCCCAATCCATTTGCCAACATTTCGCAGCAGCGTTTCTCGGGTCACCAAACGCCGCTGTTTGGAGGAGATCCACAGAAAACGACTTCCCTGACGCTCGATGCGAATAACACCAAACCCGACATAACCGATGACTCGCTTGATGTAGATCACTCGATATTTTTGCAAGAAGGTTATCAGTGCCTCACGGGTATATGGCTTTGTCTCCGGCAGGTAGACACGGAGCGACGGGTTCTTCCACAGGATCTGATGGACGTTCAGCTTATTTCGTTCAATAATGCCATTGTATACCTTGCTGTACCTGCCCAATAGGTGGATCATCTGGTTAATCTCTTTTCTTCGGGTTAACATCCTGTTGTGGACCACGGGGGGAATCTTCGTCCTGTAGGGGACGAGCTTGCCCCCCCCTTAATAAATATCCCTTGACGCTTCCTCTACGGAAGTTTACGTGCAGAGGGTGAAAAAAAACGGGCTGCAATCCCAGTTCTCGGCCGATTTTTTCGTAGTAGTTCAACCGTTCGTAGGTTCTCAATCCCTCGCATCCAAGTCGGATGATGTTCATGTCCAGGAGAATACCGATTTCTTTCACCTGTGATCCCCTCTTATGAAAGGTTTACTCATACAACCTATGAGGAGGACGGTTAAGCTGACTGCCTATTTTCTGCCCGTTTCACGTGCGCTGTCCCTTTTTGTCGCTTGTTGCGCTTTCCCAGGAAAGTAAAACACGCCAGGGGAAATAACACGCTGTCGGTTCTTTTGGCAACTCTTGCAACGTCGATTGTACTTCCCATGTGCTTTGAGTTCCTTCCCCAGATTACTTTGCATCCGTAAACAAAACCCGTCTGTCGCCTTTTACGGCACACAGACGGGTTTCCTATTAGATGATCTGCAGTTCTTTCCCTACCTTTTCAAAAGCAGCGAGGGCCGTCTCCAAGTCTTCGCGCGTATGTTGAGCGGTCACAATCGTCCGTACGCGGGCAGCATTCTCCGGTACGGTCGGAAAAGCAATGCCCTGTCCCATCACGCCCTCTTCCAACAGGCGATCGGACAGCTTCATCGCCAGTGATCCTTCTCCTACAATGACTGGCGTCACCGGGGATTCACTTCTCCCCGTATTGAAACCGAGCTGATGCAGACCTTCTTTAAAGAAGCGCGTATTCTCCCACAGCTTGTCGATCAGCTCCGGTTCTTCCAGCAAAACATCAATTGCTGCGATGCAAGCAGCAGTGACGGCAGGCGGGTGCGAAGTACTGAACAGGAACGGACGTCCGCGGTGGATCAGATAATCGCGTACGGTCTGTGTACTGGCGACATAGCCCCCCAATACACCGATTGCTTTGGACAAGGTGCCGACCTGTATATGGACGCGACCGTTCAAGTCGAAGTGGTCTACCGTTCCCCGTCCGTTGCGGCCGAACACCCCACTGGCATGTGCATCGTCTACCATCACAAGCGCGTTGTATCGTTCGGCAAGAGCAACCACATCAGGCAGCGGCGCTACATCTCCGTCCATCGAAAAAACACCATCCGTCACAACCAGGCGGGTACGATACGTTTGCGTCTCTTGCAACGCTTTTTCTAAATCGTCCATATCACAATGCTTGTAGATGCGTCTGGCTGCCTTGGTCAGTCGAATCCCATCAATGATCGAAGCATGGTTTAATTCATCGGAAATGACCACATCCTGATCGCCGAGAATCGAGCTTAATACCCCTACATTGGCAGTAAAGCCTGACTGAAACACAAGGGCTGCTTCCGTATGTTTAAAATCGGCCAGGCGACGTTCCAGCTCCTCATGCATGGTAAAGGTACCAACGATCGTACGGACCGATCCTGTACCTACCCCGAACCGTTTGACCGCTTGTTCGGCCGCTTCTTTCAAGCGAGGATGGGTCGTCAGGCCGAGATAATTGTTGGAAGATAGCTGGATCACTTCTCTTCCGTTGATCTTGACCCGCGCCCCTTGTTCACTCTCCACTTCTAAAAGCTGACGAAACGTCCCCTTTTCCCGCAGCTGATTTAGTTCCGCCTCCAAATGGGCAAACCCGCTCATGAGCCATCCCCCTCTGATCGTTCGTTCTGTAACATAATCTACTGCTTCCTTTAAGGAAGCAGTACAACCTTGCCACACTGTCCACTCGTCATCAGCTCAAATCCTTCCGCGAACCGCTCCAACGGCAGGGTATGGGTGATCAACGGTTGGACATCTACCTGACCCGAGTGGAGGAAGCCAGATGTTTGTCTCCAGGTCTCAAAGATGCGTCGCCCGGTAATCCCCTGCACCGTCACACCTTTGAACACCACCTGATTGGTCAGATCCACTTCCACTGGTCGTGAGGGAAGACTGAGGATCGACATTCTCCCGCCGTTGGTCAACATCTCCAATGCCTGCCGAATGGCTACCGGATGGCCCGACATCTCGCAAACTACTTCCACTCCCATGCCCCCCGTCACCTGCATCACCTTTTTTACAGGGTCCTCGTCAAGGGAATTGATCGTTACCGTCGCTCCAACTTTACGAGCCAAATCTAGTCGATAGGCATTGACGTCAAGGGCAACCACCTCCGTCGCTCCTGATGCTTTGGCAACGGCCACGGCCAATAGACCGATCGGACCGCAGCCGACGATGGCGACCGTTTTCCCCGCTATTGGGCCGGCCAGCACCGTATGAACAGCATTGCCCATCGGTTCCTGAACCGAAGCTACTTCATACGGCATATCCGCAGGGTTCTTCCATACGTTTTCTGCCGGAATCTTGACGTACTCGGCAAAGCAGCCCTGAAAATCAACACCCAGAATCCTGGTGTTTTGGCAGACGTGATATTGTCCGGTCAGACATTGCAGACACTGGTGACAGACGACATGTGTCTCCGCTGAGACGTAGTCTCCTACCTGCACGCCTGTCACCATGCTGCCTACTTCCACGACAACTCCTGCGAATTCATGTCCGAAAACCATCGGGGTTTTGATCCGGCTCTCTGCCCATGGATCCCAGGTATAGATATGGACGTCAGTACCGCAGATGGAAGCAGCCTTCACTTCAATCAGCACCTCATGCGGCGCGATCTGCGGTACAGGCACCTCCCGCAGTTCGGCTCCCGGTTCAGCCCTGTGTTTCATGATCGCCTTCATGGTGGCCTTCCCTGTATCCACTTGCAGCTTGTTCATTTCGTTGGCTATCGTTCCCATCGCGATCTACCCTTTCAGCCTTAAGATTGGCAGCGTTTACTTGTTACGGTAAGCATATCACAAGAAGGGTTTGACCGTCCATACCACAAAGACATTTTCAGTAAAATATAAACAAATGTACATATCAGGAGGATCATCTCTTTTCAATTGCAATCAAAAAGGGGGCTTGATTCCGCTGGTTCACGTATTGGTACTTCAGCACAAGATAGTTGCTTTGCGGCAGTTCTTCACAAAACGCTTCGACGGTCTCTTTTTCCATGATGCCCGCTGAGTGCCCCCAATAAACGACGATTGTCATGATTCCACCCGGTCTCAATGTGCCAAGTCCGGCTGTAATCGCCTTTTGGGTACTATTGGCCTGTGTAGTGATTTCCTTGTTGCCACCGGGGAGATACCCGAGGTTAAACATAACCGCAGATACAGGATCGGTGATCTTGCCCATCTCTTCGTGGCTAGCTAACTGCAGTTCTACTCGATCCAGCACGTTTTCTCTCTGCAGGCGCGATCGGGTATTTTCGAGGGCCTGTAACTGAATGTCAAAGGCGATAACCTTGCCGCGCTCCCCGACCAACTGGGCGAGAAACAGGGTGTCATTCCCATTTCCCATGGTGGCATCGACGACAACATCCCCTTCCTCTACTCGTTCACGGATCAAATTTCTCGCTACTTCCAACACATTAGGCAGCATGTTTCTTCCTCTCCTTTTTTCCGTTGTATCACCATCTACAATTGGTGAAGGGGCTGTACAAGTGAAAGGGGGACAAAGCGCATGATTCCAACCTTCCGCTCATAGGATGGGAGTAAGATGGGACAGGAGGTCGATGATGGTAAAGTCATGGAAACAAAGCCTGCAGATTGCCTTCACTTACATCGGCACGGTAGTCGGCGCCGGCTTCGCCTCCGGTCGGGAAATTATTGAATTCTTTGTGCAGTACGGCACGCAGGGATTGATCGGTATTTTCCTTGCCTCGCTATTGTTTATATGGGCCGGTGTGCGAGTGATGATTCTCGCCTATCGCCTGCAGGCCAGTTCGTATCAAGAGATTAACAACTACTTGTTTGGAAAAACGGCCGGTTCTTTGTTTAATCTGATATTGCTGGCTGTCCTGTTGGGTACGACCTCGGTGATGCTGGCCGCTACTGGTGCGTTGTTTGCGGGCAGTTTTCACCTGCCGGCTCAGGTCGGAATCTGGTTTAGTATGATCTGGATTTTTCTGGTGACGGCAAAAGGTCTGCAGGCCATTCACTCGGTAAACAGTCTGTTCGTTCCCGTGCTGATTGGCTTTACCGTACTCGTCTTTCTCTACAGCGAGCCATGGAATGCCGCGTCGACGAGCACAGCCGTTGTTGAGACCAACAAGCCTTGGATCTGGTTCACTTCTCCCTTTTACTACGTCGCATTAAACGTTTCATTAACGCAAGCAGTGCTGGTACCGATCGGCCGTGCAAGCAAAAGTGAACACCCCCTGATCCTGGGGGGTCTCTTAGGGGGGCTAGGTATTGGGCTCTTGCTGTTGCTTGCTTACAGTTCGATGTCGGCCCATATGCCGCAGATCGTAAGTATGGAGATGCCGATGATCTACATGCTGGCCGGTCTTGGTCAAGGCGCCGCACTCTTGTTTGCCCTGCTTGTTTATGCAGAGATCTTCTCAACATTGGTAGCCAATGTCTTTGGGATCGTTCAACAACTAAAACAGGTCGTTTCGCTGCCGCCGCCCCTCATCATACTCGTCATCCTATTGGCTTGTTATCTAGTCAGTTTTATCGGATTCATCCCGCTGCTCTCTCTATTGTATCCACTATTTGGACAGATTGTGGTATTGTTTTTGTTTATGCTTTGCTATCGCCAGATCGAGACGTTTGTTTGGAAAAAATAAAAACCCTCTCCGCAGCATGGAGAGGGTTGATTTACTAGATGCATCTTTACGCGAACTCTGCCACCAGTTTCTCAAAGTCTTCCGCAGAGAGGCTGATATCCTGATTGGCCAGTCCTTGTTCCTTAAACCCGGGCACCAGTTCCTCATAGGATTTTTGCTCGGTGTTTTGGTAAATCAAACCAACCAACAATCCGTCGTTGGCCATGGAATGGGACATTGCCTTGATCCGGTCATGCGGATCATAGCCCTCAATGGAGTCAACAGGCACCACATGTTCTTTGAACCAGTCGTAGGTGTTTACCTTGTTGTAGGTGACACACGGGCTAAATACGTTGATCAGCGAGAAGCCTTTGTGATTAATGCCTCGTTCAATCAGATCGGTAAGACCTTTCAAGTCACTGGAGAACGATTGAGCGACAAAGGTAGCTCCTGCCGATAGAGCCAACTCAACTGGAGAGATGGCTGATTCGATTGAGCCTTGCGGTGTCGATTTGGTGACGAAACCGGTCGCGGAGCGCGGCGATGTCTGTCCTTTGGTCAAGCCGTAAATCTGGTTATCCATCACGATATAGGTGATATCCAGATTGCGTCGGATTGCGTGTACGGTATGCCCCATACCAATCGCAAATCCATCACCGTCTCCACCGGAGGCGATTACCGTCAGTTCACGGTTTGCCATTTTCAAACCTTGTGCGATCGGCAGGGCACGACCGTGAATGCCGTGGAAACCGTAACAGTTGATGTAACCGGAAATACGGCCAGAACAGCCAATTCCGGAAACAACGGCCAGACTCTCCGGTTCAAGGCCCACGTTGGCAGCTGCCCGTTGAATCGCAGCCTGCACGGAGAAGTCGCCACACCCTGGACACCAGTTCGGCTTAACGTTATTGCGGAACTCTTTGAACGTCGCCATGCTTAATCAACCCCTTGACTTCGGTATAAATATCAGATGGTAGGAACGGGTTTCCGTCGTATTTCAATACGGATTGAATCTTCTCGGCTGATCCAACATTCAGCTTCAACAGGCCAGCAATCTGTGCAGTTGCGTTGTTTTCCACAACGATCACGTGCTTGGCTTTCTCCACGTAAGGCTTGATGGCCTCAGCCGGGAATGGATGCAGCAGGCGGATCTGTGCATGGTTGACTTTCAGTCCATCCTGCTCCAGTCTGCCTTTGGCTTCCGCGATCGTGCCATGCGTAGAGTTGATTCCGACAATCAGTACGTCAGGCTCGCTATGCGGGGCATCAAACAGTACAGGATTCGGAAACTTTTGAACCAGACCTTGCAGCTTCTTCAGGCGTTTTTCCATCTGGCTCTTGCGGTTTTCCGGGCTTTCCGACGGGCGTCCTGTTTCCGCGTGCTCTACCCCGGTCACGTGATGAATTCCGTACTTTTGACCCGGAACCGGACGAGGTGAGATACCGTCTTCCGTAACCTCGTAACGCTTAAACAGTTCGTTTTGCTCCACTTCAGGCAGATCTTGGCCAGCCAGCAGTTTGCCGCGGCGGATCTGTACACGGCTGAAATCAAATGGTTCAACGGTCTGTTTGCCCAGAGACAGAGCCATGTCCGTCAACAAGATGACCGGAATCTGGTACTCCTCGGCAATGTTGAACGCTTCAACCGCATCGTAGAAGCAATCTTCTACAGTGGACGGCGCCATCACAACCTTTGGAATTTCTCCGTGCGTGCCGTAAATCATCGCCATCACGTCGGATTGCTCCTGTTTGGTCGGCAAACCGGTAGACGGACCGCCGCGCTGTGTATCTACGATCACAACGGGTGTTTCCGTCATGCCGGCAAGACCGATCGCTTCCATCATCAGGGAGAGACCCGGACCAGCTGAAGCGGTCAGCGCGCGCACACCGCCGTAGTTGGCGCCGATGGCCATCGTGACGGCAGCGATTTCGTCTTCTGTCTGAATTACCGTGCCGCCAAACTTGGGCAGACGCTTAATCAGATATTCCATGATCTCCGAAGCAGGAGTAATCGGATATGCCGGCATGAAACGAACCCCGGCTGCAACACAGCCAAGTCCGATCGCGTCATTACCAATCATGAACAGACGCTTTTGACCGTCTGCTTTTTCCAATTGAAAATCAGGCAGTTGTCCGCCGGTCAACTCGTTGACGAACTCCGCACCACGCTTGATCGCTTCCATGTTCTTTTCGACTACTTTTTCTCCCTTGCGAAGGAACATGTCTTCCACGATGTTACGGTAGGATTCTGCCGGGATGCCGAGAATCGCGCTGGTCGCGCCGATCGACACCATGTTTTTCATCAGAGACGTGCCCAGTTCATCGGCAATCTGCGTAAGTGGAACGGCAAACAGGCGAACCGGTTTCAGTCCCTCAGGGAGTGTCGGATTAAACTTGGCGTCTGCGATAATAATGCCGCCTTCGCGCAATTCATGCGCATTGAGATCGATCGTCTCCTGGTCAAAAGCAACCAAGATATCCAGCACGTCGGAGATAGCGCGTGTTGGCTTCGTGCTTACACGAATCTTGTTGTTGGTGTGTCCCCCTTTGATACGGGACGAAAAATGACGATAACCATACAGATGGTAACCCATGCGGTTCATCGCCATAGAGAAGATTTCCCCGGTACTCTCGATACCTTCCCCTTGCTGTCCTCCAACTTTCCAAGAAAGTTGACTAATCATCTGTTTACACCCCTTCAATAACTGTGAAAAAAGATGTTCACCTGCATCCACCACTCATCTCTGCCGCTTCTTCCTACTGCAATACGGGACCGTGCTGAAATGAGTTGTGAACAAAATGTGTATGAGCTTTTCCAATTGTAGTCCGAGCCATACAAAAATGCAAGTGCTTTTACTAAAATTACTTTTGGAACCATTTGAATGATGTACCTAGTTCATTAATATCTTCTTGCTACTATTGTAACACGTTGCGGAAAACACGCAACCAGTTTTTCGACACAAATTTTTTCACTTCTTCTTCCTTATATCGTTTGAGTAGTTCTTCTACCAGCAACTGGTACTGACCGGCGTCCGTCAAATCGCCAAACGTTACACTGATCCCATCAAAGTCGGAGCCAAACGCTACGTGATCCACTCCCCCCAGCGAACAGACATGCTCCAAATGACGCAGCAGATCGTCAATGCATACGGTTCGCTTCTCACTGGTGAGAAAATAAGGGACAAAGGTAAGTCCAAGCACGCCTCCTTTTTCAATCAAACCTTTGATTTGCTTGTCCGACAAGTTGCGCGGGTGATCGTACCAGTGCCTGGTATTGGCGTGGGAAGCAATCACGGGCTGCTGACTATGCTCCAGTACATCCCAGTAACCAGGCTCCGCCAGATGGGATACGTCGATGATCATCCCTAAGCGATTCATTTCGGTAATCAGCTCTCTGCCAAACGAAGACAATCCCCCCGGTCGTGGTTCCAGGCAGCCATCCGCCACCTGGTTGCGGTAGTTCCAGGTGAGCCCGATCCCCCTGACTCCCAATCGATAGAGTACGCGAAGGTTGGCGAGGTTGTTCTCGATCGGCTGAGCACCTTCTATAAACAGAATTGCCCCCTTTTGTCCGGATAAAACCTTTTCATCCAAATCTGTACGGGAGAGAATCAAGGGCATATGCCGCGCCACCTGCTGTTGATACACATCAATCATTTCAAAAACCACTTCCAGTCGACGACCGTAAGGAAGCTCGGATGGCACCCAGATGGCAAGACCCTGAATCTGCACCTCCCCTCTCTGTAACCGAGGCAGGTTGGCTTCAAGCTGCTGGTGTTCCTCTCCAAATGAAAGCGAAGGATCTTGCCAAAGTTTTAACAGGACATCACAATGTGCATCGATCAGTTTCACAGATAACTCCTCCTACTTGGTTTTTCCTCTTTTCGAAATGAAAAAAACCTGTTTATTCTGTATAGAACAAACAGGTGTCAATCTATTCAGGTTATTCTCTCGATCATCTCGGTTCAACAATCAGCTTGATCGCCGTACGTTCTTCTCCATCAATCACGATGTCGGTAAAGGCTGGGATACAGATGAGGTCAACTCCACTGGGCGCTACGAACCCTCGTGCAATCGCTACGGCTTTAACAGCTTGATTAAGCGCCCCGGCGCCGATGGCTTGGATCTCGGCTGCTCCACGTTCACGGAGGACACCTGCAAGGGCACCAGCGACAGAATTGGGGTTGGATTTTGCTGAAACTTTTAATACTTCCATCCTTTTGAACCTCCCGTCTGATAGAAATCCTGTCATCATTAGAATGATATTCGCATAACCCCTAAAAATTCCTGCAACTTGCCTTGAAAAAATTCAAAAAATTCAAATCTAAGTGTATTATTCCATAAACGGACGGTCGGCGTCAATTCTGATTCTCTCTACCCGGCGGCACTGTCCGGTTGTGCTGTCTAGCGTAAACAAAACAGCGTTTATCTGGGTCACACCGCCAGCTACTTCAAAGCGTACGGGAAGCTGTGTGAGAAACTTTTTGATCACGGCTTCCCGTTCCATTCCAAGGATGCCGTTCATCGGGCCGCACATCCCGACATCGGTTATGTAGCCGGTACCACCTGGCAATATCCGTTCATCGCCTGTCTGTACATGGGTATGTGTCCCTACGACGGCGCTGACTCTACCGTCCAAATACCAAGCCATCGCCTGCTTTTCGGAGGTTGCTTCGGCGTGAAAGTCGACAAAGATGAGCCGCGTCCGCTTCTTCGCTTCATCAATCAAGAGATCTGCTGTCCGAAATGGACAATCCAACGGAGGCAGAAACGAGCGGCCCTGCAGATTGATGACGGCCAATTCACCTTGGGAACTTTTTATGTATGTCAGTCCGGTTCCCGGCGTCTCTTGCGGAAAGTTGGCTGGTCGAATCAACCGCTGCTCCCGGTCGATAAACTCGAAAATATCTCTGTTGTCCCACGTGTGATTCCCCAGCGTGATCGCTTGAACGCCTGCTTCGAACAGTTCACGGGCAATCTTTTCTGTGATCCCCCGTCCGTGCGCGGCATTTTCTCCATTGGCAATCACGAACGTCGGCTGGTATTTCCGTTTTAACAGGGGCAGATATTGGATCACCATCTCCCGGCCCGGTGCCCCGACGATATCACCCAAAAACAGAATTTGCATCATGCACACCTCCACTATCTAGTATATACAAAAAATGCTTCAGAATCTGCCAAATGAGCATTCGTGCAAACGAAAAGAGATAATGGGCAGGCGGGTCTTGGTATCCATAAAGGGAGATCGGTAAAAAAATAAAGCGGCGATAAACGCCACTTTATTTTGCGTATTCAACCGCCCGCGTTTCGCGGATCACGGTCACCTTAATGTGACCGGGGTAATCCAGTTCACTCTCAATCCGTTTGGTGATCTCACGGGCGAGCCGAACAGCTTCCGCATCATCGATCCGCTCTGGTTGTACGATGACACGAACTTCACGGCCTGCCTGAATCGCATACGACTTTTCCACTCCATCAAACGACTCGGAGATCGATTCCAGCTTCTCCAGTCGCTTGATGTAAGTCTCCAGCGTTTCCCGGCGGGCACCCGGTCGAGCAGCCGACAGAGCGTCAGCCGCACCGACAAGCATTGCTATGACAGATGTCGGTTCTGTATCGCCGTGGTGAGATGCAATACTGTTGATAACTACAGGGTGCTCATTGTATTTTTTCGCTAGTTCGACACCGATTTCGACGTGCGAGCCTTCCACTTCGTGATCGATTGCTTTCCCGATATCGTGTAACAGGCCAGCGCGCTTTGCCAACTTCACATCCTCGTTCATCTCGGCAGCCATCAGTCCGGCGAGATGAGCCACTTCCATGGAGTGCTTCAACACGTTTTGGCCATAGCTGGTTCTGTAACGCAGCCGTCCAAGGATCTTGATCAGATCCGGATGTAGACCATGCACATCGGTCTCGAAGGTGGCCTGCTCCCCGTATTCACGGACGCGTTCATCAACTTCGCGGCGCGCTTTCTCCACCATCTCTTCGATACGAGCCGGATGGATGCGCCCATCCGCCACCAGCTTATCGAGAGCAGCCTTGGCAATCTCTCTGCGAATGGGATCAAATCCCGAGAGGATAACGGCTTCCGGTGTATCATCAATAATCAAATCGATACCAGTCAGCGTCTCGAGTGCACGAATATTGCGGCCTTCACGACCGATAATCCGCCCCTTCATCTCGTCGTTGGGCAGCGTGACTACGGAAACGGTCGTTTCCGCCACATGATCTGCCGCACAACGCTGGATGGCGGTAGAGATGATCTCGCGCGCTTTCTTGTCGGCTTCTTCCTTCGCCTGAACTTCTATCTCTTTTATCATGATTGCCATGTCGTGACGGACTTCGTTCTCCACATTGGTCAGGATCAGCGTCTTCGCTTCCTCCTGCGTCAGACCGGAAATCCGTTCCAACTCTGCAATCTGATCTTTATAAAATTGCTCCGCTTTGGCCTGCAGTTCGGCTATCGACTTCTCGCGGTCAACCAGATCGCCCTCTTTGCGTTCCAGTTGCTCCAGCTTGCGGTCGAGCGACTCTTCCTTTTGCAGGATTCGTCTCTCTTGGCGCTGAATCTCGTTGCGGCGTTCCCGCAGTTCATGCTCAGCATCGGCACGCAGTTTGAATGCCTCGTCCTTCGCTTCCAGCACCTTCTCTTTCCTGAGCGCTTCAGCCTCTCGCTTTGCCTTTTCGACGATTTGTTTGGCCGCTTCCTCCGCGCTGGAAATCTTCGCTTCCGCAATTGCTCTGCGAACGAGAAAACCGATACCAAAGCCTACAGCCAGCATGAAGAGCAATAGGATTATCACGATAGGATCAGATAGAATAGCTTCTATGTTATTTCACCTCCTTGTGGTACGACATCTCCCCGCTTTCTTCAGATCATTTTTCTTTGTTGGGTCCCTACGGGCACATCGGGTACTGCTCTACCTTTAGTTGATTCCAGTCAACCGTATGCCGTTTTGTTTCCTGTTGCCGGTGCGGTAAAAAACAAGACCGAAGCTTGCTCGGTCCGCTGAATCCGCGCCGGCTGGGCACGGTTGTTCAGTTTTACCTTACGAATGAGCGAAAGAATTAGCGAAAAAAGCATGAAACACCACGTAAATACAAACCTATTGTATTATTTGCGCTCTAGGCTTGTCAAGAAGCAGGCAAACGATGTACCGGGGCGACGCTTGGAAGGATTCGGCTATTCATCCCCTTCCGGTATACATCCGCCTCGGGAGGACAACTCCTGTCTGATCGCATGCACTACAGCATGCGAAAACCCTTTTCTCATAAGAGCGAGCAGCAGCTTTTGCTCTTCCTGAGGCGTAAGGGGGGAAGGATTTCTGCGCAACCGTTTTTCCAGCCAACGCCGTGCTGCCATCAGTTCTTCTCGCTGGTCTAGGTCCGACAAAACGGATTCGACGATGTCATTGCCAATGCCCTTCTGCAGCAATTCCATCTTTAGCGCGTACTTGCCTCGCGGTCGGTTGCGCATTCGTTCGGCAACCCAACGGCGAGCATATTCCCAGTCGTCGATATATCCTTGTCGTTCACACGCTGTCCGCACCTCACGGGCAATCTCAGACGTATGCCCCTTCCTCGTCAGATGCTGCTCCAACTGCTGGGCCGTACGCGGTCGGATTCCCAGCAACCGCAGGGCAGACAGATAGGCTTTATGCCGTTCTTCCGCCTGCAGCACTTCGTCGTACAAGCCAGCATCAATCACTGTCCCTTTAAATAAGTTATACTTGATCAGAATGTCTTGATGCACGGAAAATGCCCAAGTGTCGTCAATATAGATGTGATAGCGATTTTTCTGTTTCTCGTCCCGCTGGACGGCGGAAATCAGACCGCTGTTCATCCCTTTCCCTCCGCCGTTGGTCTAGTTTAGTGAGAAAGCCTGTCATGAGCGACAGGCTTTCTCCACATACAACTGCATTATTCAAAGTCAAAGACCGGCTCCTCATCCTGTTCGGGATCATTCACCGCTTCCCCCGCGGGAACCGAATTCGAATTCAGGCTGTAATACTCACGGATCTTCTCTTCAATTTGTTTGGAGATTTCCGGATTTTCCTTCAGGAACATTTTGGCGTTCTCCCGTCCCTGACCGAGTCGTTCGTCGCTAAACGAATACCATGCGCCGCTTTTGACCACCACGTCAATCTCGGTCCCAATATCGAGAATGCTTCCTTCCTTGGAGATCCCTTCCCCGTACATAATATCCACTTCCGCTGTCTTGAACGGAGGAGCCACCTTGTTTTTCACTACTTTTACCTTGGTTTTGGTACCGACCACATCATTTCCCACCTTGATGCTCTCTGCCTTGCGAACATCAAGACGAACACTGGCGTAGAACTTCAGTGCACGCCCACCTGGGGTAGTCTCTGGATTTCCAAACATGACACCAACTTTTTCACGCAGTTGGTTGATGAAGATGGCAATCGTCTTCGACTTGTTGATAGCCCCTGACAGCTTGCGCAGCGCCTGCGACATCAAGCGAGCCTGCAGACCGACGTGAGAATCGCCCATCTCACCCTCAATCTCCGCCTTCGGCACCAACGCGGCCACCGAGTCGATGACGATAATGTCGACCGCTCCGGAGCGCACCAGCGCCTCCGCAATCTCCAGTGCCTGCTCTCCCGTATCAGGCTGGGACAGCAGCAACTCCTCAATATTGACGCCAAGCTTTGCAGCATATACTGGATCCAGTGCGTGCTCAGCGTCGATAAAGGCTGCTTGTCCTCCCTGCTTCTGGGCTTCGGCAATCGCATGCAAGGCAACTGTGGTCTTACCGGAAGACTCAGGTCCGTAGATCTCTATGATACGTCCACGAGGGAAACCGCCGACGCCAAGCGCGATATCAAGCGCCAGCGCACCGCTCGACACAGTTGAAACCTGCGTTGCAGCCATATCTCCAAGCTTCATGATGGAGCCTTTCCCGAATTGTTTTTCGATTTGTCGTAATGCGTTTTCTAAAGCAGCGCGACGATCGGACAAAACCGACACTCCCTTTCTCAACTAGTAACCTCTGAAACCATCATACATCGAGAAAGAAAGGTTTGCCAAGTATTTTTTGCGAACAAATATTCGCATACAAAAAGGCCATCGCCGTCCAGGGGGACGGAGACGACCTTTGTGCAAACCTTATCTTCTTGTTCGGGTGCGTGGTTTCGCCGGTTCGAGGTTGATCCGCTTGCCGTTGATCCTCGTCTGGCGCAGCCCTTCGTAGACAAAAGGCGCGACATCTTCCGGCACCTCGACAAAGGTGAAGTTTTCAAAGATGTCGATTCTGCCAACAGCTTTACCCGGAATGCCAACCGACTCGGAGATTTCCTTTACAAGGTCCTGCGGCTTTAGATTAGCATTGCGTCCAACATTGAGGAAGAAGCGCACCATGCCCTTGGAGGCCCCGGTTTCACCGAAGTTGTACAGTTCTCCTTCCTCATTGTCCCCCAGCTCGCTGTGGAAGGCCAGGTGCAGGGCAGCTGCCGCGATCTTCTCAGCCGGATAATCAGCCAACAGCGATTGTGCCACTTTGTCGTACATCTCTGCCACCGCATCGCCTTCCAACAGGTTGATCAGCTGCTCGCGAAGCTGTTCCTGTTTCCGCTCTGCCACTTCCTCCAGCGTCGGCACGTTGCGGGTAATGATTGCTGCTTTGGTCTGTTTTTGGATCACGACCATCTGCTTCATCTCACGTGGTGTAACCAGCGTCATCGCAATTCCATGACGTCCAGCCCGGCCAGTCCGGCCAATCCGGTGAACGTAGCTCTCCGGATCTTGTGGAATGTCGTAATTGATCACGTGTGACACGTTGCCCACGTCAATACCGCGCGCCGCCACATCGGTCGCGATCAGCAGTTCGATCGTCCCCTCCCGGAATGCTTTCATCACTTTGTCCCGCTGTGCCTGGGAGAGGTCTCCATGCAGTCCGTCGGCCAAATAGCCTCGTGTCTGCAGGGTTTCCGTCAGCTCATCCACGCCGCGCTTGGTGCGGCAGAAAATGATACCCAACTCCACATCTTCACTGTCCAGGATGCGGCACAAGCTCTCCAGTTTGTTGCGCTCAAACACCTTGTAGTAGACCTGCTCTATGCTCGGAGCCGTCACTTCCTCACGACTCACCGCAACGGTTTGCGGCTGCTTCATGTAGCGGGATGCCAGACGCTTGATCTCAGCCGGCATGGTTGCGGAGAAGAGCAAGGTTTGCCGGTCTTCGTTGATGTGGTTGATGATCGTCTCGATGTCATCGATAAAGCCCATGTCCAGCATTTCATCCGCCTCATCAAGCACCAGCATGCTGACATTATCCAGGCGCAGCGTCTTGCGACGGAGGTGGTCAAGTACACGTCCAGGCGTTCCGATCACTACCTGTACCCCTTGCCTCAGCGCACGGATTTGATGCATGATCGACTGACCGCCATAGATCGGCAGGGTACGGATTTTTTTGTACTTGGCAATCCGGCGCAGTTCACCTGCCACTTGTATGGCCAACTCCCGTGTCGGAGTCAGCACGACCGCCTGAATCCGATTGGCAGGCGTCATTTTCTCGATTAAAGGTATACCAAAGGCTGCCGTCTTCCCGGTACCGGTTTGTGCCTGACCGATCAGGTCGCCTCCTTCAAGGATTTTGGGAATACACGCGGCCTGAATCGGTGATGGCTCTTCAAACCCCATGTCGTGTACTGCTTGTAACACACTCTTATGTAGAGTGAAATCTGCAAAAATGGTCATCTCTGTCACCTTTCTTTTAAACGTTGCAACGCATAAAACATCGCGAATTTCGCTGTGCGTCCAATAATGGCTTGGCGGTGCCCCGCCAGCTTGAGCTCCTTCACAAGCACCGGCAATCCCTGCACGGAAACCCCAATATATACCAGCCCGACAGGTTTGTCTTCCAGCGGATCCGGTCCGGCCACACCTGTAATCGATATGCCAACGGTCGTATCGCAGGTACGCCGTACCTGTTCCGCCAATGCGGCGGCAACCGATTTACTGACTGCACCATCGCTTGCCAACAAGTCACCTGGAATGCCAAGAAGCTTCTGTTTCGTTTCGTTGCTGTAGCAAACGATTCCGCCGCGATAGGCAGCAGAACTGCCTGGTACGGAGGTGATCAACGCCGACAGCGCACCTCCCGTACAGCTCTCTGCACTGGAGATGGTCACCTGCTGTCGGATCAGTGCATCGACAAACACCTCATGCAGCGGTGTCTCACCCTCACCATAGATGTATTCACCCACACGGCTGCGGATCTGGGACTCAACCGGGGCGATCAACTGCTCCGCTGCCTCCACCGTATCGGCGCGGGCAGTGATTCGCAACGTGACTTCAAATTCTTTGGCATAGGGGGCAATCGTGGGGTTGGACTGCCGTTCGATCAAATCGAGCAAACGCTCCTCAAGGGCAGATTCGCCAATCCCAAAAAAACGGAGTACACGTGAGTGAAATACCTGTTTGGCAGGCAGTAAATGGTTCAGGTACGGGAGGACATACTTGTCAACCATCGGGTACAGCTCACTCGGCGGTCCGGGCAGAAGCACATATGTCGTATCAGCGTGTGTAACCGCCATTCCCGGTGCCATCCCGCGATCGTTGGGAAAGATGGTGCCTCCTTCGATGACAAGTGCTTGTTTCCGATTGTTTTCGGTCATCGTGATCCCGCGCTGTTCGTAAAAAGAGGCAATTCTGCCCATCGCCGTATCGTCGATGACGAGTGAAAGGCCCAAGTGGGCCGCCACTGTCTCCTTGGTCATGTCATCCTGGGTCGGACCCAGGCCACCGGTAAAAATGACCAGATCAGAACGGGCGGCCGCCTGACGGGTAACAAACAACAGACGTTCGTAATTATCTCCAACAACGGTATGAAAATAAACGTTAATCCCTAATTCCGCCAGTTTTTGGGACAAAAACTGTGCGTTCGTGTTTGCAATCTGTCCGAGCAGCAATTCTGTGCCAACCGCTACGATCTCCGCTCTCATCCCTATCCTTCCTATCCTCTCTATGTGTCAACGATTCCCTAATGGAAAAAGAGTCATACACAAAATAACAAAGAAGCCCACTCTACTCAGGAAAACTGAATCACATTGCGGTTTTTAACAAAATAGTCGTACCCAGAGTAGATGGTGATGACAACCATGGCCCAAGAGGCAATCGTCGCAAACGGAAACCCGAAGTTTTCGAATGGAAAGTTGCGAAGCATCAAGGCAACTATCGCTACGATCTGCACCCATGTTTTCAACTTGCCAAGCGCGCTGGCTGCAATCACATGCCCTTCAGCAGCGGCCACAAGGCGCAATCCGGTCACCACAAACTCCCTGCTGATGATGACGATCGCAATCCATGCCTCCAGACGCTGCATTTCAACCAGTGAAATAAGGGCCGCGGAGATAAGAAGTTTATCGGCCAACGGATCGAGAAATTTCCCCAGATTGGTAACGATTTTCCTCTTCCGTGCGATATAACCGTCCAATCCATCTGTGCTGGCCGCTAGGATGAACACGAGCGCTGCAATCAATTCATTGTAAGACATACTGATGCTGCCGATGGTAAAGTAGCCAAACTTGTAGTGAACCAACAAAAAAAACATGACGACAGGCACCAGGAAGATCCTAGCAAGCGTGATGCGGTTGGCGAGATTCACCTATACTACCTCCCCAGCCAAATCGTATTCGTACGAGTGGGTAATCCTCACTTTCACCATTTTTCCCAATTCGCCTTTATAGCCGGAGACAAACACTTCTCCGTCGATTTCCGGTGCATCGTACTGCGATCTGCCGACGTATACGTTGCCATGGCCTTCATACCGCTCGATCAGAACCGGAATCACCTTGTCCAAAAAGGCTTCATTCTTTTTCTTCGAAATCTCCCGTTGAATCTCCATGAGAATATTGGCCCGTCGCTCTTTGGTCTCCTCATCGACGTGATCAGGCAGACGGGTGGCAGGTGTGTCCTCTTCACTAGAGTAGGTAAAAACTCCCATGCGATCAAACTGAACGTCCCGTACAAACTGGCACAAATGCTGAAAATCTTCTTCCGTCTCGCCTGGGAAACCGACAATCAGTGAGGTGCGAAGGGCGACATCCGGAATATTCCCCCGGATTTTGGCAATCAATTCACGTGTGTCACGCTGTCGGCCGGGGCGGCGCATCCGCTTGAGGATCGCATCCTGTGAATGCTGCAGTGGCATGTCGATGTACTTGCACACTTTCGGATTGGTCGCAAACACCTCAATCAACTCATCCGTAAAGAACCCGGGATAGGCGTAGTGCAGACGGATCCACTCAATGCCCTGCACGTCGCTTACCTTGTTTAAGAGGGTTGGCAGCATATGCTTGCCGTACAAGTCGGTCCCGTAGTTGGTAGAATCCTGTGCGATCAGGCAGATTTCCACGATCCCCTGTGAAGCGAGGTGCTCCACTTCTTCCACAATCGACTCTATCGAACGACTGCGGAACCCGCCGCGCATCAGCGGGATGCTACAAAAGGTACAGGCGTTGTCACAACCTTCGGCGATCTTGACGTACGCCGTATAGGTACCTGCTTTTACCTTTCGCTTTACGACCTCTTCATACCGAAAAACAGGGTTGCCTACGCGAATCGGTCTTTGGCCGCGCAAAGACTCGTCGATGATTTCCGTAATCGACATAAAGTCACCTGTACCTACGATACCATCTACTTCCGGTATCTCGGCCAGGATATCTTCCTTATAGCGCTGCGTCAGGCAGCCTGCGACGACGAGAGACTTTACCTTTCCGTCTTCCTTCAGTTCGGCCATGTCCAAAATCTTGTTGACTGACTCTTCCTTAGCCGCATCGATAAAGCCGCATGTATTGACGATGACGACCGTCGCTTGCTTTGGATCGTCAACCAATTCATATCCCTTTTCGTCAACCAGGTGAGCCATCATATCGGAATCCACCATATTCTTCTCGCAACCCAATGTTACGATTGCAACTTTTTCACGCGTTGTTGCTTTTTGCGTCATTTACGTTCCTCCAATTAGCTGAACCTGCCCAGGTTACACCTATTCAGTATAATATATGGCCTATGGAGTGTCAAAAACAGAAAAGAGCAAGCTGACACTTGCTCTTCTACTGCTTCTTGAGGTTGATGCTCATAAAAGAAGGGGAAGCTACCAATTGGGACACATCCATTGGCACGCCATTCACTGTAATTTCAACGGCTGGTGGATGACCTACCTGCACATAGGCGGTATCGGAAAACGTGAATGTCTTTTCCTCCCCCTGTTTAAATGTCTTTCCGGGTTCCAGGGGCTTGCCGCCTTTCTTATCGTAGGCTACCAACCAGCATCTGCCCTTGCTCATCTTAAACGTGACCGTAATGCTGTCGGCTTTGGTCAGCGTATAATGGGTCGTCGTTCCTTCCTGCTTATCCATGGCCAGAGAAGGTTTGGCCGGCTCCTCCTCTACCGCACCACCTCCACCAGCATTATCGCCTGAATCATCCGTATCAGTTGGATCTACCGGCACGCCCGGAGCTTCTTCTTCGGGTGTTGTCACAAATTCTCCACCGGTGCCCTGCGTATCGCCGGGGATGGTCGGTATCTCCAGTCCGTTGCGATTCACCACTGCCGTGTAAATCACCCCGATCACCAGTACGACAAACAACACGAGCAATGTCTGGGTAACCCACTTTCCGGCCTGTAGGGGCTGCCTTGCAACGGCCGTTCGGCGTCTGCGAAGCCGTTCCATGTTTTCCTGGGGGGGCTGGGCGGGAAGATCAGCCTGGTAGTGGGACAAAATGTGATTGGGGTCAAGTCCGACCGCTTCGGCGTAACTTTTGATAAAGGCCCGCGCGTAAAAATGGCCGGGAAGAACGTGATAATGTCCCCGTTCAATTGCTTCCAAGTACCGCTTTTGAATCTTCGTGACTTTTTGGATGTCATCCAGCGTAATACCTTTTTCTTCACGAGCTTGTCGCAAGACTTGGCCGAGCTCGGACACAGCTTACCCTCCTAACGTCACATCAAAGTCATGAAATCCTTGTCTGTTCAGCATTTCATATGTAATCTCCTCATCGGGATGATGTCGCAGCTCAATGATATAGTGAAAATCGGAGAGCTCGTATTCCGATTCCCGAACAAAAATATCAGGGTGCTCAATCACCTTGGCTGCCGGGAAACTCATGATTTCCCGGAGAAGCGAATGGTGCCGCTCCGTAGATCGCATGGTCGACACAATTCCATCTATTAAATATACATGATCGGGGGTCATCTCATCAATGGCGAGCGAGCTTCTGACCGTCTGCCTGAGCAAGGTGGATGAGATAAAGGTCCAGCGCTTGTTTGCCGATACGCTGGCAGCGATCATCGACTCCGTTTTTCCAACTCGCGGCATGCCGCGTATGCCGATTAACTGGTGCCCTTCCTTTTTGAAGATCTCTGCCATAAAGTCAACTAACATGCCAAGCTCGTCGCGAATAAAGCGAAACGTCTTCTTATCTTCAATGTCCCGTTCGATGTAACGACCGTGGCGCACAGCCAAGCGGTCCAACAGCGTGGGAGGACGTAATCTCGTTATCGTTATGTTGTCCACTTTTTGTAAAATACTGCGAAGCACTTCTATCTTTTCGTCTTCCTCAACCATCAGCAGCAATCCGCGCCTGCCGTTTTGCACACCGTTGATTGTCACGATATTGATATTCAGCATCCCGAGCATCGACGCGACATCACCAAGGAGGCCAGGACGATTTTTCGATATCTCGTATTCCATGTACCACTCTTTTTTGTCTTTGACGTCCATTTCTGTCCTCCCTTACCGGGTATCTTCTTTTTTTACAAGTATAACATGATGCCTGGGATGGACAAAGAGGAGAAAAGAAAAATCCCCGTGTAGAGGGGATTTTTTGTAATTAGCGCTGTGCACCTGGCTCGTTCTGTACCATTTTTACCATCAACGAGGCGAGGGTACGCTGCTGTTCTTCGTCGCCGCTGTCCCACAGTTCCTTCAAGAGGCGTTCCTGCTCATTCTTCGGATCGACCTGGGAAGCGAGGTAGCCCCCAATCTGATAGGCAACGTTGTTTACGAGATCGCTCTCCATTCCAGCCTGTTCTGCCGCTTGGACACGATCTCCCAGAAAGTGCTTCCAATCTCGAAAGTTGTCAAGGACTGACATAGACGTTTTCCTCCCTACTCTTAGTTACGATCGGACAGTTTGCCCGTACAAGGTTAGAATTCCATCTGTTATCCCAAAATATGCATCGTCTCTTGACAACTGGAAACCTGTTTTACGTGTACCATCCACCGTTTGCACTGACCACCTGCCCGGTAATGTAACCTGCCTCCTCAGACAACAGGTAGGCAACTATCGAAGCGACCTCCTCCGGGCGCCCCAGCCTGCCTGCCGGTATCTCTTCGGCGATCGCCAGCTGTTCCTCTCTGCTGAAACGCGCCATCATGCCGCCTTCTATCGCTCCAGGAGCAACCGCATTGACGGTTACCCCACTCGGGGCCACTTCCTTGGCCAGTGCTTTGGAAAAAGAGACGATCGCTCCCTTAGTCAGCGAGTAGAGCACTTCACAAGCACCGCCGGTCAACCCCCAGATCGAAGACAGATTAATAATTCGTCCATACTGCTCCCGTATCATCTGCGGGAGAGCAGACTGGCACACAAAGAAAGCGGAGCGGATGTTGACGGCTACCAAATCGTCAAACTGGTCGGTCGTCACTTGATCGATGGTACCCACGTGGTCAATGGAGGCATTGTTTACCAGCAACAGCGGTTTTACCGGCATCTGGGAAAACAAACGGCTAACCTGCTCAGGGTCGCGCAGATCCGCCTGCAGTGCGTAGGCGGGTACCTCTCGCTCCTGGCAATAGGTTAAAAGCGGATCAAGCCGATCCTGTGAGCGAAAGTAGTGCAGATACAGCGGAATCCCCTGAGATGCAAGCCGCATCCCAATCGCTCTCCCGATTTCTCCCGACGCTCCCGTTATCAACGCCCATCGTTTCTCTCTCGTCATCGTTTCCGATTCCTACTCCTCAGAGGACGCAGAGCGAACGACAGAGACAGCAAGCTGCTGTGGTTGGCAGTGCTCTCTCAGCCGCTGATTGGCCTCGTCAAGTGTGATTGCCTCAAGTACAGGAAGAACCTGAAACAGATCGGTGCCGTTAAACTTGTAGCTGGTGAACTGGTTGGCGATGTATTCCACAGAGTTTAAGGCACGCAGATACTGACCCATTTTTTTACGCTTGCTCCGCTCAAAATCATCTGCAGGGATCCCTTTTTGTTGCAAGATGTTGATCTCCTTCGTGATCGTCTCTACCAATCGGTCTGGATCGGGTGTATCGCCGCCAAACAAGGAATAGGCGTAATCCGTCTCAGCAGAGTAGTCAAAATCAAAGGTCTCCGTAATCAGACCACTGTCGTACAGCTGCTGGTACAAGCGGGAACTGTCGCCAAGCAAAATCTCAAGCACCAGTTTTGTGGTCAATTCCAGCTTGAGCAGTTCATCACCCGTAAGTCCCAAACGAATCTCTTTGTACCCGATCAGACACTTTGGCAGACCAACGGACAGGTGGTGTTCGACCCGCTTCTGCCCCACCTCTTGTGGTTCATCCGGGAAGAATCGCTCAATGCGGGGTGTCGGCGGAAACTGCTTTCGCCCCTGGTTGTCTCGAATCAATTGCATGATCGGGTCTGGATCGATTGCCCCTACTACGAACAACAGCATGTTGCTCGGATGATAAAACGTCTCGTAACACTGGTACAGCGTCTCTTTGGTGATCCTCGAAATCGATTGGATCGTCCCGGCGATTTCGATCCGCAGCGGATGTTTCTGGTACATCGCTTTCAACAGATTCATATACACTTTCCAATCGGGATTGTCATCGTACATCTGGATCTCCTGCCCGATGATCCCCTTTTCTTTTTCCACACTTTGGTCAGAGAAGTACGGATCCTGCACAAAATCGAGCAAGATCTGCAGGTTTTCCGCTACATTTGTCGTGCTGGAAAAGAGATAGGCGGTCCGGTTAAAGCTGGTAAAGGCGTTGCTGGACGCGCCGTTCCGGGAAAAGTCCTGAAAGACGTCCCGATCTTTCTTTTCGAACATCTTGTGCTCCAGAAAGTGGGCAATTCCATCAGGCACATGAAGTTCTTCCGTACCAGCGCGAAAATGGCTGTCAATGGAACCGTAACGGGTGGTAAAAACCGCATAGGTTTTGCTGAAACCGAGCTTTGGCAGCAGATAAACGCTGAGTCCATTCGGCAGTTTTTCACTGTAGATCTGTTCCTGTACTTGTTCGTATCTGGTCGTCTGCACGGTTACGCTCCCCCTTTCCTGTCACGCAGCAGGTAGATCGTATCAATCTGCACTTTGTCGGCCACGCGCCGAATCTCTTCAATGCCGATCTGCCCGATCTCCTCCAGCAGTTCTGTCAAACCTCTCCGGCGACCGCTCAAAAGTCCGTTGTAGGTGAAGTCAATCATCAAGCGAGCGCTATCCATCAGTTCCCGGTACTGATTGGTCACGGTGGCCCTGGTCTGGTTCATCTCCATATCACTAATCTTGCCGTCCCTGACCATCTGCAGCTGCTCTTTCATGATTGATACGGCTTTTTCGTAGTTGGCTACATCGATACCGGACATCATCATCAGCACACCTTTGTGGCTTTCCAATCTTGATACAGCGTAATAGGCGAGACTTGCCTTCTCGCGGACGTTGATGAACAGCTTGGAGTGCGGGAATCCGCCTAATACGCCATTGGTCATCACCAGTGCCGGATAATCATCGTCACGATACGTGATTTGTGTCCGGCAGCCGATATTGAGTTTCCCCTGTGTCACGTCGAGGCGATCCACTACTTCGCGCACTTCACTCACTGTTTTCTGGACGGCAAGCGGCCCTAGCTGAGCCGGTTCCCCTCGCTCTATCTGCAGGTGACGCGCGAGATACTGTTCTATCTGGCCGCGGTCCACGTCGCCGACCACGAAGAGATGAATCGGATTGTGACTAAGCAGTTCACGATAATACGCATAGAGCCTATCAGCGGTGATCGTCGGCAGATCGGCTCTTTGTCCGTGCACCAGCAGGGAAAACGGTTCTCCCTTAAACATTTCCTCCGTGATCCGCTGATTGGCGTACTTCATCTTGTCATCGATGATACTTTCAATCCGTTTTCTGAGCGATTCTTTCTCCGCTTGTATGTACTTCTCTGCAAATACGCCGTCTTCCAGATAAGGCCGTGTGAGCACATCACCGAGGAACTGAACAGCTTGTTCAAGCAGCGTGGTCTCGTTGGACAGATACTGTTCGTTTGGCACTTCCAAATAGAGTTGAAGGATTTGCCGTTCCCCTTTTTTCGCTACGTCTACGTCGAAAATCGCGCCATACAGGAAATCCAGATGCTCACGCAGCTGTTTGCTGTCCGGCAAACGGGCCGTTGCCCGTTTCAGTACATGCGCGAGCAGCGCCGTCTTTGTCACATTTTCCGACGACAAGGCCTGCTCAATAAACACAACCATAGTAGTAGTCTTAAACTTGTCGGTCGTCAGGACATGCAGCCCAATCCCGTTAACCTGCGAGCTTTCAAAGGCAATATCTGTCACCGGGATGCTCATTGGCTCAAACTCCTTCCTCACTGTTTCTGTTTTCTCTATTGTAACCAAATCCAGCTCCGTTCAGCAAAACATAGAACAAGTGAAGTGTTGCAGCGGCGATCTTAGCCTTTTGTTCCCCTCGCCGTTTGTCATAGAAAACGCGAGGGGACAAAAAAGGAAAAAGGCAGGCGTATTCGCTTTGCCTTTTCCCTCATCCTTATGCACCGAGGTATGTTCGAATGACTTTTTCATCGTTTAGCAAGTCATGGGAGTTTCCGGTCAGCTCTACCATACCGGAAGAGAGTACGTAAGCACGATCGGAGATGGAGAGCGCAGCCGTTGCCAACTGTTCTACCAGCAGGATGGTTTTGCCCTCTCGTCTCAGTTGGACGATCGTATCCAGGATCAGCTTTACGTAGAGCGGCGAAAGGCCCATGGATGGTTCGTCCAAGACTAAACATTGCGGGTCCGACATCAACGCTCTAGCAAGCGCCAGCATCTGCTGTTCACCGCCAGAGAGTGTGCCCGCCTGCTGATGACGTCGTTCACGCAGCCGGGGAAAACGCTCATACTCCCGCTCCATCCACTCTTTCACCTGCTTGGGCTGCTTTTTGATCTTGGTATAGGCTCCGAGGATCAGGTTTTCTTCCACGGTTTGATCGCCAAACACTTGTCTTCCCTGGGGCACGTGACCAATTCCCTTTTTCATAATCGCATGAGCAGGGAGATGATCAATCCGTTCGTCGTAATACCGGATTTCCCCGTCACTGATCTCAACCAGTCCGGTAATCGCCTTGAGCAGTGTCGTTTTCCCCGCACCGTTGCGACCGATCAGCGCGACGATTTCTCCCTGCTTCACTTCTAGGTCTATCTCGCGCAGTGCCTCGGCGCGACCGTAATGGACAAACACGTTACTTACCGACAACAAGCTTGCTCACCTCCTCTCCTCCGAGATACGCTTCAATCACTTGGGGATGGTTCTGGATCTGTTCGGGGTCCCCTTCCGCAATCTTTTTGCCGAAGTCGAGCACTGTGATTTGATCACAGACATTCATCACGATCTCCATGTGATGTTCCACCAGAATGATCGAAATGCCAACTTGCTTCAGATTGCGAATCACCTTCATGATTTTCTCTACTTCGTAATGACTGGCACCGGCAGCCGGTTCATCCAGGATCAGCAGCTGCGGCTTGACAGCCATCGCCCTTGCGATCTCGATCAGGCGCTGCTCACCGTATGAGAGATTGGCTGCTGTCTCATCGGCTTTATCGGCCATGCCGACAAACGAGAGCAGACGAAGCGCTTCCTGTTCAAACTGCTTCTCTTCCCGTTTAAAGCCGGCTGTGTGCAGCAAGTTGGACCAAAAACCCGTCCGATAATGGATGTGAAACCCGACCAGCACATTCTGCAGTACCGTCATCTCGCCAAACAGCTGCAGGTTCTGAAACGTGCGCGTGATGCCTACTGCCGCCATTTGGTGCGGAGCATAAGACGTTACATCTGCTCCATTCCAGAGGATCTGTCCTGCTGTGGGGACGTAAACACCGGTCAATACATTAACCGTAGTACTTTTCCCGGAACCATTGGGACCAATCAAACCGCGCACTTCTGGTCCTTTCAACTCCAGGCTTACCTCATCGACAGCCCGGTAGCCGTCAAACTCCATGACTGCTTGCTCCATGGCAAGGACTGTTTCCCGCCGTTCTGAGGCCCAGTGTACGTGATCGGACGTTTCCTGCGCCGTGGTATGTTGAACAGCAGCACGTGGAACCTGTTGGATGCGACGTGACAACAAACGATTCAATCCACCGACGATCCCATCTGGCAGGACAATCAGACTGAACAACAGAATCCCGCCAAAGATCAACAGATGGTAATCGTACAAACTTTGCACCCATTGCGGCAAAAGGAAGATGATGACCGTACCCACTACCGGCCCGAGACGGGTCCCCGCACCACCGACGATCACGCCGACCAGAAACAGAATCGATTTGTCAAACGTAAACGAATCGCTGTTGAAGTAAGCATTCTGAAAAGCGAACAGAGCACCGCCGACACCGGCGATCAGGGCACTGATCGCAAAAGCAAGTACCTTCCAATTGCGCACGTTTACGCCCACTGTTGCCGCTGCTACCTCACTGTTGCCCATCGCCCGAAAAGTTCTGCCGAAGCGGGAGGTAAACAAGTTGTCAACGAGAACTGCGATAACCAGCGTCAGCAGCCCCATAAACCAGTAATACTCAACGACGCCCAGCGTGAGACCGAACAAGTTGGGCTCTTCCAGGTAGAGACCGGCTGGCCCTCCCGTAACGTCCACCCAACGATTGGCTACGATTTCGATCAGCAGGCCGAAAGCGATGGTCACCATCGCCAGATAAGGGCCCTTTGCCCGCAAGGAAAGCATCGCTACAACAGCGCCCGTCAGCGCACAAGCGGCCATTCCGACCAGCAGACTGATCACAAACGGTATCCCTGCCTGTGTGCACAATGCTGTCACATACGCCCCGATTGCGAAAAAACCGGCATGACCCAGTGACAACTGTCCTGATAGGCCAACCAGCAGGTTAAGTCCGACCACAACGATGTACGTGTAAAGAAATCCCTGCGCCAGATGGACGAGATACGAATTAGGAAAGATCCAAGGGAAGGCGTATAGGATAAGACCGATCAGTACATAGAGCAGCCATTTCTTCATGTCAGAACTTCTCCTTTACTTTTTTCCCCAACAGCCCCTGTGGCATGAAAATCAGCACGATCAGGATCAGCACAAATGCGCTGGCATCCTTGTAAGCGGAATTAAACAGGGAAAAAACCTGTTCAATCACACCCAGCAACAATCCACCGATCAGGATTCCGACCGGATTTTCCAGACCTCCGATGATCGCTGCCGCAAACGCCTTGAGGCCAAGCGTTGCCCCCATAAAGAAAGCTGTGTTCGTGATCGGACCGACCAGGATGCCGCCGATCCCAGCTAATGCCGAGGATAATGCGAAGGCGAGCACGGCCATCAGGCGCGGATTGATCCCCATCAGCGAAGCTGCTTCCGAATTGAAGGCGACAGCGGCCAACGCTTTGCCAAGCAGCGACTTGTTTAGGAAGAAGAACAGACAGACCATGATCAGGATGGCGCAAACAGCGACAAACAGCTCGTGCTGTGTGATCCCCACTCCGCCAATCCGATACACATCACTGCCAAAAGGAGAGGGGAACGGAATCACGTTTCTCCCCCAGATCAACATCGCAATATTGCGAAGCATAATCGAAACAGCAACCGTACTCAAAATCCAGCCGATGGATAAAAAGTGCTGAAGCGGGCGGATCGCCGTCCGCTCCAGCCCCCATCCCAATACACCCATCGCCGCTGCAACAACGATGATTGTAAGCAGGATGGCCAGATAAACATTCATTCCCGACGTCGTCATCGCTCCCAGTGAAGTAAGACCAAGCAACGCTCCGACCATGAGAAAATCTCCCTGCCCGAAGTTTAGCGTGCGGGTCGTGATGTACGTAATGTAGTACCCTTGGGCGATGATCGCATAGATGCTGCCCAAGATCAGTCCACTTACCACCGCCTGCAACAAATGATTTCCCTCCTTCTCACATACCCGATCAACTTGACGAAATCTTCCCACACTTTTTATCCTAATTTTTTCACTTGTGTAGACACCCGTCAGCTACGGTTTGACGATCACGCCATCTTTGTACGTCGCGAGAAACATATTTTCACTGGTCAACGCTTCATGATTCTCTTTGGTGAAGGGCTTCTCCTTGATCGCCGTCACTCCCTGAAACCCTTCCATATTCTCAATCGCATCGCGAATCGCCTTGGGATCGGTTCCGGCCTTTTTGACTGCTTCCAGGATCAGTTTGGCACAGTCATATCCTTGCGCTGAGGCGATCGGGAAAATGTCTTCCCCATACTTGGCAACTACCTTGTCATGGAACTTGCCGGCTGCTTCACTCTGATCAATGGTAAAGGACTGGACCATGTACACCTCATTGTTGACCAGATCGCCGACCAATTCCTTCACGGTAGGATCGCCCATCGCCCAGGATGCGACGGTCACCGGATAGTAGTTGAGCTTTTCACGCGATTTGAGATACTGCGCGGCCTCTGGAGCAAGTCCGTAGAAGATCACCGCTTCCACATTGGCCTCGCGCATCTTGATCAACTGCGCTTCCATGTTGGTATCATTCACCTGGAACGATTCGCTGGCGGCTAGTTCCAGATTGTATTTGTTTTTCAGTACATCCTCTACATCCTGCTTACCGCCCTGACCGTAGCCTGTCGTGTCGTGGAGCAAGCCGATCTTGCTGTATTTCTTTTCTTCTACCAGCCACTTCAGCATCGTCTCGACCTGACCGCGGTCATAGGGCGCAACCCGGAAGATATAGTTTTTCTCTTCATTTGCGTATGTCTCGATAATCGTCGTGCCGGTCGCTACCGGAATCACTTCCGGTATGCCTGACTCCTGGGCGTACTTGATATGTGCCTTGGCGTTGCCGCTGTTGGCCGGGCCGACAAAGGCAACGACTTTGTCCTGTTGGATCAACCGCTGCACGATCTCTACCGACTTCTCTGGTTTTGCCTCGTCATCGTAGACAACCAATTTTGCCTGCTGTCCATTGTATCCGCCTGCTTCGTTAAACTCTTCAATGGCCAGTTCCACTCCGCGCTTGGCCGCTTCTCCGTATTTGGCTGTGCCGCCGCTTAACGAGATGGCGAGACCGATGTTAAAAGATCCGCCACCACCGTCACCGCCTGACGATTCCCCGCTCGCCGTCTCTCCTGCTGAGCCGGAACTGGTCTGTTGATCCAACTGCGGGCCACAGCCAGCTAGACCGAGTGACAGCACCATCGCAACCAGAATCATCCATTTCCTTTTCTTCATCTCAAAACCCCCCGTATGTTTTCTCGCTTAATGCATCACATAGCCGCCCGATACATTGATCGCCTGTCCTGTGATGGCCGCTGCTTCATCGCTAGAGAGGAAGACTGCTGTGTCACCTATCTCGTCAGCCCCAATCAATCGGTTCTGAGGGACGTGTGGCAGAATCACTTCTTCAATGACACTGTCGGGAGAAACGTTGTAGCCCATACTGAGATCGGTCAACTGTTTGCGTACGAGCGGAGTATCCACAAATCCGGGACAGATCGCGTTGCACGTAACCCCCGAATCTCCGGCCTCTACTGCCGTCACACGGGTAAGTCCGATGATTCCGTGTTTGGCGGAACAGTAGCCAGCCTTGAACGGGGCGCCAATCTTTCCGTTTATCGAGGAAATGTTGATAATTCTTCCCCAACCGCGCTGCTTCATCCCGGCAAATACGGCCTGTGTCGCCACAAACGGCCCCACCAGCATCACATCGATCAGCTTTTGAAATACTTCCTTTGGGAAATTCTCAATCGGCGCTACGTGTTGAAAACCGGCATTGTTGACCAGAATGTCAATCCTGCCGAGCTTCTCCTCGCACCGTTCAGCCATGGCATAGACCGATTGATAGTCTGCCATGTCGACGCAGAGTGCCAGTTTTTGCTGGCCGTCTAGTTGTGGGATGGCCGTCAACGCTTCTTCCGCCTTGCCGAGATCAAGATCAGCAATGGCGATATGGCTTCCGGCTTGGTATAGCTTTTGTGCGATCGCAAGTCCGATGCCGCTCGCTCCCCCAGTAACGAGGGCAACTCGATTGATTAGCTGTTGTGTGCCCATAAGTCCTCCCTTCTCCTTTTGAAACCGTTTTCATCTCTCTTTAATTAGCAAGAGGCGTGCCAAACGGTCATCCAACCGTTACAACCCAGGTTTTGAGAAGGGAAGGACCCTGGAACACCAAACTATCAAGTACAGTATGTTGCTTTTTTGCGACACTTAACCGTCTCATCTATGCTACATGTCGCATCATATATCCATCTAGGGTGCTGATCTACAAGCCTAGCCTACAAACTTGATCTACCTTGATCTACAAACCATATTTTTCAATTTTCCGATATAAACTGGCACGATGGATCCCCAACAGCTGCGCGGCCCGTACCTTGTTCCCGCCGCAGTGCTGCAGCGCTAGTTCCAATACTTTCTGCTCGGTCTTAGCCAGTTCCGCTTCCAAATCGAGCGTCAACACATCTCCTTCACGAACTACTTGTTTATCCTGCAGGTAGGGTGGCAGATGCTCCAGCTGCAATTCGCCCTGTTCCGCCAGCTGTACCGCTCTCTCCAGCACATTTTGCAACTCGCGCACGTTGCCCGGCCAGCGATGTGAGAGAAACACCTCTTGCACGCGCCGGCTTACTCCTTCAACCGCGGTATACAGCTCCTTGTTCAGTTTGCTGATCAGGTGTTCCACCAGACGGAGGATCGACTCTCCCTGTACCCGAAGCGGCGGGATATTAACCGTAAACACATGAAGACGATAATACAAATCTTCGCGAAACTTGTTCTCCTTGATCAGCTGCTCCAGCGGTCGGTGCGTGGCTGCGATCACACGGATGTCTACCGGTATCGGCCGGGTCCCTCCAACCCGTTCCACCTCTTTTTCTTGCAAGACACGCAGCAGCTTCACCTGCATGTCCAACGACATATCGCCAATCTCGTCCAAAAACAGGGTGCCGCCGTGTGCCAATTCGATCTTGCCCGGTTTTCCACCTTTCTTGGCCCCGGTAAATGCACCTTCTTCGTAACCGAACAGCTCTGCTTCCATCAAATCTTTGGGGATAGCCGCACAGTTGACTCGGACAAACGCATTCTCCGAACGGGAACTGTACTCATGGATAGCATGGGCAAACAGTTCTTTGCCAGTGCCGCTTTCCCCCAAGATCAGTACGGAAGAACGGGTCCTTGACACCCGTTTGGCCAGCAGGATCGCGTCCTTCATCAGAGGATGGTCAGCATAGATATGTTCAAATGAATACTTCGCACCTTTCATCCGCTTTAATTCCTGACGATACAAGTCCAGCTTCCGCTCCATGATATTGTATCGTTCGACGATGCTTCGCAGTTCCCGCAGGTCGTTGAAAATCACTTTTCCCAAGCCGCCGACGATCTCGTCTCCTTCCCGCAGCGGCATCCGACTGACCAGCAGCTCCCGGTCCCCGATACGCATCAGTTCACCTAGTTCCGGTTTACCCGTCTCCAAGACGACATGCATTCGCGTATTCTCAATCACCTCGGTTACATGTTTACCCACTGCCTCTTCGATGGTTGTTCCGAGGAAGTCGCAGTAGGTCTGGTTGATCATGGTAATCGTTCCGCCGCGGTCTATCATGACAATCCCATCGTATAATTGATCAACCAATTCTTTAAACTGCCGCAGTTCCCTCTCCTGTTCCGATCGTTTTTGGGAAGCTTCTTCAAAATCGGTAATCTCCTGAAAAAGCGAGATACCACCTACGATTTGTCCGTTGACCACAAAAGGAGTTCGGTCAACGAGAAATGAGTAATCCCCAAAGCGGATTTGCCGCCGCAGACTAGGTTTTCCTTCACGAATCACCTGCAAGATATCGGTACCTGGAGCAATACTGGTGATCGAACGGGAGACGACCTCGGACCCTTTTAATCCGAGCATGTGACAGCCGCTTTTGTTTACGTATTGGATGATTCCCTCCCGATCGACAAGAATCACGCCATTGCAAATCGATTCTAAAAATTCAATCAATGATTCTGTCAGCATCTCCTCAAGCTGAAGTCTCTGTTTGGCCACCGTGCCACCTCCTTCTGTCTACCATGTTACAAAATTTTAACAGAAGAAAAAAGGAGCTTCTCAGAAGCTCCTTGTTCGTATTTAAAAATCGCTGTCATCCCATACGTCGATTTGTTCCTGCTCATCATCTACACGGGCATCAAACCGTCCACAATCAGGTGCAAGACAGAGTACACCGCTCAAATGTGCGTCATGAAACGGTTGTCCCTGGTTCCCGCCACAGTATGGGCACACCCACATCGGCACCCCTCCTGGCCATTTGTATGATACCGCTTAGCATGTCCGAGAGGGGTGAACCGTATGCGTCTTACTCTTTTTACCATACCTTCCGGCTCTCCCAGTACTTTAAGTAGTAAAAGGGATTGAACGTCTGATTGGTTGCTGCCTGGTACAATCCAAAGTGGAGATGAGTAGGAAACTTCCCTGACGTGCCTATCGTTCCATATCCGGTATTTCCGACAAAGCCGATCAGTTGGCCTGCCTCAACCCTGGTACCCACTGCGAGACCAGGAGCATAACCGGACATGTGAGCATAGTACAGGCGATATCGTCCGCTGGCGTCAGTGATGTTGATCCGCCAACCACCATATGGATTCCACCCGATCCGATTGATCACACCTGACGAAGCCGAATAGATTGGTGTGCCTTTCTCGGCCATGATGTCAATACCTTGATGGGTTCGTTCATCAGTGGTGTCGTCTACGTTCCACTGCCTTCCATCCCCATATGTATCGTAGAACGGCTCATAGCGGCTTAACGCGCCAAGGGGAAAGACATTTTCCTCTGCCAGCAGCTGCTTCTCTGACAGTTGTCTAGAGAGAGGATGACTGGAGCGGCTGGCTCCTGGCGGCAAATAGAGCACCTGCCCCACATAAAGGTTCGTATCGGTAAGGCGATTATGTGAAACAATCGCTTGGACCGTTGTACCGTGCCGCTTGGCCACCACCGCCAGCGTATCACCCTCCTGAACCAGGTAGCTGTTGCCGGTGCCGGAGGCAGGAATATACGGCTGACTGCCGCTTCTTGGTATCAGCAGCATCTGTCCGGTTCTGATCACGTCCCCATCCAGTAGGTTAAGCTGTTGAATCGCCTGGATCGGCACGTTGTGCAGGCGGCTGATCTGCCATAGCGATTCACCGTCACGGATGACGTATTTTTGCACGAACTCATCAGTCGAGACGCGGGCAATCTTGGATCGGCTGTCCCAGCTAACGTGATAACCGAGCACCTCGCTGACAAAGCGAATAGGTACGAGTGTACGGCCGCTTACGATGGTTGGCGCAGCATCCAGTTGAACTTTATTTCCATTCGCCCAAGCTTGGCGGCTGTTTACCGTAACCTGTATCTGCTGCTCTCCCTTTAAATGAACCGTTTTGCTGCTGGCATCAAACGATACAGCCAGATCTCCTTTTTCCGCGATCACTCGAATCGGCACCAACATTCGACCATTGCGAATGATCGGCTGCACGTCGGAAGCAACACCTTTTCCATCTATCATCAGCGGGATGACTGGTCCAGGTGAAGCACTTGCCGCCTCGACCGCATGCGGTACTGTGAACAGGAAGGCACAGCAGGCTAGCGCGCCTAACCACCTGCCCATCAGGCGAGGTCTTTTCCGCTTATAAACTTGTTCCATCTGTAGTCCCCCTTCGTCTCATGCAGGAACAGAGCAGGGTACGTAAAAATTATGGCATGAATCCGTAAGCAGGGACTAGGAACAATTTTTGTCAATTAACGTGAGCCAGTTTCATAGGGTTTCCCCAACGCCGCTGGAGATTTAGATCTGCCAACCACACCTGCCAGAACGAGAATCGTCAAGATGTACGGCAGCATGTATATAAACTCAATCGGAATGTAGGCAGTCAGTTCGTACACTTGGACCAGCCCTTTCAATGCCTGGGCGATCCCGAAAAACAGGGCTGCTGCCAGCGCACCTAGTGGATGCCACTTGCCGAAGATTAACGCTGCCAGCGCGATAAAGCCTTGTCCAGAGACCGTATTGTGCGAGAAATTGCTTGTCGTCGTCAGCGCGATCGTCGCACCACCCATCGCTGCCAGTGCACCGCTGATCAGTACTGCCGTATAGCGCACCCGCTTTACATTAATGCCGGCCGTATCGGCGGCCCGTGGGTGCTCCCCGACGGAACGCAGACGAAGTCCAAACGGCGTCTTGTACAGCACATACCAGGTGATGGCCACCAGCAAAAAGGCGATATAACTGGTTGGATACGCCTCAAACAAGGCATGCCCGAGATACGGGATATCTCCCAGCCCCAACAAGTTCCATTTGGAGAATACCGTTGACAGCGTAGTCGTTTGGCCTGCGCCGTCAAAGATGATTTTTGTCAAGTAGACCGTTAGTCCGGCAGCAAGAAAGTTGAGTGCTACACCACTCACCACCTGATCTGCCTTAAACGTAATGGATGCGGTCGCATGCGGCAGGGAAAACAGCGCACCAGCCAGTATTGCTGCCGCGAAACCGATCCACGGAGCAAGTACACCCATATCCTGGGCAAAAAAGGTAACAACCGCGCCTGTAAAGGCACCGGCAATCATCATGCCTTCCAAGGCAATATTGACCACACCGGAACGCTCGGAGTAAAGTCCCCCAAGAGCTGCAAAAATCAGTGCTGTAGAAAAGACGATGGTATCGTGAATCAGATTGCTAATGATTTGCAAGAAATCCATCCGCTACAGCACCTCTTTCTTCTTGGAAATCACAGGTTTCAGGATGTACTTCACGATCCCGTGAGCCGCGACGAAAAAGATGACAGAAGCAATCACGACCCGGATCAATTCTACGGGTACACCGGCACCAAAGTTCATACCAGACGCACCATAGGTAAGCACACCGAACAGAATCGCTCCCAGTACGACACCAACTGCGGTGTTGCCACCAATCAAGGCGACAGCGATTCCATCAAAGCCGTAACCCGGCATCGCGGAAAGGATCGCCTGATAATGGAAAACACCAAGTACTTCGCAAGCACCGCCCAATCCGGCAAACACACCGCCAATCAACATGGCGTTAATCACGTTTTTGTTCACATTCATCCCGGCGTATTCAGAGGCGTGCGGGTTAAACCCAACTGCACGCAGCTCAAAACCGGTTTTCGTCTTCCACAGCAGGATGTAAAAGACGACAGCGGCCACTAAAGCCAGCAAGGTGCCCCAGTGCAGACGTGCATTGTCAAACATCTCCGAGAGCCATTGAACGGAAATGTAGGCAGATTCCTTGATGTCCTCTGAGCGTTGCTCTCCTTTTGGCACCAGAAAAGCGTTTAAGATGTAATTGGAGAAGTACAGCGCCGTCCAGTTCAACATAATCGTCGTAATCACTTCGTGAACGCCGCGAAACGCTTTCAAATAACCTGCGATCGCTCCCCATAATCCTCCTGCCAGAGCACCAGCAAGCAGACAGAGCGGAGCGTGCAGATAAAAGGGCAAATCCACGGTAATCCCCACAAAGACGGACGCGATCATTCCCATGATAAATTGGCCTTCCGCGCCAATGTTGAACAACCCAGTCCGAAAGGCAAATGCGACAGAGAGGCCGGTAAAAATCAACGGGGTAATCTGTCGGATCGTCTCCCCGAAGTTGTAAAGGTTGCCAAATACTTTGTTCAACAGGGATTGATACGCAAGCAGTGGGTCAAATCCCCCGGCCAGCATGGCGATCGCGCCTGTCAACAATCCCAGGATTATCGCAACGACAGGAACCAGAAACGATTCCTTGATAAAAATCTGTCCCAGTTTATTCATCGCTGCGTCCTCCTTGCAATTGTTTTCCGCCGGCCATCATCAGTCCAAGCTCCTGTTCATTCGTCTCTTTCGGATCGACAAATCCAACGATTTTGCCCTCATAAATGACCGCAATCCGATCGGCCACGTTCATGATTTCGTCTAGTTCCAGCGACAGCAGCAGCACCGCTCTCCCTTTATCCCGCTGTTCTACGAGACGCCTGTGAATAAACTCAATCGCTCCTACGTCAAGACCGCGGGTCGGCTGTGCGGCAATCAGCAAGTCCGGGTCTTTATCCACCTCGCGGGCGATGATCGCTTTTTGCTGATTTCCGCCTGACAATGCCCTGGCTTGGGTATGTATACTGGGTGTGCGCACGTCGAACTCGGCGATCAGACGCTCTGCCTGTCTGTCAATCGCCTGGTAATCGAGGAACCCGTTTTTGTTGTATTGCGAATGATAGTATGTAGCCAGCACCATATTTTCACTCATCGTGAAGTCTAGCACCAGTCCCCGCTTGTGGCGATCCTCGGGTATATGGGAAATACCTGCTTCCGAAATCTCGCGAGGTGTCCGGTTGGTGATGTCGATTCCCTTCAGTTTGATCGTTCCCTGCTGCACCTTGCGCAGCCCGGTGAGCACTTCGATCAGTTCGCTTTGGCCGTTGCCGTCAACTCCGGCAATACCCAAGATTTCGCCTGCCCGTATGTCAAAAGAAATAGCGTTTAACGCATTTACACCGCGATTGCCGACGGCCATCACGTTGTCGACGGCCAAAATTACTTCTTTTGGAGCGGCCGGCTGCTTGTCCGCGCTAAAGCTTACCTCACGGCCGACCATCTTGGCAGCCAATTCGTCAGGATTGGTCTCAGCGACCGCAAGCGAGTCAACCACCTTTCCACGACGAATGATGGTGACCGTATCGCAAACAGCCATAATCTCTTTCAGCTTGTGGGTGATGAGAATAATCGTCTTCCCTTCAGCAACAAGATTTTTCATAATATCAATGAGTTCATGAATCTCCTGCGGTGTCAGCACCGCTGTCGGCTCGTCGAAGATCAGAATGTCGGCACCGCGATACAGAGTTTTTAAAATTTCTACGCGCTGCTGCATGCCGACGGAGATTTCCTCAATCTTGGCATACGGGTCCACTCTTAACCCGTAGCGCTCCGATATGGCTGCAACTTCTCTGGCCGCAGACTTCACGTCGATTTCCAACCCTTTGCGCGGCTCTTTGCCAAGGACGATGTTCTCTGTTACCGTAAAAGGCTCGACCAACATGAAATGCTGGTGCACCATCCCGATGCCCAAATCGTTTGCAACACTGGGATTGGTTATTTTGACAGGCTTTTCATTGATCAGGATTTCTCCCTCATCCGGTTGATACAGTCCGAACAAGATGTTCATCAGGGTTGACTTGCCTGCTCCGTTTTCGCCAAGCAGGGCATGAATCTCCCCTTTTTTTACCCGCAGATTCACCTGATCATTGGCGACAATCCCCGGGAAACGCTTGGTGATCCCTCTCATTTCCACTACTGTTTCTGCTCGACTCAATCGCATTCACCCCGTTTTTGGGATTTCAGTGGGAAGTAAGGAACAAGGCTAGTTGCTCCAACTAGCCTTGTGATGTGCAGCATTCTTCTATTATTCTGCGGGTTCTTCCGGTACGGTAATCTCACCGTCGATAATTTTTTGCTTGAATTCTTCCACTTTCTTCAGAACATCTTCCGGTACCGTGTCTTTGGAAGTCTCCGGCAGGCCTACGCCGTTTTCTTTCAGACCAAGTGCAACCGGCTTGCCGCCTTCAAACTTGCCTTCTGACAGATCCTTCGATACGCGGTATACGGCTTCGTCAACGCGCTTTACCATCGAGGTGAGCGTGATTTCTTTTCCGAAGGTGAGCGATTGATCCTTGTCAACCCCGATTACCCAAACATCTTCACCTTTCGATTTACGATCCTTCGCTTCGTTAAATACACCGTCGCCCGTTGCGCCGGCAGCGTGGAAGATGATATCTGCACCCCCACCGTAAATCGTCGATGCAGCCGATTTGCCTTCGTCCGGTTTGTCAAACGCACCGGTATAAATCGTGACGACTTCCATATCCGGTTTTACAGCCTTGACACCAGCTTTAAAGCCTGCCTCAAAGCGTTTGATAACCGGGATGTCCATGCCGCCGACAAATCCTACTTTGCCGGACTTGCTCATCGAAGCCGCTACCACACCTACGAGGAACGAACCTTCATGTTCTTTAAAAGTAATCGATTCCACGTTCGGTGCTTCCACTACAGCATCGATGATGGCCAGCTTGGCATCAGGGTTTTGCTCAGCTACCTGCTTGACGTGATCACCCATCAGGAAGCCGATCCCCCAGGTCAGGTCCCATCCGTTTTTCACAAACTCATTCAGGTTAGGGATGTATTGGTCATCTTTATTGCTCTGCAGATACTTCACTTCAATACCGGTATCCTGCTGCAGCTTTTGCAGCCCTTCCCATGCACTTTGGTTGAAGGAGTTGTCGTTAACGCCACCTACGTCCGTCACCATGCCTACTTTCAGATCGGATTTCGGCTGTTCGGCTTGGTCTCCTTCAGCCGGAGCGGGTTGTTCCGCATTGCCGCCGTTTTCTGCCGGCTGATTGTTGTTTGCCGTGCCGCATCCTGCGAGCAGCAGCGCCAAACTCAGGGTGGCAGCGGACAAAACTGAGAAAAACTTTTTCATACCTGTTGACCCCCATACATTTGTATTATGTCACCTAGGCGGAAACAAAAGGGAAAGCCACCAAAATCTACTATCCATGCGGCTTCCCAGTATTTCCTTTAGTACCTAAAAAATTTTACCCTATGCTGTGAGTTTGATGCAAGTCCAAAATTTTTTATAGAGCGAGGATTCTCCAGTCATCGTACTTAGGAGATGTTGCTTTCCTGTGACGGGCGAGGCACTTTCACCTCTCGAGGTTTGCTGCCTTCGTACGGCCCAACAACTCCTTGCGATTCCATCATATCGATCAACCTGGCTGCCCGGGTATAGCCGATGCGCAGTCGACGCTGCAGCAGGGAGGCAGATGCCGTCTGTGCTTCGACGACGATCTGGACCGCTTGATCGTACAGCTCGTCATCGATCACCGTCTGTGGTTCGTCACTTGCCTCTTCGGGAATCATCTCTTCCTGGTAACGCGCCTCCTGCTGCTCTTTGACGAAGCGGACCACCTCTTCCACTTCCTTGTCCGAGACGAAAGCCCCTTGTACGCGGATCGGTTTGGAGGCACCCATCGGCAAAAAGAGCATATCTCCTCTGCCCAGCAGCTTTTCTGCACCACCCATATCCAAAATTGTCCGTGAATCAGCCATCGAGGAGACGCCAAAAGCAATTCGCGATGGAATGTTGGCTTTGATCACACCGGTGATCACGTCTACGGAGGGGCGCTGCGTTGCAATGATCAGATGAATGCCGGCTGCTCTGGCCATCTGTGCCAACCGGCAGATCGCATCCTCCACTTCGCCTGGCGCCACCATCATCAGGTCGGCCAGCTCGTCCACAATGACGACGATGTAGGGGAGCGGGGCCTGTTTGTCATCTCCTCCTGCCTGGTCGCGGACTATCTGATTGTACATTTCAATATTGCGGCTGCCGTTTTGGGCGAATAGATTGTAGCGTCGTTCCATCTCCGCCACTACTTTCTTCAGCGCCACAGATGCCCGGCGCGGATCGGTTACAACCGGTGCCAAGAGATGGGGGATGCCGTTGTACACATTTAACTCCACCATCTTGGGATCGATCATCATCAGTTTTACTTCATGCGGTTTTGCCTTAAACAAGATACTCATGATCAGCCCGTTGATGCAGACGGACTTGCCGCTCCCGGTCGCCCCTGCAACCAAAAGGTGCGGCATTTTGGCCAAATCGGCGACGATGGGTTCACCAGAGATGTCCCGTCCCAGCGCCACTGTCAGTTTTGCTGACGCATCCTGGTAACGGCTCGATTCCAATACCTCGCGGAGTGTCACGACGGCCACTTCCGTATTGGGCACCTCAATCCCGATCGCCGATTTGCCCGGTATGGGCGCTTCGATTCGAATGTCTTTGGCTGCCAAAGCCAAGGCAAGGTCGTCGGTTAGACTGACGATCCGGCTCACCTTGACGCCTGTCGCCGGTTGTACCTCGTAGCGGGTTACCGCTGGACCGCGATGTACTTCAGAGACAATGGCATTTACACCGAAGCTTTTCAGCGTGTTTACCAGCTTGGCAGCATTGGTGGTATGGTCAACATCCTTGCCCAGCGGATGAGCTTTTGGTCTGGAGAGCATCTTCAAGCCGGGGATCTCGTACGGCAGGATCTGTTCGTCCATCTGCTGTGAGAGGGAGAAGCCGGCATCCTGATGCTCACTTTGTGCGGAAATCCGTGTCGCCTTACCGGATGCACCGCTCCTGGCTTGCTGTTCTTTTGACAGAATGGCCGCGGCCGGCATCTCTTCCCCTTCTTCGATCAGTCGTTCGGCAAAATCGCGAATCACTGGGTTGATCGACGGTTCCTCTTCAGGCTGCACGGGGGGCGAAATCTCTCCCTCAGCAGATCCGCTCTCATCCGAATACGGCCCGATTGCCGCGACGGGCGGCTGTTCGAGAGCAGCCGCCTCCTCCGCAGCTGGAGTCTCTTCCCCTTCTTTTTCTTTTTGGCTTTCATCATGCAGCAGTTGTACCGATTCCTTGACGGACTGCTTCAGTTTGTCGTATCCGCCGCGCACTTTGTTTTTTACGAAGACCAACACATCTACGTAAGACAGGTTAAAGACAAGCATGATACCGATCAGTCCAAACAAGCCGATCAGGAGCCCGGTGCCGACTCCTCCGACCAGTTGATAGCTGATGGCAAAGAGCAGCGCACCCAGCATCCCGCCAGCTACACTAGTCGTCGACACCTCCTGGCCCTGCTCTGCCCACAACCTGTCCCACGTAACCCGTACAATGCTTTGTTCAAACCGTCCTTCGGCAGTGATCATCTGATACAACAGCATGTGATCCCATATTAAAATAGACAATAGCAACAACAGGAAGCCTGCGATCCGCGGCGTCAGTTTTGGCGGACGGCGCGTGAACATCATATGTAGCGCCACACCGATCATCAACAACGGAATGGCAAAGTCCCACGAGCCCGCGATAAAGCGAAACAGAAAGGCCAACACCTGTTTGCCCAACCAACCGCTTTCCAGCAGTCCGATCAGAGCCAATGCAATAACCAGTAATCCCATGAGTTCTGTTTTCACAACCGAGGCCCATGATCGTTTGGACGACTTCTTTCTTCTGCTCATGGCATGCCTCCCGATTTAGAATGAAAAGGCAGCCGATTTTCTTTTCGGCTGCATGTCCTGTGCAAATCTAGTATACCACAGGAAAATATCAGAAATACAGGAGATGCTTACGAAATATCGGGACGAAAGGTGATTTTTTGACCTGGTGCAAACCGTGGATTGAGGTAATCCTGTGGGTTGGGACTGATCAGGCGGACAACGGTTCCCTCGTACTCGCCGTTCTCTTCGACCAGCATCTTCACTCCCTCACCCAGGGCAATCTCCCTCAGCTTCTGCTTCCCGTTTTGTTCGTAATTTTCAAATATCAACTCTAGCGGAACAACGGAATGAATGATCATTGTATCACCTGCTGTTGGCTGCGGACCTGCTCTATCAAGTCATTTAGTTTCTTGAGGGCGCTGCCCAGTCCGCCTACTTCGTCGATCAGACCGTATTTGACAGCATCGGCTCCGATCACATTGGTCCCGATATCGCGTGTCAACTGGCCTGTAGTCAACATCAAATCCCGAAACTGCTCTTCGGATATTTTGGAATTGCGGGAAACGAAACTCACCACACGATCCTGCATCTTGTCCAGATACTCAAAGGTTTGCGGGACTCCGATCACCAGACCGGTCAGCCGAATCGGATGAATCGTCATCGTCGCTGTTTCGGTGATGAACGAATAATCGCCGGCAACTGCGATCGGCACGCCGATACTGTGTCCGCCGCCCAGAACAAGGGTGACGATCGGCTTGGAGAGGGAAGCGATCATTTCCGCTATGGCTAGACCTGCCTCTACGTCCCCGCCTACTGTGTTGAGGATGCAGAGAATCCCTTCCACTTTGGGGTTTTGTTCTGCTGCGACCAACTGTGGAATGATATGTTCGTATTTGGTCGTCTTGTTTTGCGGCGGGAGCTGAATATGCCCTTCCACCTGGCCGATGATTGACAGGCAGTAGATGTTGCTCTCCAATTGGGGTACGTTGGTCTGACCCAACTGGCTGATCGTATCAAGAACGTTTTTCTTGGCATCCTCCCCGGTTGGCGGTTGTCCTGGTGTGATACCTGGCGGTTGGGTAGGCGACACACCTGGTGAAGGGGGGGGTGACACCTGTGGCGGAGTTGATGGTGTTTGCGGAGGTTGGTCGTTTCGTAGTGCTGTTCTCCGCAACAAATCGTTAACTGACGTGTTGGGCATGTCAATACCTCCTTAACTAACCATAGTATGGTTAGGTTGGGGAGAATTAATGCGTGAGAGCAAAGTAAAAAGGGCAGCGACCAGCGCTGCCCTTTTTCGCTTCCTTATACTTCCATGATGATCGGTAGGATCATCGGCCGTCTGCGAGTCTGATCGTACAGATAACGGCCCAGCGATTCTTTCACATTATTTTTCAAGGATGACCATTCATTGACGTTTTCTTCGACACATTTTTGAAGTGTTTGGGTCACGATGCGATTTGCCTCCTCCAGCAATTCTTCTGATTCCCGTACATAGACGAAGCCTCTGGAGATAATGTCTGGTCCGGACAAAATCGTACCGTTTTGCTTGCTAAGTGTAACGACAACTACCAGAATTCCATCTTGTGAAAGTAATTTTCGATCGCGGAGCACGATATTGCCAACATCACCGACACCAAGGCCGTCGATCAGGACATTGCCCACATGCACTTTCGGGCCATATCGAGCCTTCCCATCGGAAATCTCCACGCTGTCTCCGTTGTCCAGCAGGAAGATGTTCTCCGGCGGGACACCTACCTGTTCGGCCAGGATGCCGTGCATCCTGAGCATCCGGAACTCACCGTGAATCGGGATAAAAAACTTCGGCTTCATCAGGTTCAGCATCAAGCGAAGATCTTCCTGACTGCCGTGCCCTGACACGTGTACCGTGCCAGTTGGACCATGTCCACCGTAGATGACCTCTGCCCCTATCCGGTACAGTTGGTCGATTGTACGGGCTACGTATTTCTCGTTGCCTGGAATAGGTGTCGCCGCTATCACTACAGTATCTCCCGGCAGGATGTCCAGTTTCCGATGGGCGGATCGGGCCATACGGGTAAGCGCGGACATCGGCTCCCCTTGACTTCCTGTCGACAGGATGACTACTTTTTCTGCAGGGAGCTTGTTCACTTCATCCGGCTCCACGATGATGCCCTCGGGAGCGTTAAGATAGCCAAGTTCCATGCTGATCGTAATTACGTTCACCATGCTGCGTCCGACAATCGCTACTTTGCGATCGTATTCGTATGCGGCGTCAAATACTTGTTGGACGCGGTGAACATTGGACGCAAACGTCGAAACGATGATACGTCCGGTTGCTTTGCTAAATACGTCTTTGATTGCTTCCCCCACGGAACGTTCCGATCCGGTGAAGCCGGGTCGTTCGGAGTTGGTGCTGTCTGACAGCAGACAAAGCACGCCTTTGGCACCGATCTCTGCCATTTTGGCAATATCGGCTGTCTGATTGTTCACAGGTGTCTGATCGAACTTGAAATCACCTGTATGAACAATCGCCCCTTCCGGTGTATCTAAACAGACACCGACTGAATCGGGTATGCTGTGGTTCGTCCGAAAGAAACTCGCTTTCAGCTTGCCGAGCCGGATTTCCGAATCCCCGGTGATCAAATGCCGTTTCGTTTCCCCGAGCAGGCCACTTTCCTTTAGCTTGGCCTCGATTAAACCAAGCGTCAGTTTCGTTGCGTAGATCGGCACGTTAACGTGGCGCAGCACGTATGGGAGTCCGCCGATATGGTCTTCGTGACCATGCGTGATGATGATTCCGCGCACTTTATCACGGTTTTCCTCCAGGTACGTGATGTCGGGAATAACCATATCAATACCCAGCATTTCCTCTTCTGGGAATTTTAATCCAGCATCAATAACGACGATGTCGTCGTCGCATTGAATGACGTACATGTTCTTCCCAATTTCGCCTACTCCGCCCAGAGCGAAAATGAGAATCGAATGATTGGACTTGCCCAATATGTGTACCTCCTATATTTAGTTGTCTGCTACATACTTAGAAACAACCGCCCCAAAACACTTATCCACATTATACCCGATATGAAAAGAAGAAAACAACTGAGAAAAAGGTTATCCTGTGTCAGGTTGGTGTCGAAGGATTGCACAGTGGCAAGAGAACACTTGAACCGTAAGCGTTTCTCGAGAACGGAGGAAAAGAAGACTGAAAATAAGAAAAAGAGGGAAACGGAACCCGTTCCCCTCATAACGATGTTCTGATTGTTTGTCAGTCAAGCAGTGAGTAGATAAAGTCGCGCTCCTGCTCGTTCAGCTCAATCAGCGGCAGGCGGACGCCACCGACCGGCACGCCCTGCTTTTCCAGTCCTGCCTTGACCGGTGTCGGACTTGGAAAAGCGAACAGGCCTTCAAATACCGGCAGCAGTTTCCGATGCAATGAGGCTGCCTGAGAATGGTCCCCTTTTGTAAAAGCTTCAATCATATCCTTCATCTCGCTGCCAACTACATGGCTAGCAACACTCACCACGCCAACACCACCGATAGACAAAACGGGCAGCGTAATCGCGTCATCTCCACTATACAGTTCGAATCCTTCAGGAGCATGTTCTATAATTTTCGCCATTTGCGACAGGTTTCCTGAGGCTTCCTTGACACAAACGACATTGGGAATTTCCGCCAGGCGCAGTGTGGTCTCTGCCGTCATATTGACACTCGTCCGGCCGGGAACGTTGTAGAGCATAACCGGCAGCGATGTTGACTCCGCTACAGCCTTAAAGTGCTGATACAAACCTTCCTGAGAAGGACGATTGTAGTACGGTGTCACGAGCATAATCGCATCCGCGCCAACTTTCTCTGCTTCTTGCGTCAATTCAATGCTGCCCTTGGTCTGGTTGCTCCCCGTCCCGACGATCACCGGACAGCGGCCATTTGTATAGCGAACGACATGCTGCAACAGGGTTAGTTTTTCCTCTTGTGACAGCGTCGGTGACTCACCTGTCGTCCCGCTGACAACGAGCGCTGTTGTTCCCGTATGGAGGAGATGGTCAATCAGCCGCTCGGTCTTTTCCAAATCAATCTGCAAGGCATCGTCAAATGGGGTTACCATTGCCGTTACCAGTCGTCCAAAACGTGCCACTTTTCCTCTCAATCCTTTCCCCAGAACCCATCATGTGAGAGAAGGTTGTTGTCACACCCCACAAGAGAGGGTGAACAGGTTCTCGACATGATCAATGTTCACTCTTATGAAGTTGGAATTGCCGATGTAAGGCGCGAACAGCTTTCACCATGTCTGACTGATGAACTAGTACCCAGATGGTCGTATGGGAATCAGCAGACTGCAGAATGGGCACGTCATCGCAAGTCAAGGCCTCGACAATCTGCGCCATTACGCCCGGTACGCCTGCGATACCGGCACCGATTACAGAAACCTTGGCGCACTCTCTCAGTAATTGCGGTTCATATCCCATCTCTTTTAGAATGCCCGACGCACGCTCAGCCATCCGATCATGAACCGTGTAGGCGACACCGCGTGGATTCACATTGATAAAATCAACGCTGATTCCGTGATTGGCCATCGCCTTGAATACCTGCAGCTGTGTATCGTATTGTCCTTCCTTAGCCAAAACCTTTATCTGTGTGAGGTTCTCCACGTTGGCAATCCCGATCACAAGACGATCGTTAATCTGACCATGAATCCGTCCCGCCTGTTGGATCGATGTCACCAGGGTGCCGGGCTCATCCGAAAACGTGGAGCGAACCCGGATGGGAACGTTGGTCTGCATGGCAATCTCAACTGCCCGCGGATGAATCACTTTGGCTCCGAGATGAGCCATGTTGCAAATCTCTGTATAGGTAACAGAAGTAAGCGGCTGTGCTTCTTCCACGATGCGAGGGTCTGCGGTCATAATGCCGTTCACGTCGGTAAAGATGTCAACCATTTCAGCGCCAAGCGCAACGCCGAGAGCGGTTGCGGTCGTATCGCTTCCCCCTCTGCCAAGAGTTGTAATCTCCCAGTCTACTGTTCTTCCCTGAAAACCAGGGACGATCACCACGGATCCCCGCTCCAACTCCTGCTTGATGCGGTTGGGATCAATCGTGTAAATATGCGCGTTGGTATGGTCGTCAGAAGTGATGATATTCGCCTGACCACCTGTCAGAATGGTGGCTTTGATTCCACGAGCCTGCAGCATGCTGCACATCATGGCTGCCGAAATGATCTCGCCTGTATGGAGAAGCAAGTCGGCTTCACGTGGGGGGAGTTGATTTCCGTTTTCGCGGACCATCTGCAGCAGGGTGTCGGTTGCATAGGGATCGCCTTTTCTCCCCATCGCTGATACGACAACAACCAGCGCATATCCTTCGGCATGCGCCTTTTCAATATGGTGGATCGCTCGCTGGCGGCACTCTCCCGTGGTCAGGGAGGAGCCGCCGAACTTCTGGACGAGAATTCTCATTGAACCTCTCTCCTACTGTCTATCCTTGATCAGTTCCTCCGCGATTTGCACCGTATTCCATGCAGCTCCCTTTAGCAAGTTGTCCGAAACGACCCACATATGCAGTCCGCGTGGGTGAGTCAAATCACGACGGATGCGTCCGACAAACACTTCAAGCTTGCCTGCGCAGTCGAGAGCCAACGGGTAACGCTGTTCGGACGGGGAATCGACAAGCACCACTCCTGGTGCGCTGCCGAGCAGTGAGAATACTTCATCCAGATCGTACTCATCTTTTAATTCGATATAGACTGATTCACTGTGGCCTTTGACGATCGGAAGGCGGACGCAGGTAGCGGCCACTTTGACCTCTTCGTCGCCCAGGATTTTCTTCGTTTCGTTCACCATCTTCATTTCTTCAAAAGTGAAGCCGTTCTCTGTGAATACGTCAATCTGCGGAATCGCATTAAAAGCAATCGGGTAATGAACAGGAAGCTTTCCTACAGGCATGATGTTTGCCTTTGGTTCTTTGCCATCCAGAACGTCTCTCGTCTGGGTAATCAATTCGTCGATGGCGGACGCACCGGCACCGGATACCGCTTGGTACGTGGAAACGATAATGCGGTCAATGCCATAGCGGTCATACAACGGCTTTAGCGCACAAACCATCTGAATGGTGGAACAGTTGGGATTGGCAATAATCCCTTTATGCTGGCGGGCAGCATCCATGTTCACTTCCGGCACGACCAGCGGCACCTGCGGGTCCATCCGGTATGCGCTAGTGTTATCGATAACGACCGCGCCATGCTCAACCGCGTGGGGAGCCAGCTCTTTACTAACTGATCCTCCAGCACTGAACAAAGCGTAGTCCACACCGGCAAAGCTCTCCGGCTTTGCCTCTTCAATGGTCACGTCCTCTCCTCTGAAGCGAACGGTTTTCCCTGCCGAACGCCCAGAAGCCAGCAGTTTCAACTTGCCTACCGGAAAGTTGCGCTCCTCCAAAAGGGAAATCATTTGTTGTCCTACAGCACCTGTCGCTCCAACAACAGCTACAGTATAGTTTGTCTGGTTCTCCATCCGTTTCTCTCCTCCAATTGTGTAGTGTAATCTATTTTAATATTGAAATCGTTCAATCAGCAGGGGCTGCAGCTGTCGACCTTCCAGCGCTGCTTCGCACGTCTCCTTGATCAGATCCATCCGAGCTACCAGTGAATTCGGTTTTTTGTCTGGCGCGTCCTGTCCAAATGGAACAAAATAGATGTTCTTGGTCGCCAACAGCTTGGCAATATTCATACTGTTTAGACCCAGTCCATCATTGGTCGAGATGGCGATGACGACAGGCCGCAGATTGCGCAGCGTTGCTTTGGCTGCCATCAAGACAGGACTATCCGTTATCGCATTGGCCAGGCGGCTCGTCGAATTGCCAGTGCAGGGAGCAATGACCATCACATCAAGCAGTTTGGATGGTCCCAGCGGCTCCGCTTCCGGGATCGTGGAGATAATTTTCTCACCCGTGATCTCTGCCAACTGCTTCTGCCATCCCTCTGAGGTACCGAACCTGGTGTCGGTCGATAGGATCGTGTGCGTAATCACCGGTATGACTCTGGCGCCTGCATCAACCAACCGCTTGATTTGCGGCATCGTCTCCTCAAACGTACAGTGTGAACCGGTCAAACCAAAACCGATCGTTTTTCCACTCAAGTGGCTCATGCTTATTCCTCCCGGTCTCCGGATTGTTCCGCAATTAGCCGGGCCAATGTATTGGCAATAATCTGACCGGCCGTTTTCGGCGCAACGATTCCGGGCAACCCAGGTGCCAGGAGAGCTTTGATGCCGCGTCGTTCCGCATAGCGAAAATCGGTTCCCCCCGGTTTGGAGGCGAGATCGATAATCAGTGCGGTCTGCAGCATCTGAGCAATCACTTCTGCTGTTATGACTAGGTGAGGAATGGTATTGAAGAGAATGTCTACATTGGTAACTTGATGCTTCAGTTCACTAATGTGAAACGGGGTAAGTCCCATCTCATATATGCGTGCCATGTGTTCCGGACGTTTTGCCCCTACCCGTACCCGCGCTCCGAGTGCATGCAGACTGCGGGCCAGCGACATCCCTACCCGGCCAAGTCCGAGCACCATCACCTGAGAACCATGGATGGTGATGTCCGTATTCTGGATCGCCATCATGAGAGCGCCTTCTACGGTGGGAATGGAATTGTAGATCGCAATGTCATCCCTGTCCAAAAGCTCCACCAGCGTAATTTGCTGCCGGATGAGTAGGGTCCGCAAGTAAGGTTTGGCCATACCCGTATATACGACGCAATCCTTTTTTAGCGAAACAGCGTGCTCCTCTACCAATTGGAGTGGTTTTGAACAAAATACGCTCTCCACAAAACCTTGATCGTCAGTACCCACAATAGGCAGGATCAGGGCATCCACATCTTTCAACACATCGCATGTTAATGGTTTTTTTGTTGCCCCGCTGAAGGTGCTCTCCAGGTTGTCAAAACCGATCAGCGTGACGCTGGCATCAAGCTGGATGCATTTCTTGATCACTTCCAGCTGTCGGGCGTCACCCCCGATAAAGGCAACGTGAATTCCCGTTAGCATGCTGCGTTCCCCTTTCCGTACATTTTACTGCAAGAAAACCCAGAAACGCAAAGGTTTTTCCGTTGGTAAAAAGGTACCCGGAAATCGTTGCGGTCTACCCCATCTTATTCGTTCGCAAATCGTCCCGTTACAACACTTACCGTCGAGAGACCTGTCTGGTACTGCCGATATCGACAATAATCATCTCAGGCCCGATTTTCAAGATCGACTTCCAGGGTATCACCACATCTTCTCGACGCTTCCCAAAGCCAAAAAACGAACCGCCCGGCAAAATAATCGAAGTGATTTCGCCGGTACGGTCGTCTATTTCCAAATCGGAATGGCCGATTATCCCCATCCGTTCTCCATTGTCAAAGTCAATAATCTCTTTCCCGGAAAACTCGCTTAGCCGCATCACGGTATCCCCCTCTATTGATCTCGCTTCTCTGCAGTGTGTCCGCCTGCTTTTAGTGCAGCGGCTGGCGGTCGCCGAATTGCAAACAAGATCTCGTCTTCACTGAGCTTATACTTTCTTATACGACGAAAAAATCCGAGCTATGCCCGGATTTTTGCTAGATCGTGCCGGTGGAACCAAAGCCGCCGGCGCCCCGTTTCGTTTCGGTCAACTCATCAACAACCGTCAACTGAGCTTGAAAGACGGGGACAAATACAAGCTGTGCGATCCGATCGCCCCGCTTTACGACAAATGGCTGTTCACTGTCCAAGTTCTGCAGAATCACCTGTATTTCCCCTGTATAGTCACTGTCGATGACGCCGACGCAGTTCGTCAGGGATACGCCGTATTTCCAGGCGTTTCCGCTACGTGGGAAGACGAGTCCCACCACGCCAGCATCTGGCATTTGAAAGGCAAGCCCGGTCGGCACCTTTGCCCGCTGTCCCGGCTCGATGACGATTTCCTGATCGATGCAGGCGGCCAAGTCAAGTCCTGCCGACCCCGGGGTGGCGTAACGGGGAAGCGGCAGTTCGCTTCCAATCAGCGGGGAAAGCGGCTTGATTTTTACGTGTAGAGTCATGATACGTCCTCCTTACGATACCAGTACATCGCTGCGTACATTGTTGGGGAAGTGTTCAAGTGGGCTAACCATCGCCAGTGCCAATGGCGAGCGGAACAACCGATTGGCGATTGCCGAGATCGAGTCGGTGCTGACACGGTCAATCTTGGCGATAATCTCATCCAGACTAAGGTGCCGCTCCAGCAACAACTCGTTTTTGCCCAGACGACTCATTCTGCTGCTTGTGCTCTCCAAGCTGAGCATCAAACTGCCTTTCAACTGCTCTTTCCCCTTGTTTAGTTCTTTGTCGCTAATGCCATTTTGACGGACGTCATCCAAGATACTGGTCGTTATCTCAAACACTTGTCCAACTTGTTCCGGTGCAGTGCCGGTGTAGATCGTAAACATCCCGGTATCGCTGTAGGCAGAGTGATATGAGTAGACCGAATAGGCTAAGCCACGCTCTTCCCGAATCTCTTGAAACAGTCGTGAACTCATGCTGCCACCCAACAGATTGTTCAGCAGAATGAGCGAATAGATATCATCATGTCCGACGGGCAACCCAGGAAAGGCGATACATAAGTGTGCCTGCTCCGTTGCCTTCGATTGAATGATAGACTTGGATGTAAACCGGGGAGACTCCACATGGCGAGAAACACCTGGCCGCCGGTAGAGAGAAAAGCGCTTTTTGATCTCCTCGATTAACTGGTCATCAAAGTTGCCCGCGACCGTAACCACCGTGTTGGCCGGGGTGTAATGCCCATCGGTATACGAGAGCAGATCTTGCTTGGCTAGGCCGCGCAGTACCTCTTCGGTACCGAGGATGGAATAACCGAGCGGATGATCACTGTAGCTCGCTTTGGCGATCAAGTCGTGGACGAGATCATCTGGCGTATCCTCGTACATGCCAATCTCTTCAATGACCACATTTTTTTCCTTTTCCAACTCTTCCTCATCAAAGACGGAATGAAAGTACATGTCAGACAGAATATCAAGTGCCATCACCGCATGCTGGTCCAAGATGCGGGCGTAATAGCAGGTGTACTCTTTAGAAGTGAAGGCGTTCACGTTGCCGCCGATTTCGTCGAAGCTCTCAGCGATTTCTTTTGCCGATCGGGTTTTGGTTCCCTTAAAAAACATGTGTTCCAAAAAATGCGAGATTCCATTGTTCCCTTCACTCTCAAACTTGGAGCCCGTCCGAACCCAGACTCCCAGTGCAACGGAGCGAACAGAGGGAATCTTCTCTGTTACGATCCGAAGACCGTTCTCACAAATATGTCGTTGAATCACGTGGATCCTCCTCTAATGTAACATGCAGAATACACCCCTGATGGAGAGGTTCTGTTCGTTCATTCTATGTATGGAACACGTCTAACTATAGCAAAATTATTACGGTCTCACAACAAAATCCGACAATGTTACCGCGGATCGATGCGCTTGCTGGACAACACTTCTGATACAGTTGTCGGCACGAAACCTTTGGCAATCGCCGCTTTGAGCAGCTGCTCCAGTCCCTTTTGCGATGCTTCGGTGGGGTGCATCAAGACCAGTACCCCATGCCCCAATTGTTTGTTCACCCGCTGCACCATTTCACTGACAGCCGGTTTGCGCCAATCGACCGTATCCGCTGTCCACAGAATGGTTTTCATCCCGAATTCACGGTGGGCGATCTCCACTACCTGCTGTGTGTAAGCGCCCGAGGGAGGCGCAAACAACATCGGTTTGATACCCAGCGTCTTCTCGATGACGGCTTGGGTTTTGCCTATTTCTTGCCGAATCCGATCCTGCCCGATGCGGCTCATGTCAGGGTGGGAATAAGCATGGTTTCCAATCTCATGGCCGTTATCGTAGATTTTTTTCGCCAAATCAGGGTACTTGGACACCCAGGAACCATCGAGAAAAAAAGTTGTTTTCACCTTGTATTTGGCAAATGTATCCAGCATTGCTGTCAGGTATTCATTGCCCCAAGCGACGTTCACCATGAATGAGACGGCCGGTTTTTGCGGGTTGCCCCGATAGATCGGCTGTGCTCCCAAATCATCGAGGGAAACGGCTGGGGGGGGTTTCTTTGTACACCAACTGCTCAGGCGCTACGAGGCCCGATTCTTTGATTCTGCGTATGGACGCTTCGACGTCTACATGGCGGCCGTTATATCCAGGAACCGCTTTCCAGATGCGATCCACTTTTGCATCCACAGGAGGCAGGTCATATTGCTTTTTCCATTCTTCTATCTGCCCTCGCAGATCATCTTCGCCTGCCGCCGGATAAGCGATCGGGATCTCTTCTTCTTTGACTACACTTACGTACTGGTCAACCGGACGAGTATTGACCAGCATCAACAGCAAGATGCCCCACACCACAGCAAACACTGCCATTCTGCTCGTGTGCAGCTTCATGATTCCATCCTCTCCCCTGCCCTTGAGGTACGTACTTTGTCCTCTCTGTCCAATGTATGAGCGGGTTGAGGGGGGTAGAAGTAAAAAAAGCTTGCCTACAGAAGAAGATCTTCTTGCAGCAAAGCTTTTCGGCTTAGTACTTTTCTACTTTTTTAGTCGGCTTTGACAGGGGCTTGCTGAGCGGCAGCTTGTTCCTTGAGTACCGCCTTGCGGGAAAGATTGACGCGTCCTTGCTCGTCGATCTCAACCACTTTGACCGGTATCTTGTCACCAACGGATACGACGTCTTCCGTCTTGGCCACGCGCTGTTCCGCCAATTGCGATATGTGACACAGACCCTCTTTGCCAGCGAAGAGTTCAATAAACGCCCCGTATTTCTCGACTCGTTTTACCGTCCCCAGGTATGTCTGTCCGACCTGCACTTCACGCACCAGATCCTCAATCATCTGCTTGGCACGTTGGTTGGCTTGATCGTCAGGGGAAGCAATAAAGATACGGCCGTCTTGTTCGATATCAATCTTCACATTGGTCTCTTCGATGATCTTGTTGATGATGCGTCCCTGCGGTCCAATCACATCGCGGATTTTTTCAGGATGAATCGCCATCGTGAGGATCTTCGGTGCATACGGTGAAAGCTCCTTGCTCGGTTCAGGAATCACTTCCAGCATCTTCTGCAGGATGAACATGCGCCCTTCTTTCGCCTGAGCCAACGCCTGTTCCAGGATCTCTCGGTTAATACCCTCGATTTTGATATCCATCTGCAAAGCAGTTACACCATTTGCCGTCCCGGCTACTTTGAAGTCCATGTCTCCCAGATGGTCTTCCATCCCCTGGATGTCCGTCAGGATGGAGAACTGTTTGCCGTCCTTGTCCATAATCAAACCCATCGCAATGCCGGCAACTGGTGCCTTGATCGGTACCCCTGCCTGCATCAGAGCCAGAACACTGGCACAGATCGATGCTTGCGAAGTCGAACCGTTCGACTCGAGGACTTCTGAAACCAGGCGAATCGTGTATGGGAACTCGGTTTCGGACGGGATAATCGGTTCGATCGCCCGTTCACCCAATGCTCCGTGCCCAATCTCACGACGTCCGGGAGCACGCAGAGGACGTGCTTCTCCCACACTGTACGGCGGGAAGTTGTAGTGGTGCATGAACCGCTTCGATTCCTCTAATCCCAGGCCATCGAGAATCTGCACATCGCCGAGGGCACCTAGTGTACATACGCTGAGTGCTTGTGTCTGCCCACGGGCAAATAGTCCGGAACCGTGTGTCCGCGGCAAGATCCCTACTTCACAGGAAATCGGGCGAATCTCGTCCAAGGCCCGTCCATCCGGCCGAACTTTTTCCTGGGTGATCAGCCGCCTTACTTCTTCTTTCACGATGTCATGCAGTACTTCGCTGATGACCGCTTCCTGTTCCGGATACGTTTCGGCAAAATGCTCTTTCGTCTCCAGATTGATCGCATCGATCGCATCAGCACGTGCCTGCTTTTCTTCGATGCGGATCGCTTCCTTCAAGCGAGCTTCCGCATAGCTGCGGACGTCTGCATCGATTTGGCTGTCCACTGCGTGCAGCACGACCTCCATGCGTGGTTTGCCGATCTCTTGGACGATCTTGTTCTGGAACTCGACCAGCTTCTGAATCTCGGCGTGGCCGTGCATGATCGCCTCCAACATCACTTCTTCCGGAACCTCGTCAGCGCCTGCCTCTACCATGTTGATCGCATCACCGGTGCCGGCAACCGTCAGGTGAACGTCACTCTTCTCCATCTGGTCCACAGTCGGGTTGATCACCAGTTCGCCGTCAATACGTCCCACGATGACGCCTGCGATCGGACCGTTAAACGGAATGCCCGACGTGCACAAGGCAGCCGAGGTTCCGATCATCGCGGCAATCTCGGGTGAACAGTCCTGATCGACGGACAGCACGGTATTGACAACCTGCACCTCATTGCGGAAGCCATCTGGGAAAAGCGGACGGATCGGCCGGTCGATCAGACGGCTGGCCAGCACCGCTTTTTCACTGGGACGCCCTTCCCGCTTGATAAAGCCCCCCGGGATTTTACCCACGGCGTACAAACGCTCTTCATAGTTGACGGTAAGCGGAAAAAAATCGAGCTGCTTCGGTTCCTTGGAAACCGTGACAGCAGACAGTACTGCTGTTTCTCCATAACGAACCAGGACCGAACCAGTCGCTTGTTTGGCCAGCTTGCCAAACTCGAGCGTCAGCTTTCGGCCTGCGAGATCGTATTCGTATATACGATATTGTTGCTCCATGCGGTTAGCAATCCTCCTTTGAGACGGATAAATATCTGACATGATACATTTCTAGCTGTATGTATTATTTCCTGCTCCTCAGCAAATAAAAGGGGAATAGAAAAAGCGGGATTCCCCGCTTTTTCTGTCGTGACCAAACGATCCGTTACCGGCGCAGACCAAGCTTGTCAATCAGCACACGATAACGAGCCACATCTTTGTTTTTCAGGTAGTTCAGCAGATTACGGCGCTGACCAACCATCTTCAACAGACCACGACGGCTGTGGTGGTCTTTTTTGTGAGTGCGCAAATGATCGTTGAGATTGTTGATGTTCTCAGTCAGGATCGCGATTTGTACCTCCGGCGAACCGGTATCGCTCTCATGGGTACGGAATTCGCTGATCAGTTGGTTCTTGCGTTCTTGTGAGATAGCCATGGTGTCTCACCTCCCTGTCTTTTTCCCCGTCAGCCGAGTCTGCCGTCGGTGAGCAATCGGCCAGCCAAGCTGCGGTATATCAAAACAACAATCGAATTATAGCATAGATTGACTGGCAAAGTAAAGAATACGGCGGACGGGCTCAGAATTGTTTTGCGGCAAAGGACGCTTTTGCCTTCTGGACATCTTTTTCAATCTGGGCGATTAACGCCTCTACCCCGGCAAACTTCTGCTCATCGCGCAGGAAAAAGAGAAACTCTACCTGCATTTCTTTGCCGTAGATCTCTCCATCGAAGTCAAATAAGTGCACCTCTAACGATTTCTCTTTTTTCTCCAAAGCAAATGTTGGCTTGATGCCGATATTCATCACACCGTAATAGATCTGCCCGTCCAGAGTGACTCGCACTCCGTATACTCCGTTTTTCCCAATCAAATAGGGTCCGCTTAGTTCCAGATTGGCTGTCGGGAATCCGATAGTCCGACCTCGTTTGTCGCCGTGAACGACAGTTCCGACAATTTTGTACGGGCGCCCCAGGAGATGACGCGCCTGCTCGACGACACCATGGTGGATATACTCACGGATTACCGTGCTGCTCACTTTTTCTCCCAGCCGATTAACTGGTTCTACAATATCAAGGGTATACCGCCCCTCGCTCTTCTCTGAAAGCGTAAATGCCGTTCCCTTTCCGCGATAGCCAAAGGTGTAGTCAAATCCGACAACGATATGTTTGGCTTGCAGCGGCACCAATACTTCGCTGATAAACTCCTCTGGGTAGACGGAAGAAAACGGAATGTCAAACGTCATCAAATATACGATGTCAACACCCATTTTTTCCATCTGTTCCAGTTTGTCTTCAAGAGGCGTCAAATAGCGCGTATATCCGGACTGCCCCAGTACTTCGCGGGGGTGCGGATCAAACGTCATGACGGCGCTGGTCAGCCCTCTCGCTTTGGCCACATCGATTCCTTTCTGAATGACGCGTCGATGACCCAGATGAACACCGTCAAAATAACCGATGGCAAGCGAGCATGGTATGGCCTCTGTCTGTTGCGACAATGGGTATGACAATCGGATCGTCTTCAACCTTCCCACCTCAAAAGTGAAAAACTTTTTCCGGTTTGGCAAACGGCCCCTTTGGACCATAGCACACACGATGAACCCCCAACAGTTGATCCTCTGAAAAGAGTCGAATCAAGCTTCCCTCTTTCACCTGTATCCCTGGAAGCGCCGTCGAGAGTCCGTTTAGCACTGCTGTTTTGCGTTCCGGGGAAACCTCTACACGCGGCAAAAAGACAAGTGCGTCTTCAATCGGAACGAGATATCTGGAGAGGTCCTGTCCTAGATGATGCCGTTCTTCCAACTGCTCGAGCGAAATTGTCTGTTCCAATCGGAAGGAGCCGCTTTCCACCCGGGTCAGTTGGGTCATATGGGCAGGATACCCTAATGCTGCCCCCAGGTCAACACATAAGGTTCGGATGTAGGTCCCTTTTGAGCAGCGACAGTAGAAACGGACCTCCACATGCGGGGAGTATGAAATGGTATGTAGGCGTAATTCATGGATGAAAACGGACCGTGCTTGCCGTTCGATCACCTCACCTTTGCGTGCCAGTTCGTACAATCGTTTTCCGTTTACCTTGATGGCTGAGTACATGGGAGGGATCTGACTGATTTCACCCAGCAAATCACGGAATGCGGCATGGACACGCTCCTCTGTGATAGCCGCAGCATCGACGCTCTTTGCTTCAACTACCTCACCGGTAGCGTCTTCCGTCGTGGTTGACGTACCGAGACGCATCACCACTTCATATGCTTTGGGCAAATCCTGCAGGTATTCGATGATCCGAGTGGCATGTCCTAGACAAATCGGCAGGACACCCGTTACTTCCGGATCAAGTGTTCCGGCATGTCCCACTTTACGGGTTTGAAGCAGCCGGCGGACTCGGGCAACACAGTCATGGGATGTGAGTCCGGCCGGCTTGTTCAAAACCAGTACGCCATGCACCTTACTCATCGCGGTTCACTCCAAGTACCTCGCTGAGACTGGAAAACAGTTCCTGCTCTGCATCCGCTATGCTGCCGACATAGCTGTATCCGGCTGCCCGTGCATGTCCTCCTCCGCCAAAGTGCTTGGCGATTTGCGACACGTCCACCTCTCGGCGAGAGCGCAAGTTCACCTTGATGAACCCTGGCTGCATCTCCGTGAACAGCACGCCAACCTCAACACCCTCGATGTTTCTCCCGTAATTGACCAAACCGCTCAAATCGTCAGAAGAAGCCTCTGTTTCCACGAGATCGCGATGGGTTACCCGCAGGGAGGCCACCAATCGGCGATGAGTCAGTTGGAGTGTCTGCAAAGCCCGCTGCAGCAAGCGTACATGACCCAGTGTGATCGCTTCCAAGCAGCGCTCGGCGACCTCGCCAGGCTTGACGCCGTACGGAAGCAATTTGGCGGCAATCTCCATCACGTTGGCACTGGTGTTGGAGTAGCGGAATCCACCTGTGTCCGTAACCAGACCGGTATAGATGCAAGTAGCAATCTCCGGATCTGTGCGAAACGCTCCCGCCTCCAGCAGGTCAAACATGATCTCTACGGTGGCGGCAGCATCCGTTCGAATCACGTTGACGGTCCCGAAGTAATCGTTGGTCGGATGATGGTCAATGTTGAGCAGCTCTACATCCTCCAAAAACAGATGGGAAACCTCTCCCATCCGTTTGGAGTCTGCCGCATCCACCGCGATCACGTGCGAAAACCTCTCCTCTATCGGCTGCTCAGAAAGGTTTACAATCTGTGCAAATCCCGGTAAATAATCAAACTTTGCCGGTGTCGCCCCTTCATTCACAATCACATAGCTTTTGCCGAGCTGATCAAGCATTTGTGCCGTCACGAGCGCGGCACTGGTCGTGTCACCGTCCGGGCTCACATGGGAGATAATCAAAAACCGGTCGTGTTCCCGCATGAACCGCACCGCTTCCTGGAGTGCAGCGGCGTAATCACTCATGGTTTCTCTTCCCTTCATCCGTGGAAATCTCACGCAGAATCGAGTCGATTTTGTTCCCGTAATCAATGGACTGATCCAGCTTAAAGACGAGGTCAGGGGTATGCCGCAGCTTGATCCGCCTGCCGATCTCCGTGCGCAGATAGCCTTTGGCCTTGTGCAGGCCTTCCAAGCTCACTTTCCTCTGCTCTGCACTGCCAAAAATGCTGACGTATACTCTAGCCATCTGCAAGTCACTGGTTACCTCCACATCGGTAACGGTGACAAAACCGATTCGCGGATCTTTCAATTCCCGCTGCAAGAGAATGCTTAGCTTTTTTTTGATCTCTTCTCCCACACGGTTCAACCGCATCTTGTTCATCGGGTTGTTTCACCTCCGGTAGACGCCTTACTCGTAGTATTCCGTAACGTGATCGATCAACTCTGCATTGGGAACCATTTCTACCATTTGGATAACTTGTGTCAGTTCCCGCTGCAAAAAGGAGATCTCATTGGCAACGGCAGCGATAACCAGTTCGGTACGCTGCCATTGCTCTAAATAGGCGACTTCCGCCACGGATACATTAAACTTGTTGCGCAAGCGGGCAATGACGCTTTTCACGATCGACCGCTTTTCTTTCAGCGATTGGCAGGCGGGCAGATGCAGTTCCACTCGCGCTACCCCAACCATCAGGCCTTCACTTCCTCCATGACAAAGGCTTCGATGATATCTCCTTCTTTGATGTCATTGTAGCGTTCCAAAGTGATCCCGCATTCATATCCGGACGCTACCTCTTTGACATCATCCTTATACCGCTTCAGGGTATCCAGTTTGCCCTCGTAGATAACCACTCCATCGCGGATGACGCGGGCACCGGCATCCCGGGTGATTTTTCCTTCCGTTACATAGCAGCCGGCGATGTTGCCCACTTTGGAAACTTTGAACACCTGGCGAACTTCCGCCTGACCGATAATCGCTTCTTTAAACACAGGATCAAGCATCCCTTTGAGAGCCGACTCGATCTCTTCGATCACGTTGTAAATCACGCGATGCAGACGGATATCGATTTTTTCCTGTTCCGCCATGCTGCGGGCGTTTGGCTCTGGGCGTACGTTAAAGCCAATCACAATCGCATTAGATGCATTAGCCAAGGTAATGTCAGATTCTGTGATCGCTCCAACGCCAGTGTGGATGATCTTGATACGTGTCCCGTTTACTTCAATTTTTTCCAGAGACCCACGGAGAGCTTCAACCGATCCTTGTACGTCCGCTTTGACGATCAGGTTCAGTTCTTTGATATCGCCTTCCTGGATCTGCTGGAACAGGTCGTCGAGCGAGACGCGCGAATTAGCCCGTCGCTCCGATTCCCGCAGTTTGGCACCGCGTGCTTCGCCAATGGCACGTGCCTTTTTCTCATCTTCGAAGACCATGAACTGGTCTCCTGCTTGCGGCACATCATGCAGCCCGGTGATCTCCACAGGGGTAGACGGACCAGCTTCCTTCAGACGGCGTCCCTTGTCGTTTACCATCGCGCGTACACGACCGTAGGTATGACCGACCACGATCGGATCACCCACTTTGAGCGTGCCATGCTGGACGAGGATGGTAGCCACCGGACCACGTCCTTTGTCTAACTCTGCTTCCACCACAGTGCCGCGTGCGCGTTTGTTCGGATTTGCCTTGTACTCCTGAACCTCCGCTACCAGCAAGATGTATTCCAGCAGTTCTTCCAGGCCGCTCCGTTCCTTGGCGGAAATCGGGCAAAAGATCGTGTCTCCGCCCCACTCTTCCGCGACCAGCTCATATTCGGTCAGTTCCTGTTTCACCCGATCCGGGTTGGCTTCCGGCTTATCGACTTTATTGACGGCCACGATAATCGGCACATTCGCCGCTTTGGCGTGACTGATCGCCTCCACTGTCTGTGGCTTCACTCCATCGTCTGCCGCGACTACCAAGATCGTAATATCGGTGATTTGCGCTCCGCGCGCCCGCATGGTGGTAAAAGCGGCGTGTCCCGGAGTATCGAGGAAGGTAATCTTCTTCCCTTTTACTTCGACCTGATAGGCGCCGATATGCTGGGTGATTCCGCCAGCTTCGCCAGCGACTACATTAGCAGAGCGAATAGCATCAAGCAGAGTCGTTTTCCCATGGTCGACGTGACCCATGATCGTGACCACGGGGGGACGTTCCACCAGTTCTTCCGGTGCATCCACTTCTTCGATGGTCTCGAAGTTGGTCTCATCAATCACGATTTTTTCTTCTACTTCTACGTTGTATTCCGCGCAAACCAACTCGATCGTGTCTCTGTCCAGATCTTGATTGATCGTGGCCATCACACCAAGTATAAACAGCTTTTTAATGATCTCCGCCGGTTCTTTGCGCAGTTTTTTGGCCAGCTCGGCTACTGTCAGCGATTCGGTAAAAGTGATTTTGGCTGGTGGTTCCATTACAGGCCTGTGTTCACGGTGCCCACCGCGGCGGTTGTCGTTACGGCGGCTGTTTTTGTTAAAGGGGGGATTCTTCCGCGACTCTTCGTAGGTCTTCTTGCCGGTTGGTCCTTTTTTGATCTTCTCCCGCTTTTCCATCCCAACTTTTGGAGGGATTTTTACCTTGTCTTCAAATTCCTCGGCAGGCTTGGCATTCTGAGCGGCTGCCTGCTTCGGCTGATTGGCCTGTTTGCTGCGGTCTGTCTGTTTTCCCGTTTGGTTTCTCATATCGTTGGCTCTTCGCTCCTGATTCTTCCCCTGGTTTTGCCTGTGACGTTCCGGACGATTTCCTTTTGGTCTGTCACCGCTGCGATTTTGCTCTCTTTTCTCACCCGATTGAACGTGCTTGCCAGTGTCATGCGCCGGTTTTGTCTCTCCTGTTTGCTGCCCCTGTTTTGGTCTCTGCCCGTTAGCCGTTCCCCCTGTCCTATTGTCGGTCGGGCGGGGCGCCGATGCGCGCAGCTTGGCCAGATGCTGCTCCACCTTGTTAATCATCTCTTGATCCATCACACTCATATGATTGGCCACTTCTATATTCAAGCGTTTTAACAGTGTAATGATTTCCTTGCTACTCATATTGTGTTTTTTTGCGTATTCGTACACGCGTGTCTTCATACAATCACCCCTTATGGATTCGGTGTGAGAAGGCGCCGGATGCGATCCGCCAGATTGTCGTCCGTAACAGCCAAGACGACCCGCGCCTCCTTGCCGATCGCCCGTCCCAGTTGGTACCGGTCGGAGGCGGTATGACAGGGCACCTCATAGTAACGGCACTTGTCCGTTACTTTCTTCGCCGTATTGGCCGAGGCATCCGAGGCGAGCAACACCAGCCTCGCCTTGCCGCTGCGGACGGCATCTATGACGGAATCTTCCCCACTGATCAGTTTGCGTGCCCGCATCGTAAGCCCCAGCATCTGCAGCAGCTTCTCGCTCACTTGCCGATCATCTCCTGCCAGTTCTGGCGAAACTGATCGTACTGCTCTTGCGTAATACTCATGTTAAGGGCTCGCTCCAGCACTTTCTTCCATTTGCCGGATGCAAAGGTATCCGGCGTCCGACAGGTTTCGCTGCGGCACACGTACGTCCCTCTGCCCGCCGCCTTGCCAGTTAGATCGATCACAATCTCCTCCTGCGGTGTACGCACGATGCGCAGCAGTTCCTTTTTGGGAAACATCTCCTGACAGACGATGCATTTTCTCAGCGGGACTTTCTTCACTCTCATTGGACTTCCACATCCTCCGATAGCTCGGTATCAGGATCTTTTGGATAGAGAATGCCTTCCTCTTCCGCCTGGCTCTCACTCTTGATATCAATTTTCCAACCGGTTAGCTTTGCAGCCAGCCGGGCGTTTTGCCCTCGCTTGCCAATCGCCAGGGATAGCTGGTAGTCTGGCACAATCACGCGGGTCATTTTATCTGCGGCGTTTACTTCTACGTGGAGTACTTTGGAGGGACTAAGCGCGTTGGCTACATACTCCGCCGGGTCTTCCGACCAGCGAACAATATCGATCTTCTCCCCTTTCAACTCGCTGACGATCGCTTGCACCCGCATTCCTTTGGGACCGACACAGGCGCCAACCGGATCGACATCGGGGTTGACCGAATGAACCGCGATCTTGGAACGGTCGCCCGCCTCTCGCGCCACCGATTTGATCTCGACCACACCGTCGTAAATTTCCGGGACTTCCAGCTCGAATAACCGCTTTAACAAACCGGGATGAGTGCGGGAGACCACGATTTGTGGTCCTTTTGTCGTTTTTTCCACTTTAATGATATAGGCCTTGATGCGATCTTGCGGCTTGAAGTCATCGGTGGGCATTTTTTCCGTCAGCGGCATCACCGCTTCCGTCTTGCCAAGGTCGATGTAATAGTTGCGGGCATCTTGTCGCTGGACCACTCCGGTGATGATATCTTCTTCTCTCTCGACAAACTCGCTGTAGATAAGTCCTCGCTCTGCTTCGCGGATGCGCTGGGTCACCACTTGTTTCGCTGTCTGGGCGGCGATCCGGCCAAAATCGCGTGGCGTTACTTCCAATTCTACGATGTCATCCAGGTGGTAGTTGGGGTCAATCTCCTGGGCTGCTTCCAAAGAGATTTCCAGCCGCGAGTCAAGAACGTCTTCCACCACGGTTTTACGGGCAAACACGCGCACTTGTCCGGTGTGCCGATTAACGTCGACGCGCACGTTTTGTGCGGAGTTGAAGTTTCGTTTGTATCCTGAGATCAAGGCAGCCTCGATCGCTTCAATCAAGACATCTTTAGAGATTCCTTTCTCTCGTTCAATTTCGTGCAGTGCATCCATAAAATCGGCATTCATGTTTTTCTTGGCTCCTCCTTTCAACTAAAAGACGATCGCCGTTCGCGCCTCGCTGATCTGATCCAAGGGAATCACGAACGACTGCTTCGCCTCTTTCACCGTAAGCTGATCGCCGTCATACGAGACGAGTTCACCTTCGAAGACAGTATGGCCTTCGAGCGGTTGCTTTGTGGTGATATGTACGTGTTTGCCAACCGCCTTGCGAAAGTCTTTCTCCTGCCGCAGCGGACGCTCGGCTCCGGGGGACGATACCTCCAGGAAGTAGGCGTTGGGAATCGGATCTATCTCGTCCAGGCGTTGGCTCAACCGTTCGCTGACAACACCGCACTCGTCGATGTCAATGCTGCCGGTCTCATTATCGATGTAGACCCGGAGAAACCAGTTGCCCCCCTCCTTGACGTACTCGATCTCTACCAGTTCCAGCTTCAATTCGTCGAGAATCGGTTGAACCAGATCTGCCACGATTTCCGTTACCTTACTCAAAAAAGTACCTCCCTTGTTGTACGTTTTTGTTAAGCCAGAAAGAAAGAGTGGGTTTCCCCACTCTCCATCAGCGATATCACCAGTATTTCCAAAAAAATTATAGCATAACATTGTGCAACTGACAACCTAGGCAAAAGGAGGGGTTTCTCTCGTCCCGTCGGCGCATTCCTCAGAACAGAGATAACTGATTGGACTCAGGCAGATCGGCAAGTGCTCCCTGTTCGTCGAGGTACTCCAGAATCGTTTTGGAGATACGAGAGCGCGTCAGCAAGTCCTCTTTTGACAAAAACTCCCCTTCTCCCCTTGCCTTGACAATGCTGATCGCCGCATTGGTACCGAGACCGGGCAGCGCGTTGAACGGGGCGAGCAAACTGTCGCCCTCAATCAAGAACTTGCTCGCATCGGAGCGATAGAGATTTACATTTTGGAAGCGGAAGCCGCGTTCTACCATCTCCAGTGCCATCTCCAGTACGGTCAGCAGTGATTTTTCCTTCGGTTGGGCATCGTGTCCTTTTGCCTCAATCTCCTCAATCTTTTGCCGGATGGCTGATGCCCCCTTGGTCATCAGCGGAATGTCAAAGTCATCGGCGCGAACCGTAAAGTATGTGGCGTAGAACTCTAGCGGATAATGCACCTTGAAATAAGCAATTCGCACCGCCATCATCACGTATGCCGTTGCGTGCGCTTTTGGAAACATATACTTGATCTTTTGACACGAATCGATGTACCAGTCTGGGACGTCATTGCGGCGCATCTCTTCCTGATCCTCTTCGCTAACCCCTTTCCCTTTACGGACGGACTCCATGATCTTGAACGCACGGGAGGGCTCTAAACCTTTATAGATGAGATACACCATGATGTCGTCCCGACAGCCGATCACGTCGGACAATTTACAGACGTTGTTGCGGATCAGTTCCTGTGCGTTGTTCAGCCAAACATCGGTGCCGTGGGACAGGCCGGAGATCTGCACCAGTTCGGCAAAGGTTGTCGGTTTCGTATCTTCCAGCATCTGACGGACAAACTTGGTACCAAACTCAGGAATGCCAAGTGTGCCAAGGTTAGTCCGGATTTGCTCAGGAGTAACACCCAGGGCTTCCGTCGAGCTGAAGATCGACATCGTCTTGGGATCGTCGAGCGGAATCGTCTTGGGATCGATCCCTGTCAAGTCCTGCAGCATCCGAATCACCGTGGGATCGTCGTGTCCCAGAATGTCCAGCTTTAGCAGATTGTCGTGGATGGAGTGGAAGTCGAAATGCGTTGTCCGCCACTCTGATCCGCTGTCATCTGCCGGGAATTGAATCGGGCAGAAATCTTCAATCTCCATGTAGTCTGGTACGACGATGATTCCTCCCGGGTGCTGACCGGTCGTCCGTTTAACGCCGGTACAACCGTTAACCATTCGCGCGATTTCGGCGTTGCGCAGCACAAGTCCGCGCTCTTCGGCAAATTTGCGAACGTACCCGTAGGCCGTCTTCTCTGCAACAGTGCCGATTGTGCCTGCGCGGTACACATTGTCTACCCCGAACAACTCCTGTGTATACTTGTGGGCCCTCGGTTGGTAATCACCGGAAAAGTTGAGATCGATATCAGGCACCTTGTCCCCCTTGAAGCCGAGAAACGTCTCAAACGGAATGTCCTGTCCATCTTTGTGATAGCGTGATCCGCACTGCGGACAATCTTTCTCCGGCAGGTCGAATCCAGAACCAATCGATCCGTCCGTGATAAACTCGCTGTGTTTGCAATCGGGGCAGCGATAATGCGGCGGAAGCGGGTTTACCTCTGTAATCTCCGACATGGTAGCTACAAAGGAGGAGCCGACCGAACCTCGCGAACCGACCAGATACCCGTCCTGCAGCGACTTGGTCACCAGACGCTGTGAGATCAGATAGATCACGCTAAACCCGTGTTTAATAATGCTGGACAGCTCTTTTTCCAACCGCTGCTCCACTATCTCAGGCAGTGGCTCGCCATACAGCTGCCGGGCCTTGTCGTAACACATCTGGCGAAGTTCATCATCAGCGCCATCGATAACAGGCGTGTACAGTTTGTCCGGGATCGGGCAAACATCCTCGATCATCTCGGCAATCTGGTTGGTTGCGGTCACAACGATCTGCTCGGCCATCTCTTCACCCAGGTAGCTAAACGCTTCCAGCATCTCATCGGTGGTCATCAGAAAGAGCGGTGGTTGATTCTGAGCATCCGGGTCGCCTTGTGACAGCAAAAACACCTCGCGGAATACCGCATCCTGCGGGTTGAGATAATGAACATCGCCGGTAGCTGCGACCGGTTTGTTCAGCTTCTGGGCCACTTCAATCAGCTTTTGATGATAATCCTTGATCGCATCCAACGATGGGATCGTCTCGTTGCGCAGCAGCGGCTGGTAGTGCCTCGGCGGCTGCAGCTCGATAAAGTCGTAAAATGCAGCAATTTCCGCCAGCTCATCAACGTTTTTACCGCGCAGCAGTGCCTGAAACAGTTCTCCTTCTTTGCAAGCTGTGCCGATCAACAATCCTTCGCGGAACTTATGCAATTGACTGCGTTGAATCCGCGGCACCCGGTAGAACGTCTCTACATGGGAGCGGCTGACCAGCTTGTACAAGTTTTTCAGGCCGGCCTGGTTTTGCACCAGGATCGTAGCGTGAAAAGGGCGGGAACTTTTATAATCCGCCGTCGCGTTGCTCCGTTCGTTCAGGGCTGCCAGACTGGTGATGCCTGCTTCCCGGAGGTCTTTCAGCATTTGCTGAAAGACACGTGCCAACGCAACCGTGTCATCCAATGCGCGGTGGGCGTTAATCAGCTCCACATTAAACTTTTTGGCTAGTGTACCTAGACGGTAGTTGCGCATACCGCTGTAAAGCATTCGAGCCAACGGCAAAGTGTCCAAGAAGGGATTGTTCCATGGTTCCATGCCGATACGCTGGGCGCAGGCGTTGATAAAGCCCTGGTCAAACTTGGCATTATGCGCCACCAGTACTGCATCCCCCGTGTACTCCTTAAACTTGCGCAAAACGACATCGATCGTCTCTTTTCCGGCCAGCATTTCATTGGTGATCCCGGTAATCTCCGTGGTCTTTGCCCCAATCGGTATCTGCGGATCGATCAGTTCCGACCACTCGTCGATGATCTCACCCCCCCGCATTTTCACGGCGGCGATTTCAATGATCGTATGTTCGGTAGGATTGAGACCGGTTGTCTCCGTATCAAATACCACATAGGTCGTCTCATCGTTGATTGGCCGGTCATTGCTGCCCGACGGATCCAGATTGTACACCACGTCAATCCCATCTTCTACCACATAGGCTTCCATCCCGAGGATGCACTTGATGTTATTCTTTTTGGCCAGACTGTACGCTTCCGGATAAGCTTGCACAACGCCATGGTCCGTAACGGCAATAGCCGAATGGCCCCACTTGGCTGCTGTTCCAATCAAGGCTTTGAGCGAAGCCACTCCGTCCAAGGCGCTCATCGGGGTATGACAATGCAGTTCCACCCGTTTTCGCTCTGCGGTATCGCGACGGCCGAGCTGCTCAATCTGGTTGATGTCATTGGCGGTCATCACCAATTCGCGCATGTATGTATCGTGCTGGACATTGCCGCGAACTTTCAGCCACATGCCGTCTTTTAGCGCTGCCAGCAGCTTGACATCTTCTTTGTCGCGGGAAAAGATCTTTACCGCAATGGAATCGGTATAATCGGTCACGTTAAACGTCAGCAAGTGGCGTCCACTTTTCAATTCTCTCAGCTCTGATTGAAACACCGTCCCTTGGATAACGATCCGCCGTTCTTCCTCTTGGATCTGCTTGATCGGAACCGGATCGTCCTTGATCTCGTAGCCAATCATCAGTGTTGTGATCGCTTCCGGCTGTGCGTCGTTTTGCGCTTCTTTTTCTGCCTGGGCGCTGATCACCTCTTGGACCAGGGCCCGCTCTTCCTCCATTCGCTGTTCCAGGAAGGCGCGATAGGTGTCGTCACTTTCATCAGTGGCGAAGAGAAACTGCGGTGCCAGTTGGGAAACCCGCAGAAAGGCTGCCTGCAGGACCTGATCCGCCTGCTTTCGCTTAGCCAGTTCCACAGCCATCTCGGTTGGCAACATGATTTTTACAGCTTGCCCCTGTATCTGCCAGCGGCTCGCTTTCAGCGGCCCAGCGAGGGAGTTCAAATCCTGCTCAGCATGACCGATGATGAGATCCCAATATTCCTGCATCAATACGTCAAGAACCGGTGTTTCCTGGTAGCGTATCAACGCCTCCGCATTGGCGATATGGGAAAAAGTTTGCTTCAAACGCATCTGAAACGCCTGGTAGACGTCTGCAGGGAGCAGGCGCTCCAATGTAAGCGTGAATAACCATCTTTTGTTTTGTTTGTACAGTTCCAGCTTATCGATCCGACCTTGCCGAAAATAGGCATCGATCCAATTCTCCGGTATTTCCAATTGTTTCAGCAGGAGAGCAAACCGCTGCAGTTGTTCCTCTGTTGCTGCCATCAAAACCACCTCACTTACCTCGAAAAATCCCTTGTTTTGATATGCTGGCCCTCGCGAATTCTCGTGGTTGGCCATACATACATATCTCCGCTCGTTCACAGGACGAATGAACAGCTGACGATTGAAGGGCTGTTGATGCACGATTACGCGCACGGTTACAGACAGCCCGAAAAATCTCAGTGTGATCAGTCAGCGCGATCAAGAAAAAGAGGCACTCCTGTATAAGGAGCACCTCCTACCCTTTCGACAGAATCCTGCACTATTCCTGCCTGGAACGTGCGAATGTTGTCGCCGACTCGCCCAGTTTGGCCAGATGTTCCTGGACAAATGCCGCTAGTTTTTCGATTTCTACTTCATGTGTCTCGCCGGTGCAGCGAACCCGTACTTCGACCAAACCTTCCTGGGCTTTGTCCGAGACCGTTATCCTGAGCGGCAGTCCGATCAAGTCAGCGTCCTTGAACTTCACCCCAGCCCTTTCCGGACGATCGTCGTAAAGCACTTCCACTCCTGCAGCCGTCAGTGCATCGGTAATCCGTTCACTGGTGAGGCGTTGCTCGTCCACCTTGGCATTGATCGGAATCACATGTACATGGAACGGCGCAATCGAAACCGGCCAGATGATGCCGTTTTCGTCGTGATATTGTTCGATCACGGCTGCTGCGATCCGGGAAATCCCGATCCCATAGCAGCCCATCACCATCTCCTGGGATCGTCCGTTTTCATCGAGGAAGGTAACACCCAGCGGCTTCGAATACTTGGTTCCCAGTTTGAATACATGGCCTACCTCGATCCCGCGGGCAAAAGCGATCTTGCCGCCGCCGCGCGGACAGTCATCTCCCTCCTTGATGTTGCGCAGATCAGCGTAACGGGCAACGGTAAAATCGCGGCCCGGCACCACATGTTGATAGTGGTAATCTGCTTCATTCGCTCCGGCTACCCCGTCTGTCACATCTTGCACATAGTTGTCGGCTACAATCTCCACTTTCTGGGGATCCAGACCAAATGGACCGACGAAACCAGCGGGAGCGCCTGTCAAGCTGCGAATCTCTTCGTCACTGGCCAGTCGGATATCAACCGCATCGAACAAGTTTTTCAACTTCACTTCGTTCAGTTCGTGATCGCCTCGTACTAATGCCATCACCAGTTTGTCATCGACACGATAGAGCAGGCTTTTGACGATCTGAGCGGAATCTGTGCCAAGCGAGGCTTGCAACTGCTCAATAGTGCGGACACTGGGTGTGTGAATCTTTTCCATCGCGGGCACATCTTGTTTTGGCTTGTCCGATGGCTTGTAAACCACCTCTGCCTTTTCCAAGTTGGCCGCATATGTTCCCTCGGTGGAATAGGCAATCGTATCTTCACCGATATCGCACAAAGCCATGAACTCATAGGTGCCGGTCCCACCGATGGAGCCTGCATCCGCCTCTACAGCACGGAAATTGAGGCCAATACGGGTAAAAATCCGCGTATAGGCGTCAAACATCGCCTCGAAGCTCTTGTTCAGCCCTTCCCAGCTGGTATCGAAGGAGTATGCGTCTTTCATGATGAATTCGCGGCAGCGAATCAAACCGAAGCGCGGCCTCACCTCATCGCGGAACTTGGTCTGAATCTGGTACAGGTTGATCGGCAGTTTTTTATATGAGTTGACATCATCCCGAACCAGGCTGCTGATCACCTCTTCATGGGTAGGACCAAGGGCGAAACGCCGCTCATGGCGATCTTTCAACCGCACCAATTCCGGTCCATACGCCTCCCATCTGCCGCTTTCCTCCCATAGCTCTGCGGGCTGCATCGCCGGCATCAAAATCTCCTGTGCCCCGGCTCTGTTCATCTCCTCACGAACAATCGCCTGGATTTTTTGAATCACCCGCAGACCGAGCGGCAGGTACGAGTAGATCCCGGAAGCCAACTGGCGTGCCAAACCGGCGCGCAGCAGCAGCTTATGGCTGGCGATCTCAGCGTCCGACGGTACCTCCCGTAGGGTAGGAATAAGATATTGACTCTGCTTTAACACGTAATCGTTCCTCCTTCTCAAACCACAACCGACTTTCTGTCCTGTGGGCTGTATGACAAAGGTGTGCTACACCATCGTGTTAATCTCTTTCATCAACTCTTCAAACAATTCGTCTTCTTTTACTTTCCGAACAATCTCACCGTTGCGGAAAATCAATCCTTCACCGTTTCCACCGGCAACGCCGACGTCGGCCTCACGCGCTTCTCCCGGGCCGTTGACCGCGCAGCCCATTACCGCAATCTTCAGCGGTTTTTTGATGTTGGCTACGGCATCCTCCACTTTGGTTGCAAGCCCGATCAGGTCGATGGCGCAGCGACCGCAGGAAGGGCAGGCAATCACAATCGGATCGTTGTTGACGATGTCCAGACTGCGCAGAATCTGCTTCCCTACCTTGATCTCCTCGACCGGATCAGCTGTGAGTGAAACACGGATCGTATCACCAATGCCCATCGAGAGCACGGTACCGATGCCAACCGCCGACTTGATTCCCCCGGAAAACGGCGTGCCTGCCTCGGTTACTCCGACGTGCAGCGGATAAGGTCGCTTCTCGGCCATGAGCGAGTATGTTTCAATCATGGTCGGCACATCGGACGACTTGAGTGAGATCACAATCTTGTCGTAATTTAGTTCTTCCAAAATCTCCACGTGGTTCATCGCACTTTCCACGATCGCCTCCGGGCTGGGATAGCCGTACTTTTCCAACAGCCGTTTCTCGACAGAACCGGAGTTGACGCCGATGCGGATCGGCACGTTTCGATCGCGGCACGCTTCCACGACTGCTTTCGTTTTCTCCTTGGACCCGATATTACCAGGATTGATCCGGATTTTGTCAATCCCGCTCTCCAAAGCAAGCAGCGCCAATCGATGGTCGAAGTGAATGTCTGCAACCAGCGGAAGAGGGGAACGCTCCTTGATTGGTTTGATCGCACGTGCCGCGTCTTCGTTGACCACCGCCAGGCGCACCACCTGGCAGCCCGCCTGGTGCAGACGATTGATCTGCTCCAGCGTTCCTTCCACATCACGGGTATCCGTAGTCGTCATCGATTGAATCACGACACTTTTTTGACCACCGATCTGTACATCTCCCACAAATACCGGTTTCGTCTCCTCACGTTTGTACACGCCAGGCACCTTCCTTTTCGTAGTCTTTTCTGCTCTCTATCCTGTAAAGATAAACCGCTGCAAGTCGTTCCACGTGACAACGAGAATCAGCAACATTAAAAACGCGAAACCGAGGAAGTGCACCATCCCTTCCTTTTGTGGATCAACCGGACGACCTCGGAGCGCTTCTACACCCAGAAAAGCGAGTCGCCCGCCATCCAGTGCCGGAAGCGGCAGCAAGTTAAACAAACCGAGATTGATGCTTAACACAGCGGCCCACCTGATGAGAATCTCCAGGCCCTGTTGAGCAAACTCTCCCGTCATCTTGAAGATGCCGACTGGTCCGCTGAGATCCTCCAAGCCCACCGCACCGGTAAACAGCATCGCCAGATTGGTCAGAATCAGCGCGGTGTATTCATATGTGGCATACGCCCCGTACTTGACAGCAGCCCAAGGCGAATAGGTGATCGTACTGTAAACCATGATCTGCCCAATGTTGTCTTTACTGCCTACGGTAACCTCAAAACTCTTCTTCGTACCGTTCCGTTCCACCTCAAAGGTGAGAGTTTCGTTCGGAGACTGGCTGACGATCTCAACGATCTGCCGCCAACTCTTGACAGGGGTCCCTTCTATGGACAAAACCCGGTCTCCTTCCAACAATCCCGCCTGTGCCGCCGGGCCGCCGGGCTTCACCTCACCCAGTAGGGGTTTGCTGTTGGGCACACCGAAAATCAACCCCAAAGACGCCAAAAGAACAAAGGCAAGCAAAAAGTTGGCTGCCGGTCCGGCGAAGATCGCCCAGAATCTCTGCCCCACTGTTTTCCCGCGAAACTGGCGGTTATAGGGGGCGATCTGTACCTCCTGATCTGCAAACACCAAGTGAGCTTGGGGATGAACCGGGTAACTTGTCTGTCCTTCATCCGTCTCCAGCGTCAGGGTCAGCTTATGTTCAAGGTCGTAATGGACGATTGTACCACGGACATGGCGCTTTTCATTCCACTGCTTGGGATCGAGGAGCAGACGCGAGACACGCCCTTCTTGATCCAATTCTACGGCAATCTCCATCCTAGGTTTCAACACGTCTAGTTCGGGGTCTTCGCCAGCCATTCGGACAAGTCCGCCAATCGGCAGCGCTCGGACGGTGTACTCCGTCTCCCCCCGCTTGAACCGAAATATCTTTGGGCCCATCCCGAGAGCAAACTCCCGACAGAGGATGCCCGCACGTTTGGCCAGCAGGAAGTGGCCCAGCTCATGGACCAGCACCAGCAAGCTGAAGACCACGATGATTGCAAGAATCGATTCAAACGAATCCAAGCTAGGTAAAGGCAAAGGGGTAGCCACCTTTCGTTTTCGTAATGGTTCGAAGCCTGCTCAAGACTTGCGTGCTTCGCGGCGTGCCCAGGCATCTGCTGCAAAAATTTCTTCCAGAGCGGGATCGTATTGTACATGGTGGTCAGAACATACGCGCTCCACGATCTGTTCAATCGCCAAAAAAGAGATTTCCCCCTGCAAAAAGCGCTCGACAGCCACTTCATTCGCCGCATTCAGCACTGTAGGCAGCGTCCCGCCAGTACGTCCGCAGTCGTATGCAAGCCGCAGAAGCGGAAACCGCTCATAGTCCATCTCTGCGAAGTTCAGCTTTCCAAACTTGATGAGATCAAGCGGCTCTGTTACGAGTGGCATCCGCTCCGGATAGGAGAGCGCGTACTGGATGGGAACCTTCATATCCGGTGTTCCCAACTGGGCGATGACAGCCCTGTCTTTGTATTCTACCATAGAGTGAATCACACTTTCATAATGGAGCACACAGTCAATCTGTTCATAAGCAAGCCCAAACAGCCAATGGGCTTCTATCACTTCAAACCCTTTGTTCATCATTGTTGCCGAATCGACCGTGATTTTTGCACCCATGCTCCAATTGGGGTGTTTCAGTGTATCTTCAACCGTCACATGTGATAGCTCGCTGCGAGACAGGTGGCGAAATGATCCGCCGGATGCCGTCAGGATAATCTTGGCTACGTCCTCGGAACGCTCTCCCTGCAAGCATTGGAAAATCGCCGAGTGTTCACTGTCAACTGGTATGATGAGGGTATTGTTGCGTCTAGCGCTCTCCATCACGATGTGTCCGGCACTAATCAACGTTTCTTTGTTAGCCAACCCAATCGTTTTACCCGCTTCAATCGCGGCAAGTGTCGGCACCACACCAATGCTGCCGATAATCGCGGTCATGACGATATCGGCCGCGGGGTGGGTTGCCACCTGCACCATGCCTTCTTCCCCGCAGAGAATATCGCCGCGCCATGATCCGACCAACTGTCGAAGCTCATCTATCCGTTCCGGTTTGCCAACAGAGACGATCTCCGGTTGGAATTGGATAATCTGACGAGCCAGCAGTTCTATATTCGCGCCGGCAGCCAGCGCCACAACCTGAAAGGTGTCAGGATGCTGTGCCACCACTTCCAATGTATTTCTTCCAACTGAGCCGGTCGAACCAAGCAGTGCAATTTTTTTCACCGGTTTCACCTCTACCCACCATTACATTCTATTGCTTTCTGTTTGGCGAATCCCTTCTGCAAGATTGAACTCCCTCTGGAACTGATGCGAGGTCAACGCTAACCTTGCTCGGAAATCTAGAACAAACCGAGCAGATACAGTATGGGAAACACGATCAGCAAGCTGTCAAATCGATCGAGAACTCCCCCATGCCCGGGAATGATTTTGCCAGAGTCTTTCACGCCAAAGTGTCGCTTCATCGCCGATTCAACCAAATCACCTATCTGTGCGGCAATGCCGGTTACCAATGCAATCCCGAACGCTTGCCAAAACGGGAGCTTGTCAACCAAACCATTCAGGCCTATCACGACCACCAGTGACGTCAGCAATCCACCCAGCGAGCCTTCCACCGTTTTGTTGGGACTGATAGCAGGCAGCAACTTGCGTCTGCCATACGCTCTGCCGACAAAGTAAGCACCTGAGTCCGTTGACCAGATGCCGAGCAAAACCAGCAGTGTCAGCCAGAGCCCGTCATCCATTCCGCGGACGGCAGCCATATAGTGAAACCCGTATCCTATGTATAACGCCCCCAGTATCGTAAGGGCGACATGTTCAATGTGAAAACGGTTTTTTCGAAAAACCGAGTAAAACAGCAGCAACAACAGGACAGGCATGAGCGTGTCCGAAAAATCGATATGAAACCGCTGTGAATAAAACAGGTACGGCCACAAGGTACTGATCATCAGCACGTAGCCCAAAAGTCCGGCAAAGCCATACGGTTTCAGTCTGGCCATGCGCAAAAACTCGTACAAGCCGATGATGGCTAATAAAAAGACGAGCAGGGAATACCAGATCCCTCCTAAGAAAACGGGGACGAGGAAGATGATGCCACCTACCACCCCGGTTATGATCCGCTGCTTCAAAGTGTTCCACCTCTTGGGTTCAAACCGCGCCGTAGCGACGAGCTCGACCTTGGTATTCTGCGATTGCCTCAAAGAAATGCTCCTTGGTAAAATCGGGCCAAAGCACGTCCGTAAACCACAACTCCGTATACGCCATCTGCCACAGCATAAAATTGCTCAACCTGATTTCGCCGCTCGTCCGAATCAGCAAATCAGGGTCGGGAAGATCACGGGTGTACAAGTGCTGTGCAAGTAATGCTTCGTCTATCTCTTCCGGCTTCAGCTCTCCCGCTTGGACCTGTCTGGCCAATTCCGTGACCGCTTTGACGATTTCCGTTCGCCCACCGTAGTTGAGGGCAAAATTAAGCTGCAGTCCCGTATTTTGCCTTGTCCGTTCTTCTGCAATGTTCATCGCCTCAATCGTATGGGATGGAAGCCTATCGGAATTACCCAGCATGCGTACCCGAACATTCCGTTCGTTCAATTCTTCCAATTCTGTCGACAAAAACTCCTGCGGCAGCTTCATCAGGTAGTCAACCTCATCACGAGGCCGCTTCCAGTTTTCTGTAGAAAAGGCATACATCGTCATCGTCTTGACGCCGATGCCGTCGGCAGCCTTGACAATCTCCTTTACCGTTTGCATTCCGGAACGGTGGCCGACAATCCGCGCCAAATTGCGCTTCTTTGCCCAACGGCCATTCCCATCCATGATCACGGCAATATGCTGGGGGATGTCCCCCGCCTCGTCAAAGACCGGACGGTGCTCTTCTTGGTTGGCCTTGCGAACCAACATATGTCCGATTCGTTCCAGCATAAGTTTTCCCCCAGAAAGAGAGATATAGACATAACTCCCCCTCGTGAAGAGGGGGATGGATACGTCTTTAGAGGTAGCTGCTTACACTTCCATAATTTCTTTTTCTTTCTCTTTGACCAGTTTGTCAACTTCGCCAATGAACTTGTCGGTGGTTTTTTGGATGGTCTCTTGGTGCCTCCGGGACTCATCTTCGGAGATGTCACCTGCTTTTTCCAACTTCTTGATCTCCTCGTTGGCATCACGCCGGATGTTGCGAATCGCGACCTTCGCCTCTTCCCCATCCTTGCCCGCTACTTTTACCAGTTCGCGTCTGCGCTCCTCTGTAAGCGGGGGGATCGCGATGCGAATAATCGTCCCATCATTAGAGGGTGTAAGCCCCAAATCAGATTGCTGAATAGCCCGCTCAATCTCCTTGAGAGATGTTTTGTCCCAGGGTTGGATCTGCAACAGCCTAGGCTCAGGAGCACTGATGTTGGCCAGTTGGTTCACCGGTGTAAGCGTTCCATAGTAGTCGACGACCACTTTGTCCAACAGTGCCGGGTTGGCCCGTCCGGCACGCAGGGTAGCCAAATCTTTTTTTAATGTAGTAATCGCTTTTGACATCCGCTCTTCCATATCTTTAAGGACGGATTGTGGCATTTATGCTTCCCCCTTCACAATGGTTCCGATTTTTTCGCCCATAATGGCACGTCGAATATTTCCTTCTTCCGTAATCGAGAACACGATTAGCGGGATGTGGTTATCCATGCACAGACTGGATGCAGTGGAATCCATCACCCCTAAGCCTTTGTTCAAAACGTCAAGGAACGTAAGCTGTTCGTATTTGATCGCATCGGGATTGACCGACGGATCTGCAGAATAGACGCCATCCACCTTGTTCTTGGCCATCAGGATGACTTCCGCTTCGATTTCGGCAGCTCGCAGTGCTGCTGTGGTATCAGTGGAGAAGTACGGATTCCCCGTACCGGCAGCAAAAATGACCACTCTATTTTTTTCCAAGTGACGAATCGCGCGTCTGCGTATGTATGGCTCTGCCACTTGGCGCATCTCGATCGAAGTCTGCACTCGTGTCGGTACGTTGATTCTCTCCAGACCATCCTGCAGAGCAAGAGCATTCATGATCGTCGCCAGCATGCCCATGTAATCGGCTGTTGCGCGGTCCATGCCTTTGGAACTGCCGGAAAGCCCACGCCAAATATTCCCCCCGCCAACGACAATGGCCACCTGAACACCAAGTTCGACGATCTCCTTGATTTGGTTGGAAATGGAAAAGATCACTTTCGGATCGATACCGTATCCGACTTCACCCGCCAGTGCTTCCCCACTTAACTTTAACACAACACGCTTATATGCAGGAAGTGGCATATGGAAAGGCCCCCATTCATCTTAACATTCTCTGCCAGTGCGTCGTTTCCTCCCAGCGTGCGCAAGCGAGTAGAGGAGCTTGGAACCACTGAAATAACCGCTTCAACCGGTCTCCTCTTAAAAATAGGGAACACACTGGTGTTCCCTACTTTAGTCTTTCTTTACTGCTTATTCACTTGCGCCATCACTTCAGCGGCGAAGTCTTCTTGCTTCTTCTCGATTCCCTCGCCAACTTGGTAACGAACGAAAGATTTCAGGGTAGCACCTGCTTCTTTCAGCAGTGTAGATACTTTTTTATCTGGATCTTTTACAAACGGTTGCTCGACCAGACAGTACTCTTCAAAGTACTTGGAGAGACGGCCTTCCACCATTTTTTCTACGATATTGGCAGGTTTCCCTTCGGAGAGGGCCTGATTTTTCAGCACTTCACGTTCGCGTTCAATCTCGTCGGCAGAGACTTCGTCACGAGTAGCAAAACGCGGGTTTGCTGCAGCTGCGTGCATGGCGAGATCTTTTGCCAGGGTCTCGTCCGTTGTGCCATCCAGCACGGTGAGGACACCGATTTTTCCGCCCATGTGCAGATACGCCCCAAAGACGCCGTTGTCAGCTTTTTCAAGTACAGCGAAGCGGCGCAGAGTGATGTTTTCACCGATCGTTGCCACTTTTTCGCTGATCACTTGGGATAATTTCTCGCCGCTTCCTTTAAACGGTTGTTCCATAGCTTCCTCAACGGAGGCTGGTCGCTGTGTGACCACATGCTCGGCAACCTCTTGTACGAGTGACTGAAACTCCGGATTTTTGGCCACAAAGTCCGTCTCGCAGTTCACTTCGACGATTGCTGCCGCATTGCCGGAAACAGCCGTTGCAGTCAGACCTTCAGCAGCGACGCGTCCTGCTTTTTTTGCTGCTTTGGCAATCCCGCGCTCCCGCAGCAGGTCAATCGCCTTTTCCATATCTCCATTTGTTTCTTCCAATGCTTTTTTGCAATCCATCATCCCTGCGCCCGTTCTCTCGCGCAGTTCTTTTACCTGTTGTGCACTTACCGCCATGTAAAGTCCTCCTTATTAATAGTTTATGGTAGGTGGATGATACATATGTAACCACGTGATACGGACTGAACAAACCACCGTCATCATCGTACCGGCGGCGCAGCGCCTGCAATGCGCTGTGCTGATGCTGGCACGTGACGGGTTCGATCAGTCGTTAAAAAAGGGTGGACGGGGTTCTGAAACCCTCAGTCCACCCTCGTTCGTTACGCCGTGGTTTGTTCTCCCTCTCCGCCATGGCCTTGGCTGCCTTCCAGCAGCGCATCTGCCATTTTGGAGGTCAGCAGTTTTACGGCACGAATCGCATCATCGTTGCCGGGGATCACGTAGTCGATCTCATCTGGATCGCAGTTCGTGTCAACGATCGCCACGATCGGGATGCCCAGTTTGCGAGCTTCCGCAACAGCGATGCGTTCCTTTCGCGGATCAATGACAAACAATGCGTCGGGCAGTTTATCCATATTGGCGATCCCGCCAAGGAACTTCTCCAGACGTTCTTTCTCCTTGCGAAGGAGGATTACTTCTTTTTTCGGCAGTACGTCAAATGTACCATCTTCTTCCATCCGTTTCAGTTGAGCCAGACGGCCCGTACGCTTTTGGATGGTGCTGAAGTTGGTCAGCGTACCACCTAACCAACGTTGGTTAATGTAGTGATGTCCAGTGCGCTCCGCTTCATCTCTGACGGAGTCCTGTGCCTGCTTTTTGGTACCAACAAACAGCAGTTTGCCGCCGTTCGCAGCCAACTCACGCACAAAGTTGTAAGCCTCTTCTACTTTTTTGACCGTCTTTTGCAGGTCAATGATGTAAATACCGTTACGTTCGGTGAAGATATAGCGTTCCATTTTCGGGTTCCAGCGGCGAGTTTGGTGGCCGAAGTGAACACCAGCCTCAAGCAGCTGTTTCATGGAGATAACCGCCATATATTCACACCTCCTCTTAAAAAATGGTTTTTTTGTGTCTTCCCTCCGCCGCCCGCATCTCCCGTCAAAACTACCGAAGTAGCACCCTTGCCGGGATTGGACGACGTGCGTTTTCAACACCGTAGAACACTATATCACATGCCAACCGCAATTGCAAGAAACGGAACAGAAAACAAAAACCACCCTACCGTTCCGGCAAAGTGGTAATCAATCGGATGACCTCCTCTACACTGGTTCCATTTCGAAACGTGTATGTGCCCGCTCGAACCTCCCTGTGCTTGTTGGCACTCCACAGGCGTTCCAGAAAAGCGAGCTTATCGGATATAGCCCCGCTTTTTACCAGAAGGTCGGCAATCTGTGCACTGGTAAGACCCCCAGAGATGGTAACGACTACTCCTTCTTTTGTCTTTCGAAACGGCTTCTGCATGGGAGGGGGCGTCGCTGACTTCTTCTCTTCGTCAGCAGCCTGCTGCACGACAGTTGGCTGGTGCGCCGCTGCTGTTTGTGCATTCACAGCAGTGGATGCTTTCGTTGTTTCACTCAGGGACTGTTGCTTCTGTTGACCAGGCTGATCAGTGCTGATGGGAGGAGCTGGTGGAGAAGCGGTCTGATCATCAGGAGCAGATGCATCTTGTCGAGGGGAACCTTGTATTTGCTCCGCTTGTTCCAGTAGCTGTAGGTACTCTTCTTGGGTCAAGACGACCTTGTCCTGCTTACCTGCTGCCGCTTCTAACACCTCTGCGGTCAGGTCACTAGATTTTGCCTCATCCGTCGGATACACGTACAAGAAGGCTGCTGAAAAAAGCAGGCCAATCCCAAAGCCGATCACTGTCTGCCTGCTAATCATCGGCTCTTCCCCTGTCCTGAAGAGGCAAGCGACAAGATCAACTCAACTTCTCCACGACCGGCCCCCAAACGTTTGGCGATTTCTTCCGCTTTCAGTCCCTCGCCCTGCAGTTCAAAAACACGTTTGTAACGGTTGCGCAGGAGAAGCGAATCTTCTTCAGCCAATGGTCGTTCTTCCGCCTCCAGTTGCATTGCTGGCATCGCTTTCATCTGACCTGACACCACGGCTACCTGTTTTTCCAACTGATCGATGCGATCACGTAGCTGGTCCACTTCTTCCATGAGCTGCTCATTTTTTTGCCGAAAGCTGCTGATGATTCGTTGATTTTCCTGTTTGATTTCTGCTACAAACCGCTGTACCGTCTCTTCGACCTGAGGCTGTTCCAGCAGTCTTCCTGCATGCAATCTCTCTTCTGTCAGTGCGGAAGGGCGTGGCTTTCGTAACCAAATCATCGCCGCTATCACGATCAAGATCCCTGCGGCTGACAGGAGTAGTAATGGTTGCTCCATAGCATTCACCTGTTGTTTTCAATTATAACGAAATATCAATATGTCGACCACGCACCGGATCGCTCAACAGCAGTTGCTCCCGCTTTGCTTCGGATTGCTCCTCATCGCTCCGCTTTCGCTGCTTTTGACCCGCATCCCGCCGTTTTTCTCTCTCCTGTTTTTCCCTCACTTGTCCTTGTACCGTCTCGCTAACATCTGTTGGACGTTTTCTGGTCAATTCATCCAGTTCCTTGCGTGCCGCGATCTGCTCTTGCTGATCGTGCATCGATCGCTGCTGCTGCTGATCCTGGATCCGGGTTACCTCCTGGGTGCGAGGCAATGCGACTTGCAGTTCGACCGCTTTCAGACTCATGGGCGATCCACTCCCTTAAGCATGCCTGAGACAGACCAGCTTGCCGGTCTTTTATCAAGCAGGCTTTATTTAATACAGGGGTGAGCTGGTAATCTCCCCCTCAAGGACAAGAAAACGCGTTCGGGAAAACTCCTGCTTAATGTAACGAACCAGTTTGCCGAAGACAAGTTTGATTCCAGGGTACATCACAACCTGGGCAGTAACGACCGCAGGTGACTCTCCTTCCAGTTCTGCCTCTACTTCTTTTTTACGATTCTCTAACTGTTTTAGTTCTTTTTCCAGCATGATTCGTGTGTTGGTAAGTTTAATCTGCATCGCCTTTTTCTCTGGTGGCAGTTGGCCGTGTACCTGGACGATCTGATCCAGGACGGAAAGGGCTTGTTGCGTTTTCCGCAGATTTTCAAAGTGCGACTGCAGTTCTTGGCTGATCTGCTGCCACTCGTTGCGCAGTTCTGGTTTTGCCCCTACTTCCAGCACCGTAGGGGTAGAGCTTTGGTTGCCAATGATGCGAGCAGTTATCTTCTCACCCGCTTGAATCGTTCCTCCGATGATGATGCCCTTGGTCCGTGTACAGGTAACATTTTTTCCGGCACGCACATGAGAGAACATAATACTTTGGGAGATAACCACTTCGTTTCCAGCGATTACATTCGCGTTCTGAATGTAAGAGGCGATCACGTCGACACCGGCCTTAACGTATCCTTTGTCTTGAGCGGCGATGCCGTTCTTGATCTCGATTGAACCCCCGCATCCAGTTCTGCTCCCTCTACGCTGCCGTATACGCGAATATCGCCCGATGCCTTGACGCGGAAACCAGTCGGCACGTTGCCTCGGATCACAACCGTTCCGACAAAATCAATATTGCCGACGTTAAAGTCGACGTCGCCGTTCACCTCAAATACCGGGAATACATTGATTTTCTGGTTATCGGTGATCGAAACCTGTCCGTCAATCGTTGCATACAGCAATGTTTTGTCTTCATTCAACACGACGTTCTTACCCGGCTTGATCGCGACATCTTTGGCCGGGGGAGGAGTCACCCGCTCTCCCGTGACGGTGACACCTTCTTCACCAGGTGTGGCCGGGTGTTTGCGAGCCAGCAGTTGGCCGCGCCTCACGTTGGCTATTGAGGATACGTTGTAAAAGTCTACACGACCGTCTTCCAGTTCTTTTGGCTTTGCTTCCTCTGTTTTGGCTGTGTGGCATGTCTGTTCGATCCAGGCGTTTTTGCCTGGAGTCGGCTCTTTGCCGCGGGCGATGGTTAGTGGAACGTTGACGTACTTTCGTGGTGTCTGACACACTAGCTGCAGTAATGCACTGTCAACGCCAAAAACAACACCATGTTTAGCAAGTGCGTCTTTCAGCTCTTCCTGCTTCAGGACGAGCTCCGCTTCCTCCGTATGCAGAGTGAGCTCCGCGGACATTTTGTCCACCGCGACAGTCACTTCAATCGTATACGGTGGTTGCATCTGTCTCACCTCCTCCATTCACCCCGCGAACGTCGCTTCTGGTTTAAAATAGTTGAGATTTCCAGCGAGTCAATGCGGAGCGTAACCGAAAAATAGCTTTTGAGTGAAGCTGTGAGATACGCGAAGGCGAGAGCTTCATCACTTCTGCGATCTCTGACAAAGTCAGTTCCTCAAAGTAGAACAAGGAGACCACAATTCGCTCTTTTTCCGGCAGTTTGTCGATTGCGCGGGTCAGGACTTCTTTTAACCCTTTCGCCTCCGCCACGCTGTCCGGACGTTGCGCAATTTCATCGATAATATAGCTGTGGCGTGCCGTTTTTTGCTCATCTTCCTCACCGACCGTCTCGTCAATCGAAACCATGGAAGCGAGGGATGTATCATAAACGACCTGTCGCAGATCTTGCTCGCTGATTCCCAAATAATCGCACACCTCTTGGTCACTTGGAAAACGCAAGTACTTCTGCTCCAAAACCGTGTAAGCCTCTTCGATCTTTTTTGCCTTGTCCCGTATCGTTCGGGGAATCCAGTCGTTTTCCCGCAGGCCATCGATCATAGCTCCACGGATTCGCCACATGGCATACGTCTCAAACTTGAGGCCGCGCGTGTGGTCGAACTTGTTTATCGCGTCCAACAAGCCAAAACGGCCATAGCTGATTAGGTCGTCTTTATCTACATTGTTGGGTAGGCCGATTGCTACACGGTTGGCTACTTTATACACAAGTGGAATGAACTGCTCTATTAATTCGGTCTCAGCCTGTCGATTTCCTTCTTCTTTCCATGCAACCCATTTGTCAAATTCTTTTGTTTTTGCGCGATTGATTGCTTGAGCCATGGTTTACCACCAACCTTTATTGATCCGTTAACCGTCTTACGATGTTCGCTATATCTGCAGGTTCAACATCTTCCTTCTTATCTTTTTCCAGGCGTGGCGCCGAGAGTGGCGCGAACTCTTCAGACGGCTCGCTCTCCGGGGAAGCAGGCTGAGGCAGTTCATCATTGTCCGCAGCCACCAGGTCCACATGCTGACCTGCTCCTCCCTCCTGCTCCTCCGCCTCTGCTTGTCCAAACAGCTGTTGGTATGCCCAATGCACAGGAAAGCCGATCAAAAAAAACAAGATAAACGCGATGACAGCACGTATCAGTGAGACGAGCCACACGTTTGCCAACAACGCTGTGACAAACGTAATGAAAAAAGCGATACCACCTATCAACAAGTTAAACTTCAGTGTGTTAGCCATGGCTTAAACTTCCTTACTACCTTGATTTACTGTGCGGATGTGCAAGATCCCGGTTGCCGCATCCATCTCAATGGTCCGCCCGCAATTGCCTCCCGTTTCTTCCGCGATGATCGGGATCATAAACTGCGCTAAGGATGCCCGACAAGCCTCTACATTGCGGGGGCCAATACGCATCGAATCATTTCCAGACATAAACGAGAACATCTGGGCACCGCCAGCCAACTTAGCCGTCAAGCGATTTGCTTTGGCGCCTGCCTGCTCCATCTGCTTGATCAACTCCGGGATAGCCGTGTCGGCATACTTCCCGATCATCGTCTGGTTGCTTTTTCCCAATGATGAGTCTGGCAGCATTACATGCGCCATCCCAGCTATTTTGACAACTGCGTCATAGAGTACGACACCTACACATGAACCGAGCCCGGTCGTGCGGAGACGGTCGGGTGATTTGACCCATCCCAAGCCAGCCATCCCGATTTTAAGAATTTCCATCAAGTGGAACTCCTAACGAGGAAAATAACTTATGAAACGATTCCGGATCAGGGATGAGAAAGAAGTGGCCTTTTACTTCTTTACTGCCCTCAAAGAAGGCGGTATCGATTGTTAAGGCGAAATCACCCGCACGGCCAAGTTCAATCAGTCCGTAGCTGAGAATCGCACCTGCCATGTCGATCGCCAATGACGGAACGGACGGCTGCAGATTAAGTCCTGTAAAGTCAGCGAGTGACGAGAGATAAGAACCAACCAGTATGTTGCCGATCTCCAGCAGTGCCGACAGCTCCATCTCCGTAAGTTGTCCATGTTCCTCACTGTGCTTCATGCCAAGGAGTTGGGAGAGCAGATTATGGGCTGACGATTCGTCGATGATAAAAAACATATTGCCGGGGCAGTCTCCCTCTACCCGTAGAAAAACCGTAACGACCACCGTTTCTGCCCCACCGACAAAGTCGGCAATCTGATCAAAAGAGAGGACGTTTACCAGCGGTACCTTCATATCCACTTCTTTTTGCAGCATCTTGGCCAAGGCACTAGCGGCATGTCCGGCACCGATGTTGCCCACCTCACGCAGCACATCCAGTTGGAAATCACCAAACTTTTGATAAAAATCGGCCATGATGTTACCCTTCTATGGCATCAAGCTGTTTGAGCTCTTCTGGGGTGAGTACCTTGTCCAGATTAAGCAGGATCAGCAGACGCTTTTCCAGTTTAGCCACACCACGCAGGTAGGCTGCTTCCACTCCTCCAACCACTTCCGGAGGCGGTTCAATCGCATCGACAGGGATGTCGATCACGTCATTGGCCGCATCGACGATCAGCCCGACCTCCAACTCGCCGACGGCCACAATGATGACGCGCGTCGATTCTGTATTGTCGACTTCTTCCAAACCAAAGCGACTGCGCAAGTCGATAATGGGCGTAACGACACCGCGCAGGTTGATCACACCCTTGACAAAGCTGGGCGTGCGGGGTACACGGGTAATATGAGCCAAGCGTTCAATCGATTTCACCTGGCCGACCTCGACACCGTACTCCTCATCCTTGAGACGAAAAACGATCACTTTCACTTCGCCGACAACTTCTGTCTGTTCCAGCATCAAATACCCCTCCTTATTTAATCAGTGCATTGCAATCGATAATCAAGGCTACCTGCCCATCGCCAAGGATTGTCGCTCCAGAGATGGCGAAGACGTTCACCAGATACTTGCCAAGCGATTTCAATACGACCTCCTGCTGCCCGATGAAGGAGTCGACGACCAGACCAGCCATCTTGTCTCCCTTGCGAACGATCACAACCGCTACTTCATCGTCCTTTTCCTGCCCGTTGTCCGGGATTTGGAAAATTTCTTTGAGAGAGACGAGCGGTACGACGCGCCCCCTGAAGTCGATTACTTTCTGGCGATGCGCCATCATGATCTCGTCTTGGCGGAAAACAGCCGTTTCAATGATGGAGCTGAGCGGCACCGCATACTTCTCGTTTTCAACCTGCACCAGCATGGCCGATATAATCGACAGCGTCAGCGGCAGTTGGATGAGGAACGTCGTCCCTTCTCCCCACTTGGAGTCGACAGAGACAGAACCGCCGAGCGATTCGATCTTGGTTTTCACCACATCCAGACCAACACCGCGGCCGGAGATGTCTGAGATTACCTCTGCCGTACTAAACCCGGAAGAGAACAGCAGTTCAAATACTTGTTTCTCACTCAAGGTTTCTCCAGTAGAGGCATTGACGACGCCGCGTTCAATCGCTTTTTTCAGCACTTTCTCTCTGTTGATCCCCTGTCCGTCGTCACTCACTTCGATAAACACGTGGTTGCCGCTATGGTACGCTTTGAGCTGAATGGTACCTTCCTCGCTCTTGCCTCGCTGCTTTCGGTCTGCCGGGGATTCGACGCCGTGGTCAATCGAGTTGCGCAGCAGATGGACAAGGGGATCGCCAATCTCATCGATAACGGTACGGTCAAGCTCGGTTTCTGCACCAAAAATTTTCAGATTTACCTTCTTGTTTAATTCTTTGGCCAGATCCCGCACCATGCGAGGAAAGCGATTAAAGACCTGTTCTACCGGGACCATTCGCATTGTGAGGATGATACTTTGCAAATCACCACTGATCCGACTCATGTGCTCTACCGTCTCTTGGAGTTCGCTCTGTCCCGACTCCCGGGCCAACTGCTCCAGTCGTCCTCGGTCGATCACCAGTTCACTGAACAGGTTCATCAGCACATCCAGCCGCTCAATGTCCACGCGAATTGTCTTGCTGCCTGAGGCCTTTTTCCTGCTGCTGCCTCCTGCCTGCTCCGCCAGCGGCTTCCGCTCAACAGCTTGTTCGACAGCCGCGCTCGCTTCTTGCCGAGCGCCGAGGACCTCTTCATGGGACTGAGCGTCCAGATCGATCGTATCGATCGTTACTTCCTGGATCTCAGAGATGGACTCTATCGCTTGTTTAATCTCTGCTGCGCTGGCTGGACTGATGTAGACCACTTCAAAGCTTTTCTCAAAACGCTCGTTTTCAATGTCCTCAACGGATGGTGTTGCTTTGATTACTTCACCGTTCGCTTCCAGTTGATCAAATACCATGTATGCACGAGCGGCCTTTAAAACACAGTCATCGCGCAGCGCCACTTGCAGCCAGTACAGGTTGTTTCCGGATTCGGTTGATTGCTTCATCACGGTGAGCGCGTAATCATCCAGCTTATAATCACGTACGTTGGAGTTGGTCTCTTTTGCTGAAGAAGCAGCCACCTTCTCCTCAACAGCGGTACCGCTGTCAGCAGACTTGAGTGCGTTCAGATCTCCGGCAACGATGGCACGCAATTTTTTGACAGGTGCGGATACATCAGCGGAGCCATTTCCACCTTCGCTGATGTTGTACACCATCCCTTCAATCAAATCGACACTCTGAAAGATGACATCCATGATGTCACTGTTGATCCGCAGTTTGTCATTGCGGATCAGGTCAAGTACGTTTTCCGCTTCATGAGTGAGGCTTGCCATATCTTCAAACCCCATCGTCGCAGCCATTCCTTTTAAGGTGTGGGCGGAGCGAAAGATTTCATTGACGATCTGAATGTTGTCCGGGTCATTTTCCAACTGCAGGAGATTCTGATTGATGGCCTGCAGATGTTCTTTCGATTCCTCGATAAACATGTCCAAATATTGATTCATGTCCACGTTGATCCACCTCCCAATCAATTGACTAGCTGGACGAGGGTTTCCGCAATCTTCTGAAGAGGAACAACCTTATCCGCTAGACCTGCCTGGATTGCCGAGCGCGGCATTCCATACACCACACAACTTGACTCGTGCTCGATAATACTGGTTATCTGACCCATTTCCTTGATTTGTCTCAGCCCCCGCGTGCCGTCACTTCCCATCCCAGTCATGATCACAGCCCACTTGTCAACCTGCTCCAAACGACTGATCGACTCATACATCACATCTACAGAAGGGCGGTGGCCGCCGCGTGGTTCTGTTTGATTAAGGGAGATGCTAAGCTTTCCGCCACTGCGCTGAACTATCTCCATGTGATAGCCGCCCGGTGCAATGTAAGCTGTCCCTGCCTCTAGCGGCTGTCCGTCCTCAGCTTCCACCACACGGATCTGACAAAGCGTGTCCAATCGACGGGCTAGCGACTGTGTAAAGCCAGGCGGCATATGTTGTACGATTACCATTGCGGCGGGAAAATGGCTCGGCAGCGACGTCAGCACGGTTTGCAGTGCTTTTGGTCCACCTGTGGACGTCCCGATCGCAACCAACTTGGTTGCAGCCGTACCATGCTTTTGTTTGCTGCCATGCGCGATAGCGCCGCTTGGCGGCTGTTCAGGCTGAACGACGGTGTTTGTATGTAAAGGAGAAGTTGGAGCTGGCGTCGGTCGTTTAAAGAAGCGATGCTTTGCCGAACCGGCTGCTTTTACCTTCTCCACGATATCCGCGGCAATTTTTTGGATGTCCAGGGAAATCGGACCGGAGGTTTTTGCGATGAAGTCAATCGCCCCCAGCTCCAAAGCACGAATGGTGGCATCAGCCCCCTCACGCGTCAAGCTGCTCAACATGAGCACCGGCAAAGGATGCTCCTTCATCAGCAGTTCCAGTGCTTCCAACCCGCTCATCACCGGCATCTCGATGTCCATCGTAACAACGTCCGGGTCAAGTTCTTTTACTTTTGCGACGCACTCTTGTCCGTTTCTGGCGCGATCGATCACCTCGATCTGTGGATCACCTGTCAGGATGTCGGTTATCACTTTGCGCATGAAGGCGGAGTCGTCAACAACCAAAACACGAAGTTTCCGCATAAAAGTGTCGCTCCTTCCTTACTGCTGAGATCAGTTAACGGATCATGTCTCGTATCTTGGTTAAAAAGCTGCGCAATCCCCCAACTTCTGTCTGGCCGGGGTTCGTGTTGCCTAGGTGAGCACGAACCAAGGAGCGGATACTTTTGGCTGCCGGTGAATGGGGATAAGCAATCAGAAACGGTTGCTGTTGTTTTACCGCTTGTGAGACAGAAGGATCGTCGTCAACAAAACCCAATGTCTGTACATCCATCCCCAAAAACTGTTTGGTCACCATGGTCAACTTGTCCGCAGTATGCTTGCCTTCACGGTAAGAACCAGAACGGTTGATGATCAACTTGATCTGTGTATGTGGGTTTCGCGAATGAATCATCTTAATCACGGCATATGCATCGGTGATCGCCGTCGGCTCCGGCGTCGTGACAAGAAACACTTCATCAGAGCAGAGGATGAACTGCATCGATTCTTTGGAAATGCCTGCCCCGGTATCAAGCAGGACCGTATCGGCATATCCCTGCAAGAGGCTCAGTTGGTCAAGCAGTTTGCTTACCTTTCGATCGTCCAGCTGCAGAAACTGGGTAAAGCCTGATCCGCCAGCGATGAACTGCAGTCCCTTCGGACCTGTTTCCATGATGTCCCACAGTGAGATGTCCTGTTGGAGAATATCCAGCAAATGATGCCGTGTTGATATTCCCATGAGCACATCCAGATTGGCCAACCCGAGATCGACGTCAAAGATCACTACTTTTTGTCCTGTCTCAACCAGCCCAAGAGCAAAATTGAGGGTTACATTGGACTTGCCGACTCCGCCCTTGCCACTGGTCACCGTGATCAGCCGCGTCTGTCTGCGATTGTTGGAGGTTGATCGCCCGATTCTTTCTCTTAGCTGCTCTGCTTGATCACGCATCGGAATCCTCTCCCAAAATGAGATCGACAATCCATTCCGGAGTTGCCACCGTTAAGTCGTCAGGTACATTTTGTCCTGTGGTGACGAAAGACAGGGAGAGGTCGTAGTTATGTACGACGTTTACCATCGTTCCATATGCTTCTGTTTCGTCTGACTTGGTGAAAATGACCTTGGCGTACGGCAGGTCATGGAAACGCTCCACGATTGCCTGCATGTCCGCATAGCGGGACGTAAGACTGAGAACAAGGTAGTGCTCACTTGCCTCTCCTGTTCGCAAAAGTTCCTTCATCGCCTGCACATACTCGTCATTGCGGTAATTGCGGCCTGCTGTGTCAATCAAGATCAACTCGCAGTCACACAGCCTCTCCATCGCTTGTTCAATCTCCTTCGCTGAAAAGACCACTTCTAAAGGAGCATTCAGGATGTTGGCGTATGTTTTTAACTGCTCAACAGCAGCGATACGATAGGTATCAGAGGTAATGAAACCGACTTTGCGCTTTTCTTTGAGAATGCATTCTGCCGCAAGCTTAGCGATTGTGGTCGTCTTCCCCACTCCGGTGGGCCCGAAAAAGTAAGCGTACTTGACAGAACGCGGCACTGTTGGAGTGAGTGGCGCCTTCCGTTTGACGAGCTCAATCAGCAGTTGTCTGGCTGCAGCACGCACATCCTGCTCGTTCGCTTGCTCCGGCTGGTCCCAGCGCCTCAGCAAATCCTTGATCAGGGAACTGACAATCGCCGGATCTACCTCCTGTGCCAGCAGACGATCCCTAATAGGGACAAATGATTGTGGCAAGTTCTCTCGTCCATCGTCTTTGAGCAAGAGCTTGCTGAACATGTCACGAATGTCGCGCAGTTCCCCCGCCAGATACTCATCCTGATTCGAGGAAGGGGCATCAGTCCCCTCACGCCCACTTTTTTCTACGGTGGCCAACTCTCGTATCCGTGCAGAACGAGCGGGCAGTTCAGACGGTTGTTTCTGCCTGTGGTCTTGATCCGCAGGTGCTGACGATTCAGACAGCTTCACCGCCGTTGACGCCTTCTCTGGCTCCGCTGTGGTAACCATCGGTCCCGCTGCAGGAACTGAAATCTGATCGTTCGCATCGAGGCTTCCACCATTCTGCTTATACGCCTGCCTCGCAGCAAACGACGCGAGCGGAGACGGAGAACGGCGATCGGCAGGACGGTCTGCCTGCTCTCTACTGCTCCCCTGTTTCGCATCCACTGCAGCAATCACTTCAATCTGCTGCTTGCGAAACATCCCCAAAAAACCTCCTGTCCTCACCTGCTTGGTGTTTAGAATGATGGCATCCTTCCCGAGATCAAGCCTGATTTTTTCCAGCGCATCCGGCATGGAATCGACGAGATATCGCTTTACTCTCACGACAGGTTCACCATCCCTATACTTTGGACTTCAATGTGTGGTTCAAGTTCGTTGTAGGAAATGACAGGGATATCCGGCATCATTCGTTCCATCAACTGCCTCAGGTACATCCGGATCGCCGGGGATGCAAGCAAGATCGGCTGCTGACCAGCGTTGATCATGCGGCTCACCTGCTCCGACAGACTTTGGTAGATCCGCTGTGAGGTTTCCGGATCAATAGCCAGATAGCTGCCCTGCTCAGACTGTTCAATCCGCTCGGAGATCACCTTCTCCAGACTAGGCCCAGCCGTGATTACGCAGAGCGGCTGGCCCGGCTCCGTGTATTGGAGTGTGATCTGTCTGGCCAGTGCCTGCCGCACGTACTCGGTGAGAACGTCGGGATCTTTAGTGTATACAGCGTGATCAGCCAGCGCTTCCAGAATGATCGTCAGATTGCGGATCGATACTTTCTCACGAAGCAGCTTTTGCAGTACCTTCTGGACATCTCCGATGGAGAGAGCCCCTGGTACCAGCTCGTCGACCAGTACAGGAGTGGTCTCCCGCACGTTGTCCAGCAAGGCCCGAGTCTCCTGCCGACCCAACAGTTCATGGGCGTGGCGCTTGATTACTTCCGTCAGGTGAGTGGCAACCACGGATGGCGGATCGACGACCGTGTAGCCGGATAACTCAGCAGTCTCCTTATTCTCTTCTGTTACCCATAAAGCGGGAAGTCCAAACGCCGGTTCTGTCGTTGGAATACCGACAACGGCATCATCATCAAATCCCGGGCTCATCACCAAATAGTGGTCAAGCAAGATTTCCCCTTTTGCCACCTGGTTGCCCTTGATTTTGATGATGTATTCATTCGGCTTCAGTTGAATGTTATCCCGGATGCGAATGACTGGTACCACGATCCCCAACTCCAGTGCGCACTGGCGCCGAATCATGATCACGCGGTCCAGCAGATCGCCGCCTTGCTTGGCATCAGCCAACGGAATCAATCCATAACCAAATTCGAATTCGATCGGATCCACCTGCAGCAGATTGACGACACTTTCCGGACTTCTCACTTCTTCGATCTGCTGTTCTTCCTCTTGGACGGCATCCTCCTGCAGCATGGTTTGCTCCCGTTTGCCAAGCCGCCAGGCGCAATAGGCGAGGATAATCGCAATGGGAAATGTGGCAACAACCCCGATTGGCGTGAGCAATCCCAGAAAGGCGATCAAAGCGGCCACAATATAGAGCAGACGCGAATTGTTGAAAATCTGCGCCGTGATATCCTGTCCGAGACCTCCTTCTGACGCTGCCCGGGTGACGATAATCCCGGTCGCGGTCGAGATCAGCAGGGCCGGGATCTGGCTCACCAGTGCATCACCGACCGAGAGCTTGGTAAAATGAGAGGCTGAGTCTGTCAGGGTCATCCCCATCATCGCCATCCCGATGATTAGACCGCCGATGACGTTGATGATAAAAATGATGATACCGGCGATGGCGTCCCCTTTGACGAACTTGCTGGCACCGTCCATCGCCCCGTAAAAGTCGGCTTCCCGCTCAATCTTGAGACGACGGCTGCGTGCTTCCTGCTCATTGATCATCCCTGCATTTAGATCGGCGTCGATACTCATCTGCTTCCCTGGCATCGCATCCAGTGTAAAGCGTGCTGCTACTTCGGCAACGCGCTCCGAACCTTTGGTGATGACAATAAACTGGATGATGATCAAGATCAGGAAGACGACAAATCCAACGACTTCATTGCCGCCGACGACAAACTCCCCGAATGTTTCAATCACCTTTCCGCCGTTGCCTGTGGAAAGAATATTCCGAGTAGTGGATACATTCAAGGCAAGTCGGAACAACGTCGTGATCAACAGCAAGGTAGGGAAAATGGAAAATTGCAAAGGTTCTTTTGTGTTCATGGAGACGAGCAGGATCGTCAGTGCAAAAGCGAGGTTCATCACCAGCAGCAGGTCCAGCAATCCTGGTGGGAGCGGGATGACCATCGTGACGATAATACCGATAACGAATAAAATGATGCCAAACTCTTTCATTTTCAATCCCAGTTGGAGTCCCACAACGTCCCCTCCTTTCCTCCTATTTCACTTTCCCCTGCAGTTTGTATACGTATGCCAGTATCTCTGCCACCGCTTTAAACAGCTCTTCCGGAATCTGCTGCCCAACATCAACCTGACTATAGAGAGCCCTGGCAAGAGGCTTGTTTTCCATTGTAATGATGCGGTGCTTCTTGGCGATCTCCTTGATCTTTAAAGCAAGATAATCCTGTCCTTTGGCGATGACCGTAGGAGCAGACATGGTGTCGGCATCGTAGCGTATGGCGACCGCAAAGTGGATGGGGTTGGTGATAATCACGTCTGCATTTGGTATTTCCTGCATCATCCGCCGCATCGCCATCTGGCGCTGCCGCTCCTTGATTTTGCTTTTGATCAGGGGGTCACCTTCCATACGTTTAAACTCGTCCTTAATGTCCTGCTTGGACATGCGCAGGTTCTTCTCGTATTCGTAGCGCTGATAGATGTAGTCCAACACGGCGAGAATCACCAACAGGAGTCCGATGAACACACCCAGCTTCAACACTTCCCAAGCAGTAAACCCAAGGACCGCATCGATTGATTTAAGTGATAGCTGTATCAATTCATCCTTAGCGCTCCATAGGATCAGATAAGCGATATACAGACCGATGGAGATCTTAAAAATGGCCTTGCACAATTCAACGAGCGAGCGGAGCGATAAGATGCGTTTGGCCCCTTGGATCGGGTCTATCTTCTCCAACTTCATCTTCAATGGCTCTAGTGTAAAGAGAGGGCCTACCTGCAGATAATTTGCTCCCAGGCCTACAACCAGACTCACCAGCATGATCGGGCCAACCACTTTTACTGCTTCATACGTGACCTGATAGGTTAGGACACTCAAATTCTCTTCATTTATCTGCCATCTGCTGTAGGTGACGAGTGACTCCCTGATGATCTGAAGCAGTGAATCAAGCATCCAGGGACCACCTAACAGCAAGAACAAGAAGACCAAACTGATGTTTAAGGCAGGGGCAAACTCCGAACTTTTCGCCACCTGACCCTTTTTGCGGGCGTCCTTCTTTTTTTGCGGAGTTGCTTTCTCCGTCTTCTCTCCCGCGAAGAACTGCAAGTCAACTACAAACAGAAACGCTGGCTGAACATGTGTCTCTTTTTGCCCGGGTTCTTCCTTCAGCCGTATCATCTCTGCCCTCCCAGTATTGTCATCATCTCCGACATAGCCATGAACATTCGCTCGAACAGCTCACTTAGGACAACAAAGAATCCAGGCATGACAATTACGAGTATCAGGAAACTAGCGAAAATTTTTATCGGCAAACCGACGACAAAAATATTAAACTGTGGCACCGATTTGGCGATAATACCAAGAGAAAGGTCTACCAGGAAAAGTGCGACCGCAATAGGAGCTGCGATGAGAAACGCGCTCATAAACATGTAGGAAAAGCACTTCACGACCAGCATAAAAAGCGCCTCACTGCCTAAAGAGACCCAGCCCATGTCGATTGGAACCGCCTGATAACTGGTAATAATCCCGCGAATCAGAATGTGATGACCATCTATGCTCAAAAAATAAAGCGTGGCGAAGATGTTTTTAAAGTTGCCCGTAATCGGAACATACGCTCCCGTACGAGGGTCGATCACGTTGGCCAGTGCAAATCCATTCTGCATGTCAATCAGCCCGCCTGCCACTTGTACCGCATAAAAAATCATTTGCAGGATCAGACCGAGTACAATCCCGACCAGCGCCTCCTTGATGGCGTACAGCGCAAATGAGAGGTCGAGCGGTATCGGTGCTGTCTGCGGTACGTAAGCAAAACTCATAAAGGCAACCAGAAAGGACAAGCCTACCTTCGCCTGATTGGGGACGCCGCGCGCCGAGAGCACAGGCACCGTGACAAAAAACGCGGTCATTCGCACAAACACCAGGAGGAAGACAGGGAAGTACTGTAAAATCAGTTGCTGCATGGCCTACCTCGCGAAGCGGTGCAGGTTGTCGAAAATACTCATGGTGAACTCGACCATCAACTGCAGCATCCAGGGTCCAAAAATCATCAGTGCGACCAGAATGGCAACAATTTTTGGGATGAACGCGAGCGTCTGCTCCTGAATCTGTGTCGTCGCCTGAAAGATGCTGACAGCCAGCCCTACGAGCAGACCAATTCCCAATGTGGGTGCCAGGACGACCAAAATCGTGTATATGGCTCTTTGAGCGATTTGCAAAATGAGTTCGGGCGTCATGGAGGTCCTCCTCAAAAGCTTGCCAATAGTGATTTAACCACCAGGTACCATCCGTCAACCATGATGAACAGTAATATTTTAAATGGCAGCGAAATCATCACCGGCGGCAGCATCATCATCCCCATCCCCATCAAGACGCTGGAGACGATCATATCAATGACAAGAAAGGGAACAAAGATCATAAAACCAATCTGGAACGCCGTTTTTAATTCACTAATCGCGAAAGCCGGCACCAGTGCGGTTAACGGTATATCCTGAACCGTTGCTGGCCGCTCTGCCTGCATGTACTCCAGAAAGAGACGGAGGTCTTTTTCACGGGTATGCTTGGCCATAAATTCCTTGAGTGGGATCACGGCAGCATCTAACGCCTGCTGTTGATTGATCTCTCCCGCCAGGAAGGGCTGCAGTGCCGTTTCGTTTATAGACGCAAACGTCGGAGCCATCACGAAGAAAGTCATAAACATCGCTAGTGCGATCAGGACCTGATTCGGCGGCATCTGCTGCGTGGCAAGCGCATTGCGGACAAAAGAAAGTACCACTACGATCCGAGTAAAGCACGTCATCAGCAGCAAGATTGCCGGAGCCACTGATAGGACGGTGAGAAGCAACAGGATTTGGAGCGTCGTAGCTGTACCGTCGGGACTCTCCTCGCCCCCGCCGACCTGAATGTCAATCGTCGGTATCAACTCTTCGGCTGCCCAAACTGTATCTACGGGGATCAAAAGCACCCCCATTCCAACAAGCAGAAGCAAGATCGGCCACATCTTGTTGTTCATGATTTCTCCCCTCTGCTTTGCTCAACATCCTCCAGCCACTGCTCCCCTTGTCGTGTGGGGTGGTTCACTTCTGCCCACTGTTTCCGCAGCAGTTCCTCAAATGATCCTTCTGCGTCCTGTTGAAACCTCGCGTCCTCCTCGCGCCGTTGGCCTCGAAGCTGCGAGAGCCATTCACCAAACTTGTTTCCGACCGTCGTTTTCATTTCCGCTTCGGACAGAATCACATCCAGTTCGTCGCCTGGCGCGATGTGTCGCAATAAGTGGACATCTTGTCCGACGCCCAAAACATAGAGCGATTCGCCAATCATGACCAGATTGACTGTTTTGCCATTCCCCACTGAAAGCGTCCCCACCATCTTTAGCGGACCGCTCTGGTTTAGCCCTCCCAGCTGACGGTTGGCAAGGAATCGCACCAGGAGAAAAATCAACAGGATAACCAGGCCAAGCGAAAAGATTACCTGTAACAGCAGCATCCACATGCTTGGCGGCTCTTCACCGGGCAATGGGATTGGATCACCGACAGAATCCTGATTATCCCCGATCTCGGTTGCAGGATCATTTGACTGCAGCGCATCGGTAACGTTTTGCTCCTCGCCCGCTGCGTGACCTGCATAGGGCGCCGCGCTCACGAACAGCAGCAATGCGCACAGAACCAAACCAAGCTGTATTCCTCTGAGGTGGAACATCTGCTTATGCCAATGTCTTTTTGATCGCTTCGATCACGCGATCCGCCTGGAACGGCTTGACAATAAAATCTTTCGCTCCTGCCTGGATTGCGTCAATAACCATCGCTTGCTGCCCCATCGCAGAGCACATGATGATGCGTGCGTTTCCGTCGATTTTTTTAATCTCTTTCAAAGCGGTGATCCCATCCATCTCAGGCATGGTGATATCCATCGTGACCAGATCTGGTTCCAATTCCTTGTACTTCTCCACAGCTTGAGCCCCATCACTTGCCTCCCCGACCACCGTGAAGCCGTTTTTGGTCAGGATTTCCTTAATCATCATTCTCATGAAAGCTGCGTCATCTACGATCAATACTTTGTGAGACATGTTCGTATCCTCCCTTACTTATTGCGTAATTACTGCAACTTCTGAACGCGATCCCATTGGCTGATAATATCGGTGACACGCACGCCAAAGTTCTCGTCGATCACCACTACTTCACCCTTGGCAATCAATTTGTTGTTGACGAGAATATCGACCGGCTCGCCAGCCAGCTTGTCCAGCTGGATTATGGATCCGGCAGACAAATCGAGGATCTCTTTGATCAGTTTTCTGGTTCGCCCCAGTTCCACTGTTACCTGGAGAGGAATATCCAGCAGCAGGTTCAGGTTATGCTCATCGGGCAGCGAGACCGGACCTGAGCCAAACGGTGCGAATTCGGCCGGCTTTACGTTTGCCGAGGTACCACCTGCTGTACCGTATCCGCCGAAATGTTGCGGTGCTGGCGGCTGCTGATACTGCGGTGGGTAAGGATACGGCGGATATCCGGGAGGGGGACCCTGCATCTGCGCTTGCTGACTGTATGGGTCTGCTCCTGCCGACTGCGGCTGCAGCGGCTGTTGCGGTGCTGCAGCAGGTTGTGGCTGCGGAGGCGGAGTAGGTGCGGGAGCTGTATGGGCTGCAGGTGCTTCTTCCTCCGGTGAAGCCACCGCTGCTGCCACTGCATCTTGCCCACTCTCTTCCTCACTGCCGACCAGCATGCTGATCATCTGCTTGGCAAAGCTGACCGGCAAAAGCTGCATGATCGAAGAATCGATCAATTCACCGTGTTCGCCGATCTTTACGCGGAATGCCACTTTGACCAAGGTCTCCTCTTCCCAATTGTCATCTCCGGCTAGGTCTTTAGACAGGTCCATCACATCGATGCCTGGAGGTGAAATGTTAACCAGTTTGTTAAAAACAGTGGACATCGATGTAGCAGCAGAACCCATCATCTGGTTCATAGCTTCCTGGACGGCACTGATGTGCAAATCGGATAGTTCCGTCGATTCCGGCCTGCCCGACCCTCCCATCATCAAGTCCGCAATAATCGCTGCGTCTTCCACGCGAATCACCAGCAGGTTGATTCCTTTAAAACCGTCTGTATACTCCACATGGACAGCCACATGCGGTTGCGGAAACTCGCTGTCCAGATCATCGCGGTTGATCACGGTGACCGTAGGCGTGGTAATATCCACTTTTTGATTTAACAGGGTGGACAATGCTGTTGCCGCACTGCCGAAGGAAATGTTCCCTATTTCCCCAAGAGCGTCCTGTTCAAACGCCGTCAGATATTTCCCTACATCATTCTCGCTCGTGGCGTCGCCCTCGCTGTCCACATTGTTTGCCTTAAGCAAAGCGTCAATCTCTTCTTGCGACAGCATATCCCTACTCAAGCTCATCCTCCCCTTCCTCGACGACTTCGTCAATCAGGACCGCCAACCGGCCTTTTGCCGTTCCCGGCTGACCCCGGTACTTTACGTGTTCGCCCACCTTGATCTTTAGCTTGCTTTCAATTGATTGATCAAGCTGGATGACGTCTCCCTTTGCCAGGTTGAGGAACTCTCCAACCGTTATCGTTGCGTTGCCCAGTTCGGCAATCACCGGAACTTTGGCCGCCTTCAAGTTCTCTTCTAGCCGCAGACGCTCACTTTCATCCCGCACTTTTTTGTGGTTGGCAAACCAGTACTGCCCGGATAGTTTGGGCATAATCGGTTCGATGACCACATGGGGCAAACACAAGTTGATCATTCCCGTCGTATCGCCGATCTTGGTGCTAAATGAGATAACGGCGACGATCTCGTTGGGGGAGACAATTTGCATGAACTGCGGATTCATCTCCATTACTTCGAGAACGGGATCTAAGTCAATCACCTGTTTCCAGGCCTCGTGGAAACTTTCCAATGCTTTTGCGAATACCCGTTCCATCACAATCGATTCAATCTCTGTAAGGGCACCCATCTTAGAGGGGGTACTGCCCTGTCCGCCCAGCAGGCGATCCAACATGGCATAGGCGATATTGGGGTTAATCTCCAATACCATTCGTCCTTCCAAAGGAGGAGCCTCAAAAATGTTGAGAATGGTCATTTTCGGTATGGATCGGATAAATTCGTCATATGGCAACTGGTCGACAGAGGCGACATTGATTTGCACAAAGGTCCGAAGTTGAGCTGAAAAGTAGGTTGTTAGAAGTCGCGCATAGATTTCATGAATGCGGGTCAAACTGCGAATCTGATCTTTGGAAAAGCGTAAAGCACGTTTAAAATCGTACAGTTTTACTTTTCGTTCAGTTTCTTCTTTCTTCAGCTCATTTGCATCCATCTCTCCTGATGAGAGTGCAGCCAATAGTGCATCAATCTCATTCTGTGAGAGAACCTCGGCCATGATAGTCACCTCCTTTTGCTATGTACCGGCCCCTCGGACCCAATCAGGATAACACGTGCTTGGTGAGAATCACCTGAACGATCTTACCTTCCTGCATAACCTCACTAAGCTGGTTCATCAGTTTGGCTTCCAGCTTGTTTAAACCATCCGTTCCCTTGATATCGTCCGGTGTTAGGCCGGCCAAGGTCTTGATGATGATCTGGTTCACCTGAGGTTTGCGCTTTTCCAACTCTTCTTTCGCTTCCTTGCTGTCTGCTGTAATGCTAAAGCGAACGATAATAAAGTTGTTGCTGAGCAGGTTGGTTGTGATTTCTCCGGTATCGATTGTGTATTCTACCAATTCATCTGCTGTCAGCGCCCTCGCTTCCGCTACTGCCTCCTTGTCCGGTGACAGGTATGTCTGCCAGAGAACAAAGGCGACGACGCCCAGCAGCGTGATTGCGATGATGATAATCAGCGCCATGTTAAACAGCCTGTTTTGTAGCATAAGCGCCTCCCGTTATTCGATAGTTTCGTCCTTGGGACGCGGAATCGCAGCAGTCATCGAGATGTCTCGATAAAACAAGCGAACCTGTCTGGCTATTTCGTCAGCAGACTCTCTGACGATGTACTTCTTGCCGTTTGCCAACGTGATAACCGTGTCAGGAGTCGCTTCCACCAGTTCAATATGCGTCACATTGAGGTAGAATTGACTGCCGTTGAAACGTGTTAGCTGAATCATCGGTAGCTCCTTTCCAGCTGATGGGGGAAGGGAGCAGGCCGCCCCTTCCCGATTCATCTGCCGCCTAAGCGATCAATTACCCGATTATCGCTTGAGGTTGATTAACTCTTCCAGAATCGTGTCAGATGTCGTGATGATTCGGGAGTTTGCCTGGAAGCCGCGCTGTGCGACGATCATTTCTGTAAACTCTTCGCTCAAGTCAACATTGGACATCTCCAGAACACCGGATACGATCGCGGAGTTTGCCTCTGTCGGGGTGACGATTTCGTATTCACCATCCTCTATCGCGTTTACCGTCACTTCGTAGAGTGAGTTGCCAATTTTCTTCAGTCCACCTGGATTGCTCACTGTCACAACACCAATTGTCGCAATCTCTTCTGTTACGCCGTCAGCAGTGGTTCCAGTGATCACGCCGTTTTTGCCAATCGAATAGGAGACGTAATCCTCACGGGGAATGGTGATCGGCTCCCCTCCTGCATCCAGCACGAACATCCCCTGTGAGGTAACCAATTGTCCGAGGGCATCACGGGTAAAAGAACCGTTGCGAGTCAGGTAGTTGGTCTCCACGTCACCGCCCGGATTGACGACGAAAAATCCATCTCCTTCGATGGCCAAGTCAGAGGTTAGATAAGTCGTCATTGGGCTGCCCGCCGAGTGAACGACGTCAATCGAAGCAATGCTGCTGCCAAGGCCAATCTGCTTGGGATTAAGACCACCGACCTCTTCTTCGATCGGTCCAGTTGCCCCAGCCATGTTTTGGCTTAAAATGTCCTGGAACATAACGCGGCTTTTCTTAAAGCCTACCGTGTTCACGTTGGCGATATTGTTTCCGATCACATCCAGCTTGGTTTGAAAGCCGCGCATTCCAGAAACCCCTGAGTATAAAGAACGAAGCATGTAGATGTACCTCCCTGTCAAACGTTATGGTTTCCGATTGCCTCAGTCGTTCGGCAATCGCTGGGCCCCCTGTTCGGTCCAGCCCGCTATTACAGCAAAATCGCACTATCGATATTGGTAAAAACATTCTCTTTCATGCTCATGTCATCAACAGCTGTGATCACTTTTTGATTGACGACACTAACAACATAGGCAACGTTATCCATCAGAATCAATGACTCTTTTGCCCCTTTGGCAGCCGCCTTGTCGACCGCTCCTTCCAGTCTCTGCAAATCGGCTTTTGCAAGCGTAATTCCCCGTTCTTCCAAGCGGTTCAGTGCATGCTGACTAAAGGAGAGCTTGCTGGTCGCCGTCTGCTGCTCCGGTCGTTGCAGATTCTCCGTCAGCCATTGTTGAAACGGCTTTGAGGCAGTTGGCGAAGGCTGCTTGTTGTTGGCAGTTGCCGGTTTTGCAGGAAAGTAACTGTGTCCTACGCGAAATGAATGGTCCATCCAGTACTCCCCCTTCTTCACGCGTAAGCGGAATACTGTCGATTTCCAGCCAAGCGCGCCTAATCACGCAATGCGGCAAGCGAAGCCGATTCATCTGTTAGTGCTTCTATGGAGAACTCAACTTGCTCGTCCGTTGTTGTGGTGGATTCACCTGAGGGCTGCTGGTTTTGCTGCTGGCGTCCCTGTTCTTTCTGTTGTTGGAAATCAAATGCCTGCTGCTGAGATGACTGATGCGTCACTTCCAAACGATCTACCTGCAATCCCTGCTGAATCAATGCGCTGCGCAACTGTGACATCTGCGTGTCCAACATCTCTTTGCCGCTTGCTGTATCGGCTGTGAAATAAGCGGTAATCACTCCGTTGTGCGACGTGATCTTCACGTCCACCTGACCGAGTGAACGAGGGTGGAGCACCAGTTTTGCCTCCGTCACTCCATCCGCTTCCGTCAGCTTCATCTGTGTCAAAAACAAATGGCCAACCTGTTGTGTAAACTGTTGGGAGTTGACGTGATAGCTGCCGGTCTGTGGAGCTGCTTGCGTCTGCGCGAACCATTGGGGCTGGGTTATCTGCACGTTCTGCATCGCTTGCGCATTGGTCATGCTCCCTTTCTCCTCAACCATTGGTTGCGCGTGACCGAGGATCGGCACCGACTGCGCCTGGTTGCGTTGCTGGCGGTTGTAGACACCACTCTCTGCCTGATAACTCGCAATCGCCCGGTGGAGACGGAGCGGTTCCATGGTGACGTTGGCAGTGGAGACGTTCTCCCTGTTTACCCCTGTCTCGGCAAATCGCTTTGGTGCCTCAGCCCGAAACACCACTTCCTGACTAGTTCCGTTGGGCTGCACCACCTTCTGTGGTTGATCCGCTGAAGAAGCGTTCAACAGCTTGCTCAACCAATTGGCGGTTTGTTCGGCGCTTTGCCGAAGCGCAGTTTGTTGCGGCGATTTGTCTGAATGGGACCCATCGACAAGCAAGTTGGCCAGTGCTACTGCTTGTTCTTCCGCAAGCCCCTGCTGCATGAACGTAGCAACGAGTTGGCGGTGCCCCTGACCGGTTCCGATGGCAGGCAGCGTTATGCTGTCGTCTGTGCCGCCGTTAGCTGTTTGTGAAGCCTGTAGGGAAGATGTGAGTTGCTCGTGCTGTTCTGGTGTCAGCAAACCGTTGGCCAGCAACTGTTCCAGCATAGCGAGTAGTGAGTCGGATCTTTCTTCGGCCTCACCACTCTGCAGTTCCTCCACTCCTGTTGACAGCTGCGGTGTCTCCATCGTCTGCAACATGTTTCCCAACTGAAGAGCAAACAAGTTGTTCAAGGAAGGTGCCGCTGACTCGGCCAACTGCCTTGTACCAGATAGGATCGGCTCAGTGGTACCGCCAGTCGTCATGACATTGGCTACATTCATGTCTTCACCTCCATTCAAATAGATTTGTTGCTTTTATAGTAACGATAAGCGCTTGTTGCACTTACCGAAGCAACGCACTGGAAATCTTCGCCGCCATTGCCTGGTTTTGTGCAGAAATGGCCGCCAATACCTGGGCCCGTTTGTCGTTCGCCATCTCCGCTAAAATAGAGAGGGCATTCGATTGGTTGGTACCCATCATCGTTATCAGAATCGCAGCAGCATCATTGGGTGCCATTTGTGAGAATGAAGTAACCAGCGAGTCGAGTCGTACGGCGCTTTGCGGACGGGTCTCACTCAATGCTTTGGTCAGCGCATTAATGCGCTGTTGAAGCAGTGCGATATCGTCATCCTTGCTAATGACGGAATCCTTAAACAAAACGGAAATATCCGCCGCTTTTTTGGGATCCATCTTGGACAAAATATCGGCCCGGTCATCCGGTTTCATCTTGGACATGACAGCAACCGCCTCTTCCAGCGAAAGGTTGCCGATAATCGAAGCGGCATTCCTCGACGACATCGATGTGTACAGTTTGGCGAGATCCTGATACTGCTGCTGACGTTCTGCTTCGTCAGCCTGCTTGTCTTCCAGCATCTTCTCTAGCTCTGCTTCACGTTCCTCAATCGCTTTGATCGTTGCCTCTTTTTCTGCCAGATCTTTTTCCAACTGCACAATCTGCTCATCTTTTTGCTGCAGTTTGGCCTGAAGCTCCTCGACCGGATTGGTTTGAGGCTGCGCTTCCTCTGCTTCATTGCTACCTGGTATAATTTTTTCAATCACCGGTATGGAGTTGCCCTGCTCTTGGATCATGCCGACAACATCGTAGCCAGAGAAATTAAGCAATACTCCCCCCAGGATGCTGGCAAACAAGGCAGGGATCAGGAAGATGTAAAAGAATCGCTCCCACCAGCTATAAGGCCTCTCTTCTTGTACCTCTTCCATCGCAGTTACCTCCTTACCCCTCGGCTTAACTGGGCTTTATGTATTAGGAAAGCGGCGGTGCAGATACCTTTTCCGCTGCTTTACTCGTCCGGCTGGTCTGTTGCATGGTATATCGGCTGATGCCGATTTCGTCCAATTCTTTCTGCTCCATTTGTCTCTGGGCATGATCGAACCGTTCCTTCGCCTGCTCGCGCATCTTCTCCCACAGTTTGCTCTCCTGCATGCGAGAGGTAAGCTTTTGTTTTCGGTCTTCAACCTCCAGTTCACAGCCGTACAAGGTTTGCCGCTGCGTCTGAATAGCTCGCTCAACCGCCTGTTGATAGCGGTTCCCTTCTATCAACTGAGAGACGCTGCAAGGCTGATTCTGCATTTCATAAAGCGTATGGCTTACCTCTTCCCGGTGACGTGTTAAATTGATGAGCTTCGCTTCCTCTTCTGCCTTCTTTTGAAGAGATTTGCCAAAAGCCCATTCTGCCTGTTCCCGCTCCTTTTCCTTGAGATCAAGGATCTTTTGAAGATGAAAGGTGAACGTCTTCACGGGCTTGTCCCTCCAAAATGTGCAATCAGTGCATTAATGGTAGTGGAAAGCTCTGCGGGTTCATGAGTACCCTGCGATGTGAAATCACGGATCACATCTCGATAGCGGATCGCCGCATCGATCTCGCGATTGCTGCCGAGCTTGTACGCACCGATGTTGATCAGGTCCTCCGCTTCACGGTACGTCGATAAGTGTGTCTTTAGCTGACGAGCCGCTTCCAAGTGGTCTCCTGAACAAATCTCATTCATGACACGACTGACACTAGCCAGTACATCAATCGACGGGAAATGTCCTTTTTGCGCGATTTTCCGGTCAAGCACGATATGTCCGTCCAGGATGCCGCGCACAGCATCGGCGATCGGATCATTCATGTCGTCTGAATCGACCAGTACGGTATAAAAGGCAGTTATGCTCCCTTTGGCAGACGTCCCTGCCCTCTCCAGCAGCTTGGGCAAAAGGGCGAAAACAGATGGGGTGTACCCTCGTGTCGCTGGCGGCTCACCAATGGCCAAACCGATCTCCCGCTGCGCCATTGCAAAGCGTGTAACCGAGTCCATCATCAGCATCACGTTAAGCCCGCGATCACGGAAATACTCAGCAATCGAAGTGGCAATCATCGCACCTTTGATCCGGATCATCGCCGGCTGATCAGAGGTAGCTACAACCACTACGGATCTCTTCAGTCCTTCTTCCCCCAAATCGCGATGAATAAACTCCATCACCTCTCGACCGCGCTCTCCGATTAAGGCAATGACGTTGATATCGGCAGACGTGTTGCGGGCGATCATGCCCAGCAGTGTACTTTTGCCTACACCAGAACCCGCAAAGATACCCACCCGCTGTCCTTTCCCAATCGTCAGCAGCCCGTCTATCGCTCGTACACCCACACTCAATGGATCGACTATCCGGGGACGAGAGATCGGGTTGGGCGGCTGGTTGTTGGTCGGATATGAACTCAAGCCAAACGGCAGTGGACTGCCATCAAGCGGTCGTCCCAATCCATCCAGCACCCGCCCCAGGATTTCAGAACCCACTTTCACCAAAAGGGGCTGTCCGGTCGCAACCACATCACATCCTGGTCCGATGGCTGACAGTTCTCCTAACGGCATCAGCAGTACCTTGTTATCGCGAAACCCGACAACCTCTGCTGCGATCGGGTGTTGATCGTGCTGAGAAAAGATGTGACATAGTTCTCCCAACTTTGCCTCCGGCCCCTGTGATTCTACTGTGAGTCCTACCACCTGGGTCACCTTGCCGTTGACCCGCACCGGATCAAGCTGCTGCAGGGTCTGCCGGTATTTGCTCAGGTCAAGCGTCGTCATCCGTCTCACTTCCCTTGGCAATTGACAGCAAAGCTTCTTTGATCTCCTCGAGCTGTGTATCAATTCGTGCGTCGACACTTCCAAACGGCGTTCGGATCACACAACCATCATCCCGCACAGAGTAATCTGGAAGGACGATCAATTCGGCTTGTCCATCCAACAGAGAGAGAAACTGACTGCGATGTTCCTCCAGCCATTGATAATGTTTGTGATTGACACAGAGCGTGATCTGTCCGTGTACCCGTGAGCGACGCAGTACATCTTTTACCATCTCAGCAATTTTTTCCGGTGCTTGCTGTAGTTCTTCACCGATGATCTTTCTGGCAATCTCCACGCTTAACGCGACGAGAAAAGGCTCTGCCTCTGCAATGATCTGTTCCTTGTTTACATGTGCCCGTTCCAGCACTTCTTTTGCCTCAAGAACTCGCTGTTCTTCCTCCGCCCACACGGCAGCCATGCCGACTTCTCTTCCTTGAGCGAGTCCTTCCATATGAGCCTGCTCACGCACCTGATCGGCCAACTCCTGCAACTCCTGCTGTTTCTCCTGCCACCACTGCTTGATCTCCTCCTCGGCCTGCTGGCGCAGTTCCTCGGCATGCTGGGCGGCCTCTTCCAGCAGCTTTTGAGCCGTCTCTTCAGCATCTCGCAGGACGGCCTGTGCCTCTTCCTCGGCTTTTTCCAATTCCGGATGTATTTTTTCTTTTTTTTCCTGCAACCTTTCACTGATCTGTTCCGTCTGAGAAGGTGGAGGCAGTTTCACAGAGAGGACAACCTTCTCATCCGAAGCGGAGTAGCGGGAAGCTTTGAAGATTCTAGACAATGATGTCATCACCTCCGCCGCGGGCGATAATGATCTCACCAGCCTCCTCTAAGCGGCGAATGGTTGCGACAATACGCGATTGGGCTTCTTCCACATCACGCAGCCGAACCGGTCCCATAAACTCCATCTCTTCCTTGAATGTCTCGGCCATCCGTTTTGACATGTTGCGGAAGACCGTCTCGCGAACTTCTTCGCTGGCCACCTTGAGCGCCAATTGAAGATCGGCGTTTTCCACGTCCCGGATGACGCGCTGGATAGAACGATTGTCCAATGTCGCGATGTCTTCGAAAACGAACATGCGCTTCTTGATTTCTTCTGCCAACTCGGGGTCCTGAATCTCCAAGGAGTCAAGGATGGTACGTTCTGTGCTGCGGTCGACCCCATTGAGAATATTGACAATCGCTTCAATGCCGCCAGCTTGCGAATAATCCTGTGTAACCGTGGCAGACAGCTTCTGTTCCAGCACCTGCTCCACCTGTGCAATGACTTCGGGAGAGGTGCTGTCCATCAGGGCGACCCGCTTGGCTACATCGGCCTGGCGTTCCTGCGGCAATTCAGACAAAATCATCGCAGCCTGGTTGGCATCGAGATAGGAGAGGACGAGTGCAATGGTTTGCGAATGCTCATTTTGAATAAAGTTCAGGATTTGCCCTGGATCAGCTTTGCGGGCAAAATCGAACGGACGCACTTGCAGATTGGCAGTTAACCGATTGATAATGTCAATTGCTTTCGACTCTCCGAGTGCCTTTTCAAGGATTTCTTTGGCGTAGGTTATCCCGCCTTGTGAAATCACTTCCTGTGCGACGGCGATCTGGTGAAACTCTTGCAGTACTTTCTCTTTTTCGTCTCCTGCCACTTTTCTGACATTGGCAATCTCAAGCGTTAGCTGTTCGATTTCGTCTTCCCGTAAGTGCTTAAATACTTGCGCTGATACTTCCGGGCCAAGCGAAATCAGAAGAATCGCAGCCTTTTGTCTGCCTGACAATTCCTTGGCGGCGCGAACCATCTGTATTCACTCCCTACTCTTCAGCTAGCCAAGTGCGAAGCAGTGTAACGAATTCTTCCGGTTTGCTTCTGGCCAACTTCTCTAATTGCTTGCGAACCACTACGCCGTCACTGTCCTCGCTGTATTCAAGATCGGGTATTTCCGAGGGCTCAGGCGCAGGCAAATCCGGAAGCTCTTCTTCTTGGTTCGCTTGACGGCGTCGGCGGATGACGAGATAAGCAACAGCCGCAATGGCCAACAGCGCAAGCGCACCTACACCATACAGGATATACGGATTCAACGCGGACTGCTGCTCGATTGCAACTTTTCCGTCAAACTGGCGTTCGAATACGGAGATGCGTTGATCCAGTTCGGCCTGGGTTAGTTCCCGATTCCGGTCGCTAAGTGTAACAAAGACGACATTGCGCAGGATCTGCCTGATGTTCTCCACCGTTTGCGGGTCAAGTTGACCGCCTGCTGGCGGTTCAACACCGATGTTGATCGAGATATCTTCTACCTGATAAGGACTTTCGGTGATATTGCGGGTGATTCGGTTTACTTCCCGGTTTACCCGTTCGCTTAATTCTTCGTACTCGCTGGTGCTGCCCTGTTGATCTCCTCCTGGGTAACCGGGGACGCCGTTTTCGCCGGTACCGGCCACACCTCCGGGAGGTGCACCTTGTCCGCTAAAGGTCTTGGATAGTTGTTCAGCACTGATGATGATGCCTTCGTTGTTTTCCTGATCAACCGGTTCCACCAGGTTCTCCACCCGGTTCTCCTTGGCGAAATTCATCTTGACGGCAGCGTGGACAATCACCTTGTCACGCCCCATGATGGTGCCAAGCAGGTTGTACAAGTCTTGCTGTATTTTTCTCTCGTAATCTGACCTGATTTTTTCCTGCTGCTCATAGAGGGGCATCGAGCCGGAGCTTCCGTCGGTTTCATTTATCTCCAGCAGATTGGAGTACTGATCGGTAATGGTGATGTTTTCAATCGGGAGGTTCTCCACCGAGCGGGATACCAGATAGTGAAGAGCCTTGATCTGCCCTTGATTGAGCCGCGTACCCGGCTCCACATCGACGATCACAGAAGCGGTCGCCTCTTCCGGTGTCTCTGTAACAAACAGGTTTTCCTCCGGTAATGTAATCATGACCTGGGCCGTGCGAACACCATTGACGCGCTCCAGCATTTTCCTAAGCTCCTGCTGCAATGCATCTTTCTTGAGCACATCAAACTGTCGGTCCGTAATCCCAAAGCTGCCGGTGCTGGAGAATATTTCTGCGCTGATTCCCGCTTCACTGGGGATGCCCTGTGCGGCAAGATCAACAATGATATCCTGAGCCATTACCTGCGGAACCTCGATCCGTGTCCCGCCACCGGTAACCCGATACGGGATCTGGTTGCTGTCCAGTTCTTGCTTGATGATTCCGATTTCCTGTTCACTTAAGCGCTGATCGTAAAGCGACACGTATACTGGCTGAGATGCGAAAAATATGTATAAGGCCAGCGATATCAGAAGAAACAGGGCCGTAAAACCAATTAACCATTTTTGTCGGCTTCCTAGTTCGCTCCACTTTGCTTTTATTCGTTCTCTGTATAATGCTAGACGTTCGTTCATGTTTCACCCCACCGAGCGGTTACAGCAATGATCATTAGAGTGGCATCCGCATAATTTCCTGATAGGATTCGATCACCTTGTTGCGCACTTGCATGGTTAGCTGAAGCATAACGGATGCTTTCTGTCCGGCAATCATTACTTGGTGTATGTCATCCACTTGGCCGGCAGCGTATTGTTTCGTCAGTTCCTGAGCCCCCAGCTGAGCTTGATTCACTTGTCCCATTGCATTGGACAAATAATCGGAAAACGACTGAGCCACTTCCGCTGGTGTAGCCTTGCCTGCAACAGATGGCGGCTGTGTTGCTATTTTGCTGAGAGGATTGATTTGCATCAGCTATTTCGCTCCTTATCTCCCGTTAATTTCCAATGCCTTCATCATCATACTCTTCGAAGCATTTAATGCAGTTACATTCGCTTCATAGGAACGGGACGCCGAAATCATGTCCACCATTTCTTTCATGATGTCTACATTTGGCATCAGCACGTATCCTGCCTGATCAGCATCTGGATGCTCCGGATGGTACACCCGTTTAAACGGCGTGTTGTCCTCACGAATCGCCTGCACACGAACACCTTGCTCCGGCTTGGCACCCGAAACCATCCCGATTGCAGCCCCGAGCAAATGATCAAAGGTCTGGTTCGTCTTGGGAGCAATCTCAACGATCTTTCGCCGATACGGCTGCCATACTCCATCAACCAACTGGGCGCGAGTCGAATTGGCGTTGGCAATGTTGGCTGCGATCGTGTCCAGCCGCAAACGGTTAGCGGTAAGTGCCGATGCACTTGTATCCATCCCTCTAAACAAGCTCATCTACAATCACTTCCCTCCTCCGTTAATCACACTGCTCAACTTGGTGAAATAACCGCCTGTCAGTTGGACCAATCCGTTGTACCAGATTTGATTTTCGGCCATTCGGTTCATTTCATACTCCAGGTCAACATCGTTTTCATTATGCTGCACCATCGCATTCGGATTAGACGTAATGCGCGGCTCGGGAATGGAACCAATTGGGCCGAACGATAGATGACGTTGATCCGTCCGATACGCACGGAGTTGACTGGTTGTCTGCCCCATTTCTTGTCGAAGCATCTCTTCGAACGCGACTCGCTTGCTTTTGAAGTGCGGAGTGTCCACGTTGGCGATATTATTCGCGATAACGCGCTGCCTCAACGTGCTGACATCCAAAGAACGCTCCAGCAACCGCAGGTGGTCTGTTTGAATCAATCCGGCTCCCTCCCCTGTTTTTTACATAATTGGTTTACATTCTGTTTGAATACCCCATCCTTTTTTCTTTTAAACCTGTTTTACTTGCTAAATTTTGCAACATTCGACATTTTTTCTAGAATGTAGGCTATTTTCGTTATGGCACCTAACAACTTCTTCAAAACTCGCAATTATTCCTGCTAAATCGACATCAGAACACGTATAATCATAGCAAAATAATTTTTACGAAAAAAGACCTATCTTACAAACGGGACTTACGCTCTATCAAACGCCCTTATGCGTGCGCATCTACCGCAAGAGACTGTGCCTATGTTCCTATTGCAATAGAGGCGCCATAATACTCTCCCAAACGCATTTCGACATATATCCACAAAATAAAAAAGGCCGCCAATTGAACGGCAGCCTTTTCTCCTTTTTGGAGCCCTAGACGCTTAGGAGGTTTTCAACTTCTCCAATTCGGGCAGCAGTTTTTCATTCAGTACCTTGATAAATGTCCCTTTCATCCCCAAGGAACGGGATTCAATGACACCGGCGCTCTCCAGTTTGCGCAGTGCGTTGACGATCACAGAACGGGTGATGCCCACTCTGTCGGCAATCTTGGAGGCGACCAGCAACCCTTCTTTCCCGTCCAACTCTTCAAAAATGTGTTCGACCGCTTCCAATTCGCTATAAGAGAGGGAGCCAATCGCCATCTGTACAACCGCTTTGCTGCGTGCTTCTTCTTCAATCGCTTCAGAGCGTTCCCGCAGAATCTCCATTCCTACAACAGTGGCCCCTACCTCTGCAAGAATCAGGTCGTCATCGACAAAGTGATTGTTGACACGGGCAAGAATCAGCGTGCCCAGGCGGTCACCGCCTCCCATAATCGGAACAATCGTAGTCAACCCGGATGAAAACACTTCTTTCATTTCGACTGGAAAAGCCGTATACGGACTGTCGATGTCGAGGTTGGCCGAGGTCTCTTCCACTTTCAGCAGGTTTTGGCTATACTCCTCCGGAAAACGACGTTCTTCCAACATCTGTCGAATGCGTTCATTGTCAATCTCTTGTGCGATCGCATACCCCAGCATCTTACCCTTTCGACTGACGACAAAGATATTGGCGTCAATCACGTCACTCAATACCTCTGCCATTTCATTAAAGTTAACCGCATGCCCTGCCGATTTTTGCAGCATACGGTTAATTCTCCTGGTTTTCGATAACAAATCCATCTTCAATTCCTCCTGACGTTTTCTATCGTTCATCTACAAAATATACTGACTGAGATCGCGGTTCGAAACGATGCCGACCAGTTTCTCTCGTACATATTCTGGCGTGATGTTCACTGTTTCCAAATGAATGTCCGGAGCTTCAAAAGACAGGTCTTCCAACAGCTTCTCCAGCAATGTATGCAGTCGTCTCGCCCCGATATTGTCAGTCGACTGGTTCACTTCTGTTGCCAGCTTCGCAATTTCTCTAATAGCATCATCTGAAAATTCTATTCTAATACCTTCCGTCTCCAACAAAGCAACATACTGCTTGATTAATGCATTTTTTGGCTCAGTCAGAATACGGATAAAATCTTCTTCCTCCAAACTGGTCAGTTCCACGCGAATCGGGAAACGTCCCTGCAGTTCCGGAATCAGATCGGACGGCTTAGCGATGTGAAATGCGCCGGCAGCAATAAACAGGATATAATCTGTCTTGACTGGCCCGTATTTCGTCATCACCGTCGATCCTTCCA